>CAJTVK010000030.1:0-22545 GCA_910579645.1 uncultured Lachnospiraceae bacterium | reverse complement strand
CGGCCAAACCTACGGAACCGTAATGCCGGACGCGGCCTCCCTCACCCCCCTACAAAATAAGCATCAAATATCCTCTTTGCAATAGGCACCGCATAATCCCCCCCAGACCCCGCGCCCTCAATAATAACCGTCACGCTAATCTGCGGCTCCTCCGCCGGAGCGAACCCGGTAAACCAAGCATGCGACTCCTCCTTCACATTACTATACTCCGCCGACCCGGTCTTCCCTGCCGCCGTATATGACAGCCCCTTCAGCTTGCTCGCCGTCCCTTCCTCCACCACGTTCTGCATCAGCCCCTTCAGCGCATCCGCTTCCTCCTCCGTCATCAGAACCGGCCCGGAAACAGGCGAAAACTGCTTAATCACCGTCCCCACACTATTCTCCACCCGCTCCAAGACATAGGGTTCCATAAAACTCCCCTTATTGGCCACCGCATTGGTAATCATATTCAGATGAATCGGCGACATCCCTGTCGTTCCCTGCCCTATGGCCACCTGCATCATTTCCCCGTTGGAAGAATCCGGCCTCACATCTATCCTGCTTTTATTATAAACCATCTGAACAGGCAGCTCCCGGTTAAAAAGCAGGCTGTCCAAAGTATCCCGAAAAGCCGTCCTGTCCAACTGCACGCCAATATCGGCAAACGCAGCGTTACAGGACTTGGCAAAAGCCTTTGCAAAATCCTCAGACCCATGGCTCTGCCCGTGATAACAATTAATGCGGTCTGTCCCGTCGGAATAGCTGCCGTTGCAGGAATAACTGTAATCCCCATATGTTTCCGGATTTTCTCTCATATATTCCAACGCCGTCACAATCTTAAAAGTGGAACCCGGCGGATACATCCCCTGTGTCACCCGGTTCAGCAAAATACCGCTTTCCTTATCCTCCACCAGTTCATCCCAAATCGTCTCTATCTCATTAGGGTCAAAATCCGGCTTGGAAACCATTGCCAGCACTTTTCCCGTAGAAATCTCCGAAACCACGATTGCCCCTTTATAAACTCCCATAGCCTTAGAAGCCACTTCCTGCAGCCCCACGTCCAACGTAGTATACACATCATCCCCCAGATATTTCATCCCTGCCGCCTCATTGGACACTTTTTCCGACAGCGGGGCATTGGACTGAATCAAATAATAATTACCAAGCGCCTCCACGCCGGCACGCCCGTGGGTAGCATAGCCCACGGCATGGGCAAACAGATTTCCGTAAGGATATTCCCTCTTTTCCCTGCCCTCGCTGTCCGTCCCCGTCTGCGCCAGAACTTCTCCGCTTCCGGCATAAATAGTTCCCCTCACATTTTTTGCCGAAAACATCTGCTGCCTGCCGTTATAGCTGTTGTTCATCCATTCCTGTCTGTGGGACATGGAATACTGGCAGATATAACCCATCATGACAAGAAAAACTGCCACGAACAAATAAGTCACTGCCACAATCGGGAGATTCTTTTTCCTATTCTTTCCGCCTGTTTCCGTCTTACCTTTCTTCCATGCCATCTGTCTTACCTTTCTTCCATGCCGCCTGCCTTGCTTTTCTTCCATGCTGCCTATCTTGCTTTTCTTCCATGCCGCCTATCTTGCTTTTCTTCCATGCCGCCTATCTTGCTTTTCTCCCATGCTGCCTATCTTACTTTTCTTCCATGCTGCCTCTTGCTTTTCTTCCATGCCGCCTGTCTTGCTTTTCTTCCATGCTGCCTGTCTTACTTTTCTTCCATGCCGCCTGTCTTTCCTGCACCCTCTGCTTTTTTCTTCCTCTCCCTTTTCCCTTTCCTCATCTTTCCCGTCCGCCGTTCCTCCGTTTCCTCATCCTTCCTGACCATGCACAGCCCCTCCACAATGGCAAACATAACCAAAGTAGTCAGCACGGAACTCCCCCCATAGCTGACAAGCGGCAGCGTCACCCCGGTCAGGGGAATAAATTTGCTTCCTCCCCCAATCGTAAGGAACACCTGAAAAATATAAGTCACCCCCAAGCCAAAGGCAATCAGCTGATAAAAACGATCCTTCAGTCTGACGGAGATATTCATAAACATCATAAAACAGCTGATGCAGACAAGAATCAGGCACATGGCAAAAAGAATTCCCAGCTCTTCCGCCACGGCAGAGAAAATAAAATCTGCCTCCACAAAAGGAATAGACTGAGGAGTTCCTTCAAACAATCCAAGCCCGAACCAGCCGCCGCTGCTGATGGCAAACAGAGACTGCGTAATCTGGTATCCGCCCACGTCAATTTCGCTCCAAGGGTCCCTCCATGCCTGCACACGCACCTGCACATGGCCAAACAGCCGATAAGCCACTGCCGCCGCCGCAGATCCGCCCCCAATGCCTGCCAGTAAATATAGGGGGTTATTGGTAGCCACAAAAACCATAAACACATAGACGGTAAAGAAAATCAATGCGCTGCCCAAGTCTTTGGAAACTACCAGAATCATCACATGGACTCCCGCCACTGCCGCCGTCAGGCATACCTGCAGGAAAGAGGTCGTTTCGCACAAGGCACTGGCAAGGAAAAACACAAAAATTATTTTCACGATTTCCGACGGCTGAAACGTCACCCCCGCCACGGAAAAAGAAATTTTAGAACCGTAAGTATATCTTCCCAATATCAATACAACAGCCAATGCCACAATTCCCACTGCCGCATAAACCCAAGTCAGGCTTTTTAAAAATTTCAGTTTGTGTATGAAGAAAGGAATAACCATGGCCGCTGCAATGGAGATTGCCACAATCACAAACTGCTTCACCGCCCTTTCATAAGAAAGCCTGGTCAGCATCACAAACCCGATACTCAGCAGCAGGCACATATTATTGACAATCAGCCTGTTTGCGCGGGGATAGACCATATGGAACAGAACTGCCGTGGCAAACAGCACAATCTGCTGAAATGCATAGAAGAAGAGGTAACTCATATCTCCCGTCTCAAAGCAGATAACCATAAAACAGGAAAAATGGATAAACAGCATAAGCAAAAGCTGCCTTGTATATATCCCGTTCCTGCGGCTCTCTTCCTTATAGCGGAATACCGCAAAAGATTCATACGCATATAATGCCATCAGCAGATTGATGACATATTTGGATAATTCCGTAATATATAACTCCATGTTCCGTCCTTATTCCACTCCTCGTTTCCAATGCCCCTTAGTATATTCCTTATACGGGGGTTCCGTTCTCTGCTGCCCGTCAGCCAATCCCTTGAAATAAGAGATAACCCTATCTACATCATTGCCAATTTCATCCGTAAAATCCAAACGGAAAGTATGAATTCCCATTTCGCCTGCCTTATCCATTTCCTGATGCAGCGATAAGGGAAGGGAATTGTAGATTCTGTTGTAACAATGCCGGCAGTCCGTATATACAGGAAAATCTTTTCGGTACCGGTCCGTCAGCATGCAAAATGAGGTATCCCTGCTTTCCGGATAAGGCCGGCAGCCTTCCTTGGTCCGGACTACACAGTTTGCCGTCACCATCATAGGAATCCTCCCGTATACCACTGCCGCCCATTCTGCCCCCGGCGTTTTTTCCGTCAGTTCCCGCACTTCATATCCATTCAGTTCATACGGAAGATAATGCTCCGTGCCGAATTTTCCGTAAAAAGACTCCGCCTCGCTGTTCCATATATAAAGTCCCGCATCGGAGACTATCCGTTTTCCCCATTTCTCCCCAAAAGTTTCCGTAATCCAATATAATTCTTCCGGACTGCGTGCCAATACGCCGTCAAAAATCCCGCCGGCCAGCAATTTCCCCGTCTCCTCCAGAAATCCCTCATCTCTCATCCTTATAATATATGGCAAAGCCAAATATAGTTCCGTGCGTTCCCCGCAAAGGGCTTTCAGTTCCGAAAGCCGCCGCCCCTCCCGGCACAAACACGAATCCAGATAGAGCCGCTGCACTCCCGCCTTGACCGCGGACACAGCCTGCCCTTCCGTCAACGCAAGTACATGAATCCGGTTTCCGTTCACAGAGCCACCGTTCATCCGTCCTGCTTCCCGAAAAACATTTCTTTCCCCCGCCCTTCCCCTGCCATACAAATGAACGGCTGCATATCTGTCCAAAATGCTTTGTTCCAATCCTTCACAGGCTCTGCGCCTTAAGTCATTCAAGGCTTTTACCGGAAGGAATACATCCTCCTGCATATCTATTTCCATACGTTCCATGCAAAATACCGTATTCCCGCTTTTTGCCAGCTGCTTTTCCACAGCCGCCGGGTCCAGCGGCCGCTTCTGCGCTGCCTGTACCGTCTCCCCCTCGGCCATTATTTCCGCTGCTTCTCCTGCCCCTTCCTTTTCGTACCGCAAGGTCAGCATGGCCGGACAGCCTTTTTTCAGAACTGCCTTCGCCTGCACCGGCAGGCGGAAATCCCCTTCCAGATATTTTTTCCTTATCCGTCCGGCCAGTTCCTCATCCCGCCCTGCATAAGCAGGGCTTTCCAGCGTTATCATCTGCCTTCCGTTATGCTGCTTATAATATCCTGTGCTGATTCCGCTGCGCAGATACAAAGCTTTCAGCTTTTCCATATCCTGCTTCTCTACCCGAAATTCTCCCTCCGGATTCCGGTAATACCTGTCAATATATTTCCGGTAAAGAGCCGTCACTCCGGCGGCATACTCCGGGCTTTTCATCCTCCCTTCTATCTTAAAGGAGTCTATTCCGGCTTTTATCAGTTCCGGCAGCATTTCTATGGTACACATGTCTTTCAGGCTTAAGGGATAGCATTCCTTCTTTTCCCCGTCCGTCCGATAAGGCAGCCGGCAAGGCTGGGCGCATCTTCCCCTGTTTCCGCTCCTCCCCCCAATTATGCTGCTGAACAGGCATTGCCCGGAATAACAGTAACAGACTGCCCCGTGGATGAAAGTCTCTATCTCAATACCGGCTTCCCTTTTCATTTCCCTGATTTCTTCCAGGGAAAGTTCCCTTGCCGGCACAATGCGTTGCGCACCGGATTTTTTTAAAAGCCGCGCCCCCCACGCTCCTGTTATGGCCGCCTGTGTGCTCACATGGCGTGCCAGCCCGGGAAACCGTCTTCCCACCCACAAGAACACCCCCATATCCTGAATGATGACCCCGTCCAGACCCGCTTCATAAAAAGGAGCCAGATAATCATATATTTCATGAAACTCTTTCTCTTTTACCAATGTATTCAGCGTCAGATACACTTTTCTCCCGTATATATGGGCATAACGTATCGCCCTGCATACCTCTTCTTCCGAAAAATTATCTGCATAAGCCCTTGCCCCGAACTTCATGCCGCCTAAATATACGGCATCCGCCCCGGCATGCACCGCCCCCAGAAAGCCTTCATAATTTCCGGCCGGTGCCAGCAATTCTACTCTTTCCATATGAAACACATTCCTCCGCCCGGCTCTGACAGCAGCCGTCCCCGGGCCTTATTTTTCCTGCTGTCAGAAAAAGCTGTCTTTCCGTAAGACAGCCTACCTTTCATAACATCATCGCCTACCATTGCCTTTCGCCGTATGGTGTTCCTTCAAGTCCTTCAGTTCCGTTTCCACGCGTATCATTTCCTTAGTGTTTTCATTAAGCTGCTCCTGAAGTTCTTTTACGTTCTTCTCCGTATTTTCCAGCTTAATCTGAGACGCTATCAGTTCATGCTTCAAATCATACAGTTCCTTTTCCTTGACCTGTATCTCTTCTTCCAAAAGGCTGATCTGCTTCTTTGCCTTGAAATAATCGTCCGCTATATTAAGCTGCAGCAGCACGCTCTGCGTATCCAGGGGCTGTCTCCTGAAACTGTCAACTTTTCCGTATTCCGCCGTCTTGTTATTAATATAAGACGCAACCTTCTGCAAATATTCTTCACTTTCATATCCGCTTAAAGTAAACACTTTGCCGCCGATAATCACTTCCGTATCTGTTTTTGCTGACATTCCACCCTCACACCCCTTCCCACAAAATATGCCTTATCCGGGCAAACAGTACACAACATCTATTATATAGATATTAAGAAGGAATTTCAAGCCCTAAATGATGATATGCCAAATCCGTTGCCGTCCTCCCCTTGGGGGTACGGTTTAAAAAGCCGTTTTTCAGCAGGAACGGCTCATATACATCTTCCAGTGTGCCGGCATCCTCACCGATGGCAGCGGCCAATGTGTCCAGCCCCACCGGCCCCCCTTTAAACTTATCAATAATCATTAGCAGAATATTCCTGTCTATATGATCCAATCCCATACGGTCTACTTCCATCAGATCCAATGCCGTCCGCGCCACCTCTTGCGTAATAATCCCGTCATACTTTATCTGCGCAAAATCCCGGACCCGTTTCAGCATCCGGTTCGCCAGCCGGGGAGTCCCCCTGCTTCTTCTGGCCAGTTCCTCCGCCCCGTTCTCCTCTATGGGAACGCCCAAAATTTTCGCGGAATGCATAATAATAAGCTTCAGTTCGTCCACGGAATAGAACTCCAGATGATGAATCACGCCGAAACGGTCCCTGAGGGGAGCCGTCAGCAGCCCGGCCCTCGTAGTGGCTCCCACCAGTGTAAATTTAGGAAGTTCCAGCCGGATGGAACGCGCCGTAGGCCCCTTTCCGATCATGATATCAATGCAATAATCCTCCATTGCCGGATATAAGACCTCTTCCACCTGACGGTTCAGCCTGTGTATTTCATCCACAAAAAGTAAATCTCCCGGCTGCAGATTATTCAGGATAGCGGCCATTTCCCCCGGCTTCTCTATGGCCGGCCCGCTGGTCACCTTCATGTTCACACCCATTTCCGTCGCTATGATTCCCGCCAGCGTCGTCTTCCCCAGCCCGGGAGGGCCGTAAAAAAGCACATGATCCAAGGCATCCTTCCGCTGCTTTGCCGCTTCTATATATATCTTCAGATTTTCTTTCACTTTTGCCTGACCGATATAATCAGCCAGACATTGCGGACGGAGAGATCCCTCTATCTTTACATCCTCTTCCGTCAGATTCGTTTCTATCATTCTCCTTGCCATCTTTACGCTCCATATTCAGCCGTCCGGCTTTTCATTCTTCCCCCGGCCTTTCATTTTTTCGGCTTTTCTTTTTCTCCGGCCTTTCATTTTCCGGCTTTTCTTTTTCTCCGGCCTTTCATTTTCCGGCTTTTCTTTTTCTCCGGCCTTTCATTTTCCGGCTTTTCACTTCCCCCGGCTTTTATTCTTAAGGCTTCTCTCACAAACCGCCTGCTCCTCCGCGCTTTCCGCTTATTACACAGCTTCGCCTATAGCAATTTCTTCAGTGCCTGCTTCAAAATGTCTTCCGCATCCATGCCGTCCGTAATCTCTGCCTGCTTTACCGCCTTCATGGCTTCCGCCGGCGAGTAGCCCAAGGCAGCCAAAGCTTCCGCCGCTTCCTGCCTTGCCGCCGCGGTCTTATCATTCCCCTTCTTCCCCCGGCCGGATGCCTCCGCCATGCTTGCCGCCTCCCGGTTCACCAAACTGTCTTCCATGGACACCTTATCCCGTAAGTCCAGAATTACCCTCTCCGCCGTCTTGACCCCGACGCCCGGTGCCTTGGCGATTGCTTTGGCATCCCCTGCCAGAATGGCAAAACGCAAGTCATCTGCCGTCATTACGGACAGAATGGCCAGCCCTCCCTTCGGACCGATTCCGTTGACGGTAATCAGTTTCTTAAAAATTTCCAAATCGTCCTTACTCAGAAACCCATACAGCAAAAAAGCATCCTCCCGGACATAAGTATAAGTATAAATCCGCACTTCTTCCCCTGCCGCCGGCAGACGGCCGGCGGTTTCTGTGGAAATTCTGATATTGTAGCCTATATGGTTTGCCTCCAATACCAAATTATCTTCCGCAACCTCTGCGATTTTTCCCTCTATGTATGCAATCATGACCATTCCGCTCCTATTTTTACATGCCGTTTCACTTTCCGGCCCGTATGTGCCCTTCCGTATGCTTAAGCACTTCCCCTGCCACCAGCCCGATCAGCATCCCCGTCACAGCCCCGGCCGCAGTCAGCGCCGGAAGGTAAAAAGCCGCGCCCGCCGTCTCGGTGACGCAAACGGCTACGCCAATCTGCCCCACGTTATGAAATATCCCGCCGGAAATGCTTACTCCTATGACACTGAATTTCCCTGTTTTTCTGACGAAACACATCATAAGAAAACTGCAGAAGGCGCCGGCCAGACTGTACATAATCATAAACAGATTCCCGAACAGAAACCCGGACAGCAGCACACGCATCACATTCAGGGCAATGGCTTCCCTCCACCCATACCAATACAGCACCGTGACCACTGCCAGATTTGCCAGCCCCAATTTTATCCCGGGCACGACGAAATCCAAAGGAATCAGCGATTCCACATAGGACAAAAGCAGCGCAAGCGACAGCAAAACTCCCATATATGCCGTTTTCTCCCTGATTCCCTGCCGCACTCTTCCCACCTACCTTGTCACCGCATCCGTCTCCGCCTCTTCTCCGGCCGTCACTTCCACTGCCAGCTTATGGGGCAGGCAGATAATGCTTTCCCCTTTCTTTGATATGGCCTTCTGCCTTATGCACAGCCCGTCCGGGCAGTCCGCTTCCTGCATAAACGCTTCCCCGTCCCGTATCACCAGCACATTTCTTCCGCCGGCTCCGTCAGTAAAGGTCAGTATATCATCCTCCCGCAGAGAATAACTGCCCACTGCCTCCCCGTTCTGCGTAACCGTAATCCGCTCTCCCTCCGATGCCAAAAAAAACCGCTGCGCCGCCCATAAAATAAATGCTGCCGTCAGTACTGCCGCTGCCAGATAAAAGTCATTCTTCTTCACTGCCTGCTTCCTGTTCCTTCCAAGGCATACCGGAAACCCCTCCCTGTTTCCTCAGCCTGTTTTCATGCTGACTCTCATTATATCATATAGAACATACGTTTTGCAACATGATTTGAAAATTATTTAGTAAACCGGGGTTATTCGATACTGTCCACTCCCGATTATAGACAAATGATTACAGCCAACGGATTTCCTCATCCTCAATTTTCCCCAAAATCTGCATGGTATGGTTCTCCAGAAAATTATCCTCTCCTTCCGTCAGCCCCTGCGCCGTAAGCTCCTGCAGGATAATGTTGCAGATTGCTTCTATAATAATGACGCGTTGGTCATTTGTATTCAAGACATAAAGGTAGTCTTCCGTCCCCGCCCCTTCCCACGCTTTTGACTGTTCTTCCGTCTGTGCCAGTAAATTCAGAATATCTCCGATTTCGGAAAGCAAAGGCAGTTCTTTCATCCCCCGGTGCATCCATTTATAAAAAGGCATATACTTTTTGTTCAGCAGATATACCATGGAAATGGTATTCTTTGTAAACTCGGCCAATGACAGCATCGCCGCCACCCGCTCTCCCCTTTTCATGGCTCTGGCATAATTATATTGTCCTGCCTGTGCCATCCCGGCTGCCTGTGCCGCTATTTTTTTGATTCTCACGTCCTCGGGATAATAGGCCAGAAAACCTTCCCTGATATGGCTGAATTCCCCTGACGGATCTTCAAAAACTTTTCCGTTGGTGGCGGCACAGAGCGCAGTCTCCGACAGCCCCAGCCACTCACGGTTTTTCTTCGGTGCCTGACCCACCCCTGTCAGACCGTAATAAAAATCAGGAATGCACAGCACACCCACCCGGCCGCCGCCATGGGAACTGGCCTGCCTTGCCCCCACGCCCTCAAAGGTCTTTGGCAGACTGTCATATTCCTTCTGCAAAGCCTTCCCGTATTTTGCATAGTCTTCCTTCGACAGCCACAGACAGAAAGAAGGGCCGTAATCATGGTCTGCCGATATCGCATCGTCAAATCCCAGGCATTCCGATCCCTGTCCCACCAACCCGGCAGCTATACGCCCTTTCAGTTCCGGAAATTTTTCATCCAGCATCCTCTTTCCATACGCTTCATAATATCTTTCTGACAATTCCAAACCTTTCATGCATGTCTCCCTCTTTTATACACCGCTAAACGGCGGAATTGATTCTGTCGTAAATCTCCTGCGCCTGCCCGCGGTACGCTTTTGCCCTATCCGCATCTTTCAGACAGTCACACACCGCCGCGCAATTCTCACACAGCACCGCATAACTCTGATTTTCCCCAAAATGTTTTTTCACCTCCGCCAGTGCCTTTTCATAAGAATCCAATGCTTTTCCATAATCTCCCATCCTATAATACGCCTCTCCCACGCCGGCCAAAGCCGCACTGTAATGAGCATCGGTTTCCTCCCCGCTTCCCACTCCCTCAAATAATTCCAACGCCTCCTGCAAGGTTTCGGAAGCCTCTCCGGTACGGCTCTGCTTAAAATATAAAAGTGCCAGGTTGGTCAAAGTAGTCGCCTGCTCCGCCTCACTGTCCTCCAATTTCCTTATGATTTCCAGTGCCTTCTTCAGCATATCCACTGCCTGTCCGTTCTCGTCCATCTGCTCCAGCAAAATGCTCATATTATTGTACAGCCCGGCAAAACGGTAATCCCCCTTGGGCAGCAGCCTTTCATAAATGGCAAGTGCCTGCCGGTAATAATTGTAAGCCTGAGAAGCATCCCCTGCCGCCCGGTATGCCGTAGCCGCATTCAGCAGCGTGGTAGCGAAATGCTCGCTGTCGTCCAACTGCAGTTCCTCCATCAAAAGCAGCACATCTTCCGCAATGTCAAAAGCCTTTTTATGCTGTGAAATACTTCTGTAAAACCCAATCATTTCATTCCCTATGGAAATATATGCCCCGTAATCCTCCCTCTGCTTTGCCTCTTCCAGCGAAGAAAGCAAATACGGCTCTACTTTGTCCAATTCGTTTCTCTGAAAATACCCGTCTAACTGCGCAAAAAATTCCTCTATATTGATTGCCTGATTCATATGCTTTCCCGTTTCCTTTCCCTGCCTCCGTGTGGTATGCACCGCATAAAGCATGCGAAGCATTTCAGTTCCATTATAATTTCTGCTCCGTTATTTTGCAATAGTACGCCCCTCAGAAACACGGAAATCAATTTTATTTTATGACTGCGCAGCTGCCAGACCCGTCTTGCGGAGAAGCATCTGCAAATTGCCGCTGAAATTGGCCGGGTCAGCAATATCCCGCTTGCAAAATTGACAGAGTTGTTGACTTTGTTTTACCAGGAGGCCGAATAGCATGGAAAATATTTTAGAAGTGCAGCAGGTGCTTTTGTCACAGCCGTCGTCAGTCAGCAGCTAATGCTTTTCTATATGCTGTTGGGGATATCGGCTTCTCAGTTAACGCAATCGCCAGCATTGGCAAAAATTACGTTTCAACATGGGGGAAATACAAGCTGACCACTCCGGTGAAAAGAGCCGATATTGTAAAGAGCCATTTTATCAGTCAATTTATATGGCTGTCTGTCGGGATGATTTTTGCCGGGGCGATTTTCTTTCCGCTGTTCTATTTAGGCGGAGAGAAACGGGGCTTTCTTAGTCATCAGCCTGCTGTGCGCAATTGGGATTGTCATGGGGATTACCACGTTCATGAGATGTAGGCCGGATGAATAACATACAGGCTTGTGCAAGGGAGATTGTAAACGAGGAAGTAATCTTCGTATAAGTGCTGAAAGTGGCAAGGCGTAAAAACTTTGCCGCTTTTTTAGGTTTGTAATCACAGATTATCATCAATGAAAGGCTATTGAATTTTTGCTGCCAAAATGATAATATTATCAAATGAGCAAGATTATGGGAGGAATACACATGGACAAAAAAATTATGGATGTATTGACGAACCCTGTTAAATGCAAACTATTTCTGGAAATACAAAAATGTGGGGAAACTACCGCTAAACATTTATCTGAAACATTTTCGGATATTCCGCCTGCAACGCTTTATCGTTATTTGAAAAGAATGACAAACGACAAAGCATTAAAAATTGTGAATCAGACACAAGTCAGAGGGGCTCTGGAAAAGACATACGCAATAGATATTGATATGACAAAGGATTTTAAAGAAATGATAGACGGCAACTCCGGTGAAGCTTATATGCAGGCATTTATGCACTATATCATTGGTTTTGCAGAACTGTTTCAAGACTATTGCAAAAGGGATGATATCGATATTGTAAAGGATAAATCCGGTTTTTCCTTATCCCCTCTTTATCTAACGGATGATGAACTTGAAATAATGATTGGAAATATTCAGAATATAATAAAACCTTATGGGAACAACACACCGGCGGCGGGGCGAAAGCTGCATTCTATTGGCGTTATTATTTCGCCCCCTAAAATGGATTAAAAATTTCCTGTCTTTCCTCAGTGATGGACGGGATTTTTCTTGACTATTTATTATCATTATGATATCATTATCAATATGATAATAAAAGGAGGTAATACATCTGAAGAAAAAATGCATCACCATTACAATTGTAACTTTTGTTGCATTAGCGGCACTGACTTTAGTATTGCCACAGGAAATCCCGCTACACTTTGGGGTGTCTGGTTCTGATTCGGTTGCAGATAAATATTTTATTGTTTGCTCCTGTACCCGCAATCCTTTTCTGGGCAATTGAAAAAAAGTACAAAAACTAAAACAGTAAGGAGGTTCATAAAATGGACAATGTATTAGAAATCAAGAATTATTCTAAAGTTTATTCCGGAAATAAAAAAGCGGTTGACAGTCTGAATTTAATGGTAAAAGCAGGAGAAATCCACGCTTTTATTGGTCACAATGGTGCGGGGAAAACAACAACAATCCGTGCGGTTGTTGGGATAATGGACTTTGACGAGGGGGAAATCCTTATAAATGGCCATTCTGTAAAAGACGATCCTGTGAAATGTAAATCCATGACAGCTTATATCCCAGACAATCCTGATTTATATGACTATATAACAGGCATTCAGTATTTAAACTATATGTGTGATATGTTTTCTGTTTCTGCAAAAGAAAGAGTTTCAAGAATACAAAAATATGCGGATGTTCTCAAATTAACGGACGGTCTGGGGAATTTAATTAGCTCCTATTCACATGGTATGAAACAGAAACTTGCGTTGATAGGAGCCTTTATACATTCCCCACAGCTTTTCGTGTTGGATGAACCATTTGTAGGTCTTGACCCTGAAGCAACTTTTCATTTAAAGAAGATGATGCGTGAACTTTGCGATGCAGGGACAGCAATTTTTTTCTCCACTCATGTGCTTGAAGTTGCTGAAAAATTGTGTGACAAGGTTACTATCATCAATAACGGTAAATTGATAGAAAGCGGAACAATGGAAGAAATTAAAGGCAGTCATAGTCTTGAAGATGTGTTCATGGAGGTAGTTGAAAATGAAAGGCAAGTATAAATATCTCTTGAGGATGCAGTTATACAATCTTTTTGGATTTAACCGATTAATTCATTCTCGTGACAAACAGGAAAAACAACGCTTGGCGATTGTTGTCGCTTTTGGATTGGCCGCCATTGCCATTCTTGTAATCTATACAACAAAATTCAGCATTGGTATGGCAGAAGCAGGCCTCTGCGAGGCATTGCCAACGCTCATGGTAGTGGTCAGTTCTTTAGCGGCTTTGACCCTTACTTTTGTTAAAAGCACAGGAGTGCTTATTGGATTAAAAGATTATGATATGGTTATGTCTATGCCTGTAAATACGTTTTCTATTGTAACAAGCCGCATAACGCTGCTGTATCTTATCAATCTGATAATTGGTTTTATAGCCATGCTGCCGTCTGGCATTATATATATTGCGTATGAACACCCGCCGATTTGCAGCTACTTGTTTTTAGTGGGCGCATTATTTCTGATGCCGATTATTCCTATGATAATTTCCTTATCATTAGGTGTTTTAATTGTTGCAGTTTCATCACGCTCCAGGCACAAAAATATTTTTTCATTGGTTTTGAGTACGGCAGCCGTATTGATGATTGTCTTTGCTTCTGCCAAAACGCAATCAATGGATGCAACGCAGATAACCGATTTAAGCGTGACAATGGCAGAAACGGTAAACAGATTTTATCCGCCTGCTATTCTTTTTACGAATGCTTTAATACATAATGATTGGGCGGACTTTGCCATTTTTTCCGCTATTTCCCTACTATTAGGCATTGCTTTCATTGGGATTGTTTCCCATTATTATAAAACATTGAATACAGCAGTATTCTCACATTATGCAAAAAAGAATTATAAAATAGGAGCATTGAAATCTTCATCGCCGTTTATGGCATTGTATAAAAAAGAGTTTCGTCGATTAGGTTCATGCACGATTTATGCCTTAAATTCATGTATTGGAATTGTCCTGCTTTTGGTTATGGCAGTTATGGCAGTATTCTTTATGCCATCTACTCTGCGACAGCAAGTAGAAGCAATGGGAATTATGAGCGTCGTTCAAAATATCATGCCAATTGCATTGGCAATTTTTGTGAGTATGACGTCCACTACGGCAGCATCCTTATCTTTAGAAGGGAAAAACCGATGGATTATGTGTTCCGTCCCAACACTGGCAAGAACAGTCTATAACTCTAAAATTGCGGTAAACTTAACAGTGATACTCCCTATCTTATATGTCAGTGCTATTTTTATAAGAATTGTGATTCCATGTTCTTTCATGCAGACCGTACTGTTATTTGTTATCCCTACGGTATATGCTTTTTTCATTTCGGTTCTTGGTATTTATCTGAACATCAAGTTCCCCAAGTATGATTGGACAAGTGAGTATTATGCGGTAAAAGGAGGGGCAATTTCCGTTTTGGCTACAATTGGAGGTGGGATGGCAAGCAGTTTAATCCCATTATATCTGTGCATTATATTCCAACATTACCAGATAATAATCATGCTTAGTATTACTTGCCTGATACTACTGATAACTCTGGCTATCTATTATAAGGTTTGCCAAACAAAATTATATGTATAGAGCTGCAAAAAAGCAGCTCTATAGACTTGAAATTCAAAACTTTTGTCAATTCTTGAAGGGAGTCATGCTTTGCAATGTCTGAAAGACTCAGCAGACACTCTCCGAACCTGTTTTGAGTTTGGGCAGAACTGCAGTTTCTGTCTGGACGGAGCCATCAATTTTTCTGTCTCGTCAACGATTTCAGCCATATATCCGCCAATATCGGCCAGACCGCCGCTTCCTCTGACGCTTCTCCGATACACGGATTTTCCTGCCGTTTATCTCCTGTATGTTCATCAGTTTCAAATTCTTTTTTGATTCGCTCCGTCACCTCTTTCGGGATTGGTATTTCCCCCTCTTGGGCAGCTTTCCCCCGCACTCGCAAAAAACGCATTTTATTTTTCCGCCTCATTCAGTGCCTTCACTACCGCCTCATACAGCGGCCTTGCTGCCGGAGCCACGCCAATCACCTCTGCAAGTGTCATCTGCCGTGCCATTGCAAGCATAGGATTGTCCAGCATTCCCGGAGACATCCGATGAAATAACTCCACCGCCAAAGGCTGGGATAGGATTTCTTCCCATGTACTGTCCAAGCTAAAACGCTCATATGCCAAATTCGTTGCAGTCTCATATTCATACTCATAACTTCCGGAACCTACAGTAATCACCTCATCTTTCTCCGGCAGATGAATCTCTGCCGTCGTATTTGCAGGCACTCTCACCCAGCCGTGAATTTTTCCGTCTTTGCAGTTCCATTTACTTTCAATCTTACCGTATACCGACTCAAATTCGACCCCTGCTTCTTCGATTCCTTTCACAAACATCGGCTGTACTTTGAACTTTTTGTATCCCGGTTCCGATTGGCTCACACCTGCAACCTTCCGATACATCCAGTCACCGACAGAACCATAGGCATAATGGTTCAGTGAGTTCATTCCCGATACATCAAAACTGCCGTCCGGCATAATGGAATTCCAACGTTCCCAAACAGTGGTCGCTCCCATGTTCACAGCATAAAGCCATGACGGATAATCTTCCTTCATAAAGATAGTTGCTGCCAGTTCATGTTCCCCGTTTTCGGATAGCGCATGGCACAGATACGGAGTTCCGACAAAACCTGTTGCCAGATGATTCTTGTGATTTTCAATATTTGTCTTTAAATTCTGCAAAATACGTTTTCTGTCTTTTTCCCGCGCCAGATTAAAATACAGGGACAAAACCGCTCCTGTCTGCGTCTCACTGACGATTCGCCCGGTATTCGTATAATATTCCTGGCGAAATGCTTCCAGAGCTGTATCGTACAGTTCCTGATACTTTTTCTCTTCTTCCTCCAGTCCAAGTATGCCGGCAGTCTGTTTCACCAAATCCGTCACATACAGATAATATGCATTTGCTATCATATATTTATCTGTTGCACCGGTTCTGTCTGCACTTTCCTCTTTGTCCAGCGCAAGCCAGTCGCCATACTGATATCCGCTCTGCCAGAGCCCGTTTTCTCCGCACTGATTTCGGATATAGTCTACCCATTCATGCATGCATTTCCAGTTTTCTTCCAAAATCCCTTTGTCTCCATAGGTCTGATAAACAACCCATGGCACAATGACCGCCACATCGCTCCATGCCGAAGAACTATAGGATCCCAGAATATCCGGAACAACATGCGGCACCCCCTTTTCCAAGGAAGATTCTGCTGCCACATCCCGCATCCATTTGCGGAAGAACAATGCCGTATTTCGGTTGAAAGCCGCCGTCCAAGAGAAAATCTGTGCGTCCCCTGTCCATCCGAGACGTTCATCCCGCTGCGGGCAGTCTGTCGGAATGTCAAGAAAATTACCTCTCTGTCCCCATGCTATATTGCTTTGCAGCTGATTCACTTTTCCGTTGGAGCAATGAAAATTCCCTGTTTTTTCCATGTCGGAATGCATCACACAGGCAGTAAACTGCTCCGGTGTCAAGCTGTCCAGCCCTTCCACACAGATATAACGGAAACCATGGAATGTAAAATGCGGCAGGAATGTCTGCTCTTCCCCATTACAAATGTAAGTATCCTCCGACTTCGCCTGACGCAGTGTCTCCGGATAGAAATTCCCCTCCTTATCCAACACTTCCGCATGGCGGATTACTACCTTCTGCCCTTTCCGCCCATGTACCTTTACTTCTACGATTCCGGTCATATTCTGCCCAAAATCTACCAGCCTTTCCCCCTTCGGAGTCACGAGCAGTTCTTTGGCCGGGATTCTTTCGGTGATACGGACCGGCTCATTTTCCTGAGCGGTCAGCGTCTGTCTGTCAAAATCCGTTACCGAAACAGTTCCTGTATTTCCCTGTGCTTCATCGACGGTTGTATCAATTGTTTCTCCCATGTAAATCTCACTGCAGAGGATTTCCCCTGTCCGTACCTTCCACGACTCGTCCGTGCAGAGCACTTCTCTTTTTCCGTCCTCATATTCCATATGGATTTCAGCAAATGCACCGACCCTATCTCCGTAAATATTCGGTGTCAGCATAAAACCATAAACTCCTTTATACCAACCGTT
Source organism: uncultured Lachnospiraceae bacterium (assembly GCA_910579645.1). GTDB lineage: Bacteria > Bacillota > Clostridia > Lachnospirales > Lachnospiraceae > Kineothrix. The sequence continues at coordinate 5,247 of CAJTVK010000030.1, read as the reverse complement.
TCCGACCATGATTTCAACTTCATTTTCTTCCCGGAGCATTTCCGTAATATCGTATATCTGATATTGCAGACGGTGATGATAGCTTGTCCACCCTGGCGTCATCCGGTCTTCTCCGATACGCTTCCCGTTCAGATATGCCTCATAGACTCCTCTGGATGTGACATAGATTCTGGCTTTTTTCACGTTTCCTTTTACTGCAAAGGTCTTGGAAAAAATCGGACATGCTGTCTCTTTCTCCGAAAAATCATGCGTAATCATTTTCGCCTGAAATACATCCGGATTCAGAATCCCTGTCTCAAAATGCATTTCTCCCACTCCCATATTCCCATGATTATCTGTCACTTCAACTGTCACCTTGTAGAGCGTCTCATCCTGTAACGCTTCCCCTGCATAAGCAATCAGAACGGAATCTTCGCTTTCTGCCTTTGTATTCCAGACAATATTTTCACCCTCTTTCACAAGAATGCGGTAAGACTGCTGCATCGTATCCTTTTCTTCCGACTCCAGCTTCCATGAAAACCGCGGATGCTTCTCTGTAATTCCGATTGGGTTTACTCTGTATTCTGTTCTCAAATCATAAAGTTCCATATCCTATGATCCTCCTTTTTTCAAATATTTTTTCTTCCGGGCAATGTTTTGTTTTCCTTTCAGCAGCTGCCCCTATAGTGTAACGATTTATAGTACTCAGATACTATAATTATTCTACTTGGGATAGTCCTGTTTTTATTGCAGATTTGTTTTATTTATTTTATAATTTTACTGTACTGCCTTGCGGAAATAACGGTGAAGGCAGCACTAAAACACTTTCGACTGATGGAACCATTCGGCAGTGGCGTAAGCCCTGAACGCTACGGCTATCTGAGCATATTGCAAAACGGAGAATATAAATGATTTCCTTTCAAGACATCAAAAATTTTTGTCAGCTGAACTATCTGGATTCCGGAATTCCGGTTTACATTTATCAAAAGGGGGAACTGTTGCAAGCATTTCCCGAACAATCCCCCTGCACATATCCCCCCAAACATTATATTGCAGAATTTACAGATATGACTGACACGGTTGCACATAGCTTCACTTCATACGGAACTTATTTTGTTGCCATAAAGCCTAAAGATTTGCCGGAACTTCGCATTATTTTAGGCCCGGCAAATTACATCCCGTTCAGCGATTCGGATTTTCATTTCATGTATTCGGATTATGTAGTTGTGCCGGAAGAACGCATGAATTTTAAAACTTTTTTTCAGCTTATTCCGCCAATTACTTTATCGGGTTTATTGGCAAAGGCTGCCATATTTAACTATTTCCTGAACCATGAAATGCGTACTCATTTGAGCCTGCCGGATTCTGACAGAACATCCATTTCACCGGCGCAAACCGAAAAACAGACAGAATCCGTTTATCGGCAGAAAGAGGATTTCCATCACAATAATTCCCATGAAATTGAATCCATGATTCTTCATCTTGTCGAATCAGGAGATGTAGAGGGTTTAAAAAACATGACATTGCAGCCGTCTGCCATACATCCCGGTACGTTTGCCCCAAATCAGCTGCGCCAACTAAAAAATGCACATATCGTTATGACGACTCTTGCAACGCGCCGCGCAATTTCCAGCGGGGTGGATACAGATGAAGCTTTCCTGCTGTCTGATTCTTATATTCAGACAGCAGAAAAGCTAAAAGATCCTGCCGCTGTCCAGAATCTGAATTTCCAAATGCTGCTGGCATTTACTCAAAAAGTAAGAGAAAAGCTGATTCCAAAGACTTCCGATGAAACACTGCAGCGGGCAATCCATTATGTCTTGCAACATATCAATTGTCCCGTCACTGCCGCTGAGGTTGCGGAGCATGTAGGTTTCAGCCGCTCCTATTTTTCCACATATTTTAAGGAACAGCTCGGTTTCACAATCAGCGCATTTATTCTGCGGTGCAAGCTGGAAGAGGGAAAACATCTTCTGCAATTCACGGATAAACCGCTCAGTGTAATCAGCAATTATCTGTGTTTTTCCAGCCAGAGCCATTTCCAGACGGCATTTAAGAAGCAATATCATATCACGCCTCTCCGGTTCCGCAGACAGCCGGAACTTCACGGACGCGGATTACTTGAAAATGAACGATAAATCGCAATGTTACTTTATCTGTATAAAAGCAGGTTGTCTGCCCTTTTCTTTTTCAACTGCATAGCTGAAAAATGTCTCAGACACTCCGCTTGCAAGCTTCTTTTCGCATCCGTCCGGAAGTATCAGGACTGCCTCTGTGTTCACCGGTACATTGCAGCTGATAAGGATACCGCCGCACCCTTTTTCCCAGCGCAATTTGATATCTCCATGCACGCTGTGATATGTTCCCTCTGCCCATTCCAACGGAAAATCATACCCCGGCTCCAGACGGATTCTGTCATATCCGATTCCGGCATTTTGTATTCCAAGCACCCGTCGATATAAGAAATCTCCCACACATCCAAATGCATAATGGTTGAAAGAACATCCGTCTGCCTGACCGTCCGGTCTGATGGCATCCCAATTCTCCCACATCGTCGTTGCACCATGCTCCACCTCGTATATCCATCCCGGGCATCCGTTCTGGTTCAATACCACCCATGCCAGTTCACGGTATCCATAATCACAAAGCATATCCAAAATATATGCTACAGACATAAATCCGGTATCCGGCTTATTTCCATTTTCCGCAATCATCTCTGCCAGACGCCCTGCAAATTTCTCCTCCATTTCTTTCGGAATCATGTGATGCTTTAATGCAAGAATATAATTTCCCTGCATTTCCTGCTTTAGCTTTCCGCTCTCCTCACAGAGCTCTTCATATAATGCTTCCCTTACCCGTTCCGCATATCTTTCATATTCTTCTGCCTTTTCCGGCTTATGAAGGACTGCTGAAATCTCGGCAAGCATGTCCGCATCTGCAGCCAGAAGCGCTGTATCCACTACATTCATTGTAAGGAAGGAGGATGCCGGTCCATCGGAAAATCCTGCCTCATTCTTTACGCTCGGCACTAACCAGTCTCCAAAATGAAATCCTGTGTTAATCAGATAATGCTGATTCTCCTGATGCCTGTCTTCCGTATCACTATATGCCGCCTGCTCCCCTTCTGTATTTTTCTCTGTTTTCCGCTTATCCGGATTCATGGTCATTTCCGGGTTGAAGGCCGTGTTTTCCGGCAGTTCATATGCTGCTTGCTGCATCGCCTTCATCCATTTTTCCATAGCATCATAATTATCTTCCAACGCCTTTTTATTCCCAAATAAATGATACAGCTGCAACGGCAGTGTCAGAATCACGTCCCCCCATCCAAGGGAACCTGCCATCGTCTGCTGTACATAATTCTTTATCAACGGAACTGTATTCAGCACATGCCCTGCCTCATTTTGTTCCCGTCTGATACTTTCCAGCCAGTCTTCAAAGAATGCTGTCATCTCCTGATTATAGAGCGCTGTTGCCCCATATACCACTACGTCGCCTGTCCACCCGGCTTTCTCTCTGGTAGGACAGTCCGTCGGTATACCGATTGTATTGGAACGCTGACTCCAGTAAATGTTGTGCTGAAGCCGATTCAGCTTTTCATCGGAGCACTGAAAACTTCCTGTCACCAAATTGGCGCTGCTGATTGCTTTTGCAGTAAACTGTTCCGGCTTCCAGTTCTCTCCGCCCGTTACCTTGACGTAACGGAACCCATGATAGGTAAACTCCGGTTCAAATACTTCGCCTTTTCTTCCCGCACTGATATATACATTTTTCTGAGCACGGGTCGTATCCGTAAATGCATAAGTAAAGTTTCCGTTTGCATCCAACACTTCCCCATGTTCGAAGCTGATTTCTTCACCCTCTTTGGCGGATATTTCTACCCGTATGATACCGGCCATGTTCTGCCCGAAATCCACAACAGTTTCGCCCTTCGGGGTTGTCAGGATTTCCTTTGCCGGAATTTCCTCATAAACTTCGATTTCCGGTGCATTTTGTGCCGTCAGAATGCCAAAATCGTATCGGTCACGTTTCGCCGGAATCACCGGTTTCCAATTTTTTGCCTGATAGGATACTTCTGACGGTTCTCCATCATATTTCCGTGCATCCACACATTCTCCCGTAAATAAATCTGCATACCGGATCGGCCCGTCAAATGAATAGGTAAATGCTTCATCCGAACAAATCTGTGTCCTCGTCCCATCCGGATACCAGATTTCCGTCTGCATCAGCAAGCCCGGAACTTCTCCGTATTCACAGCCTTTACCGAGAGCAATCTTGCCCTTGTACCAGCCGTCTGCCACGGTAACAGAGATTGCATTTTCGCCGCCTTTCAGAAAATCGGTGATATCGTATGCCTGATATTTCAGACGTTTGCCGTAGGTTGTGAATCCCGGCGCCAGAAATGTCCCCGGCACTTTTTGCCCGTTGACGGAAAGACTGTAAATTCCGTGCGCAGTCATATACACTTTTGCATATTCCGGCTTCTCTTTCAGTTCAAAGGTTCTGCGGAACCGAACCGGCGGGTCATAAGGTTCCGTCGGCAATGTATTCCAAATATCTCCGTCCGTATAATATTCCGGCTGCTCTCCACGCATCATAGCCATCAGGCATTCCTTCCAGATTGCCTGCGCCTTCGGAAGCGGATTCTCTGAAAGCTGCGGAAGCGGCTCCGGCTCAATCCAGCAAGCTTTCCAGTCGCCTGCATGAAAATATCCTGTTTCAAATCTTTGTATTTCACTCGCTGCGGTATTTCCATGATTATCCCATACTTGAACCTGATAGGTATACCGTTTCGCAGATTCCAATGCTGAACCTTCATATGTAATCTCATACGTTTGATTACTCTCGGTTCTTCCACTGTCCCAAACAAGATTATCTTCCGGTCCCCAAACAAGAATCCGATAAGCCGTCTGAACAGTATTCGCTTCATCCGAGCCCGGTTCCCAGGCAAATCTCAGATGCTGTGTTTCAACCGCCAAAGGGCAGCTTTGATGTTCACAGGTAACGTGTGTGATTTTTAACATGATAACTTCTCCTTCATATTGTTGCTATACGGGTAACCTTTTGAGAAAAGTGTAATAGATATACGAATAAAAATATTATAGATTTGTTTGTTTTATTATATATTTGTTCTCTTATCTCAAAGCGAAAAGTATATTAATTTTGCAATCATGGAAATCAATTTGGGTAACAGTTCTGCCTGCATGTTGTGTTGAGAGGCGGACGCCCGTGCGTGAGTTTTTTTAGTGGCCGGCAGCAGCGGAACTGCCT
>CAJTVK010000029.1 GCA_910579645.1 uncultured Lachnospiraceae bacterium | reverse complement strand
GCGCACGGAAAACCGGGACAGGCAGTTCCGCTGCTGCCGGCCACTAAAAAAACTCGCGCACGGGCGTCCGCCCCCCAACACAACATTCAAGCTGCTCTGATACCGAAAATTGATTTCCGTATTCCGTAACAGGGAAGCCGCAGTCCGAGCTGCTATAAAAAAATGTGCAAAATGTTGAAATTCACTTGTAATGTAAACGGAGTTTTAGTAAAATGGACATATGGGTTTTGAAATCTATTGTTTTTGATGCGACGGGACTCTAGGCAGAATACCCAAAAACAGCAGAAAGCGGAGGATTTGATATGAATGTTTATACAACTGACAAGATTAGGAACGTAGTGCTGCTCGGCCATGGGGGGTGCGGTAAGACCAGCCTTGTGGAGGCGATGGCATATTTGTCCGGCATTACTTCCAGAATGGGTAAGGTATCTGACGGCAATACAGTAAGCGATTTTGGGAAAGAGGAACAGAAAAGGCAGATTTCCATATCTACGTCGGTAGTGCCGATTGAGTGGGAAGGCGTTAAGATAAATATTCTGGATACCCCCGGTTTTTTTGATTTTGTCGGAGAAGTGGAAGAGGCGGTAAGCGCAGCGGATGCGGCCATCATTGTGGTGTCCGGTAAAGCCGGCGTGGAAGTGGGAACCGAGAAAGCATGGGAAATCTGTGAGAAATATAAGCTGCCCCGTTTTATCTTCGTAACGGATATGGATGTGGACAATGCTTCTTTCCGTCAGGTGGTGGAAGACATGACGGCTGCCTATGGGAAGAAAATGGCTCCTTTCCATCTGCCTATCAGGGAAAACGAGAAATTTGTGGGTTATGTCAATGTCATTACGGAGACAGGGCACAGATGGCAGGGCAAGGATGTGGTAGACTGTGAGGTGCCGGAATACAGCAAGGCGAACCTGCAGCTTTGCAAAGATACGCTGATGGAAGCAGTGGCGGAAACCAGCGAAGAATTCATGGAACGGTATTTCGGCGGGGAGACATTTTCCGAGGCCGAGATTAGGGCGGCTATGCGGAGCAACGTAATCGACGGCACGATTGTCCCTATGACTATGGGATCCAGCCTGCTGTGCCAGGGAGTCTATACCTTGCTGGATGATATCGTAAAATATATGCCTAGCCCGGAAAATAAAGAGATTGCAGGCATTAATTTAAAGACAAACGAAATCTTTGAGGCGAACTTTGATTTCTCCAAGGCGAAATCTGCCTATATTTTTAAAACGATTGTGGATCCTTTCATCGGAAAATACTCTTTGGTAAAGGTATGCTCGGGCGTGCTGAAAGCGGATGACCTGATTTTCAACAGCGACAAGGAAGTGGAAGAGAAGGTGAGCAAGCTTTATATTCTGCAGGGCGGCAAGCCTTCCGAAATAAAGGAACTTCATGCGGGGGATATCGGCGCGATTGCAAAACTGACAGGGGCAAGGACGGGAAATACGCTGTCTACAAAAGCCACGCCCATCAAATACGGCAAGGCCGAAATATCCACGCCTTATACTTATATGCGTTACCGTGCGAAGAACAAAGGGGAAATTGACAAGGTGGCACAGTCATTGCAGAAAATGGCGCATGAAGATCAGACACTGAAGGTAGTCAATGATGCGGAGAACAGGCAGACATTGATTTACGGCATGGGAGACTTGCATCTGGATGTCATTGCCAGCAGGCTGAAAAACGAATACAAAGTGGAAGTGGAACTGACCCAGCCTAAGGTTGCGTTCCGTGAGACGATTAAAAAGAATTCCGATGTGGAATATAAATATAAAAAACAGTCCGGCGGACATGGGCAGTACGGTCATGTAAAGATGAGGTTCTCCCCGCTGGGCGAACTGGAAAAAGCATTTGAGTTTGAGCAGGAGGTAGTGGGCGGCGCAGTACCGAAGAATTTCTTCCCGGCAGTGGAGAAGGGGCTGCAGGAATCCGTGCTGAAAGGCCCTCTTGCCGCATATCCGGTAGTAGGAGTGAAGGCCGTTCTGTACGACGGTTCTTATCATCCGGTGGACTCTTCGGAAATGGCATTCAAGATGGCCACCATCCAGGCATTTAAAAAAGGCTTTATGGATGCCCATCCGGTACTTTTGGAGCCCATTGCGTCTTTGAAAGTAACGGTGCCGGACGCTTATACGGGAGATGTCATGGGAGATCTGAACAAGAGGCGTGCGAGGGTGCTGGGCATGAACCCTGTGGGAGGGAAGCAGGTAATCGAAGCGGATATCCCGATGACGGGACTGTTCGGCTACTGTACGGATTTGCGTTCCATGACAGGAGGCCGCGGTACTTATGCTTATGAATTTGCAAGGTATGAGCAGGCGCCCAGCGATGTGCAGGAGAAGGAAGTTGCGGCCAGGGCAGCAAAAGTTGCGGAAGGCAGCGAAGAGTGACGGGACGGAGAAGAAAGAGGCTTTTTTAGAAGAAGGTATGGGCAGGGTGTCATGTCGGGGGGCAGGGCACCCTGCTTTTTGAGATATGCGGAACCATTGATTTTTCGGACACGCTTCCGTTCTGCGGCAAACGCAGCGGTACGAAGCCGCCAAAGAACAGCGGCTTCGTACCGTCACTATTCCTTCTGTTGTGCCGGAGGGGCATTTATGATATAATTGGCGTAAAAGCCGTGAGACGGATGAATAAGGGATTGGAGAAGGGATGGGATGAGCGGTATGGATAGCCGGAGAATTTTTGAAGTGCTGGGAATTAGTGAGACGAAGGAAGAAGAACGGATTCGGGAGGCTTATAGGGAAAAGCTGGTGTCGGTGAACCCGGAGGACAATCCGGAAGGATTCAAGAGACTGCGGGAGGCATATGAAAGCGCGCTCCGGATGGCAAGGCAGCAGGAGGAAGAGGAGACGGCACAGGACACTCCGGCAGGCTTATTTATAAAAGATGCGGAGAAACTGTACCGTTCCCTGCCAAGAAGGCTGGATGCGGGGGAATGGGAACGGTTATTGGAAAATGAGCTGTTGGATGATTTAGAACTGGGGGAGGAAATAAAATGGAGTTTTTTCCGCTATCTGGCGGATTGCTATAGGGTCCCAGCCGCTGTCTGGAAGCTGTTCGGCAAGCGGTTCAAAATTGCGGAAAACGAGCAGGAGTTCAAGGAACATCTGCCGGAGAATTTCGTAGATTTTATGCTCTGGAAGATGGCGGACGGGGCGGAAGAAACGGATTTTCCTTTTGAGAAGCTGCGAGGGGAAGAAACGGCAGACTATGATGTTTTTATACAGAATTTCAATGATTTATCCGGCTTCTTTTCCGAGGAAGAAGAAAATCGGGAGGAATGGCTGAAGAAAATCGGGCAAAAGATAGCTTTCATGGACGGACTGGGCATTGGCCATCCGTGGTATGAAATGGAGAAAGCCAAGTACCAACTGGCCTGCGGGCAGAGCGGGGATGCGGAGCGGACGGTCCGGCAGCTGTGGGATGCGGGGGAGAAAGACTTAAGGATGCTTTTTAACGGCGCGGAGGTACTGACAGGCTGCGGAAAGGGCGAGGAAGCTGCGGAGATTTATGAAGAACTGCTGAACAGGGAGAAGCTGTCGGAAGAAGATGTTTACAGGGCATCCGTGGAATTGGCCGGGATTCTGGCCGGAAAGCAGCAGTGGACGGAGGCCAGGGAACATGCCCAGCGTGCCAGAAGGAATTACAATACGCAAAAAGCGGCGGAACTGTTGGATCAGTGCAATGCGGAAGTGATTGCTTTGTATACGGGGGAAAAGGCGGAGGAGCTGACGGCGGAGACGGCGGTATCGCTGGCTTGGGCTTATATTCAGAACGGACGGGCGGCAGAAGGACTGGAATTTTTCAGGGAACATCCTTTGCTGGAAGAGGATACGGTGAAATGCCATCAGGTCAGGACGGTGCTTTTTATGTCCTGCGGATTGGGGGAGGAGACGCGTAAAGAAGCGGAACTTTGGCGGAATTCCTTGGCCGGGGAAGAAGACAACGGCTATTGGACGGCACAAAGCTATGAGATGGAGGGGAAAGCTTTCCAACAGTGCTATGCCAAATGTAAGGATAAAGAGGGGGCGGAAGCGGAGGAACTGAAGAAAGAGGCGGCGGAAGCTTTTGACAAGGCAATATCCTTGCAGCCCGAGGACATTGGTTTTTGGTTGTCCAAGCTTTTGTTTTTCCGGGATATGAAAGATTACGGGCAGGTGGCGGAAATCTGCGGGAAAATCAAGAGTATTGACAAGGGTTATTTCTGGGCATATTTCTATGCGCAGGAGGCTTATGAAGGGCTTGGGAAAGCACAGGAAGTGGTGGACAGCTTTTATGAGGCCAAGGAAATTTATGCCGGCATGCCGGAAATCTATGAACGGGCGGCAAGGGTTTTCTGGGAGTATAGGCAGTACAGTGAGGTGGACAGCATTTTGAGGCAGGCAGGGGATGCGGGAATCAGCAGCTTTTATCTGCGGAGACTGCGGCTGGAACTGATGGAACGGTCGGCCAAGGACGCGGAAGGCCTGAAAGAGGCGGATGCTTACGCGGAGCAGCTGATTGCGGAAATGGAGGCGGCGGAAAATGCGGATGCCAAGGTGCTTTCCGAGGTGTATCTGCAAAGGGCTTATATCCATGACGAGAACAATGCGGAAGAGTTCCGGCAGGCGGAAGAGATGGAAAACTGGGCCAAGCGGTCGGTGGAACTGTCGGATAATCTGCGGAACCGGTATTTCCTTGGGCGGTATTATGTGGAGTACTATGAGGATGCAAAACCGGCTTTTGAGCATCTGAAAATATGTGAGGAGCGGGGGATGGATTTTGAGTGGATGTATTATTATATCGCCCGGAGCCTTGAGGATTTTGAAAAATGGGATGAAGCTACGGAGTATTATCTGAAAGCCTATGAAAAAAATCCCGATGAATTTGACTTTATCTGGCGGATAGCCTGGCGGTACCGGTGGAAATTTTCCTGGGCCGGCCAGAAAGAATATTATGATAAAGCGATGGAATACATAAAACTCCATGTGGAGAAATTCGGGGAAAACCCGAGGGAACTGTGGCAGCTTTCCGATCTCCATGCCCGGAACCGGGAGTATGGGCTGGCTCTTGAGGAAATCGAACGTGCCCTGCAGAGCGCTCCTTTAAGCCGTAACTGGGGACATAAGGCATTTCTGCTGGAGATGACGGACAGAAGGGAAGAATCCTTAGTTTATTACAGAAAAGGAATTGAAGTCGGCAGGGAAAAGGGGGAGGACTATAATTATGCTTATTCCCGGATACATGATTATTTCTGCGAGACACGCCAGCATGAAAGAGGGCTGAAGTGGTTTCTGGATATGATGGAACTGGCGATGACGCCGGACCGGCGCAGAAAGAATCTGGAATGCATCAGATATTATTACCGGACCATGCAGAAATGGGATAAAGCCTTGGAGACGATAGAGCAGGCATACGGAGGAACTACGCTTACGGATTATGTGTGCGGAAGCTGGAAGGAAGAGGGGGCAAGGATAGACGACCTTTTGGACTTGTATCAGGGATACCTGAGCAAAGAGGAACTGCGCAGGAAAGCAGAAGAGGCGGCGGCTCTTCTGGAAGGCGAGAGAGCCGCAGGGCTGGAAGAGGATCATGAAGGCAGGCGGAGCGCCTATGCGCAGATTGGCTATTGCTACGGGCATTACTTGGGGGAAGGGGAGAAAGCGTTGCTGTTTTTCCAAAAGTCGCTGGAAGAGGCAAGGCAGACAGAGGACGGGGTGGATTCCAATGACTATCGGTATACCTTGCGGGAACTGATGCGGTTTGCCTGGCAGACAGGGAATCTGCAGCTGGCGAAAGAATATCAGAAGCTGCACGGGGAAAGCCAGGAGATGTTCTATGAGGGATGCGGAGATTTGGGGAAGAATGTGGAAGAACTTCAGGCAGACGATTGTTTCTGCGGCAGATCCAATCTTTACCGTCTGTTTGTCATTCACTATTTCTGCGGGGAATATGAAGAGGCAGGAAAGTATCTGAAGCAGATGGAAGCGTCGGCATGGTGCTGGAACTGCGCCAGGAAGGACTGCACGGAAGAGTGGGAGTGCAGGGGATATATGGCATTGCAGGAGGGCGATGAGGAAGAGGCTGTCAGATGCTTTGAACGTGCGGTGGAATGCAGCTGCCGGGGCAACGACGATGCGTCCAAGGAACTTCGTATGCTGAAAGGGTAAGGGCGGCAGCAGTGGCATTAGGTTAAGCCGCAGCCTGCGGACAGCATGTTTTGCCTGAGGAGGAAGGAAGCGTCAAATGATTTACGCGGTCATTTGGCGCTTTCTTTATGCACAGAGTCCTGTGCAGATGAGATATGCCGCTGATGCGGCGCACAGGGCGCAGCGGGTAGGGAAGATACTCGATTGCACAGCCCCATGCAGATGAGATATGCCGCTGATGCGGCGCACGGGGCGCGGCGAGTAGGGGAAGAAAGCTTTCCGGCCCAAATGTATAAGGGCTTCTGTTTCCGGATGGCGCAGGCTGTCCACATGCTCCCGGCTCAGACGGTTGTAAAGGCATAGGATTGAGAATGGATTTCCGTGGCACAGAATAATTAGGACTTGACAGATTGCTGTATTCATTGTATCCTATGTGTATTAGTAGTGATAATACACTATATACGGAAAAGTAGGAAAGGAGTGCATATGATTATTCTGGACTATAAAGATGCCCGTCCCATTTACGAGCAGGTCGTTGAGAAATTCAAGTTTCTCATATTAAAGGGCGTATTGGAAAAGGATGAGCAGATGCCGTCCGTAAGGAGCCTGGCCGTGGAACTGTCCATCAATCCGAATACCATCCAGAAAGCTTATGCGGAATTGGAACGGCAAGGTTATATCTATGCCGTGAAGGGCAGGGGAAATTTCATATCGGACAGTACCGGCCTGTTGGATGAAAGGAAGGAAGAACTGAAACTGCGCCTGAAAGAACTGTATCAGGAAGGGAAAGAACTGGGGATGGTAAAAGCTGATTTTGTGGAATGTCTGAACCGGCTGGACGAATAGGGAGAAGGGGATTTGGGGCGGATGTAAAGGAAGGATAGGCCGGGAGAAGGGGAAGAACGGGAAATCCGGCAGAAGGCAGGGAACAGGAAAGCGGATAATAAAGAGCGGGAAAGCGGGAAGAAAATGAAAACGGTGCCGGCCGGGCACCCAAGCGGTAAGGGAGGAGAGACAGGGATGATTGAAATAAATAATATCAGCAAAGCCTTTGAGGATATATTGGCAGTGGATAAAGTCAGCGTCACTGTGAAAGAAAATACTTTATTCGGCCTGATCGGAACAAACGGCGCAGGAAAAAGCACGGTGCTGCGAATGGCGGCGGGAGTGCTGAAAGCGGATGAGGGGATGATTACCGTGGACGATATCCCGGTATATGACAATGCGGAGGCAAAAAAGAAGATTTTTTTCATAGCGGATGAACCATATTTTTTTGTCAATGCCAATGCGGCGGATATGGAAAAATATTTTTCCATGGTCTATGAAGGGTTCCGGAGGGAAGATTTCTATTCTTATCTGGATAGCTTCGGCATGGACAAAAACAGGAAAATCAATACTTTTTCCAAGGGAATGAAAAAGCAGCTGGCATTGCTCTGCGGCATCTGCTCCGGCACGAAATATCTGCTTTGCGACGAGACTTTTGACGGACTGGATCCGGTGATGCGGCAAGGCATAAAGAGCATTTTTGCAAAGGAAATGGAAAGCCGGGGGCTGACGCCGGTGATTGCCTCCCATAACCTGCGGGAACTGGAGGATATCTGCGACCATGTGGGACTGCTGCATAAGGGGGGTGTGCTTCTGTCCAAAGACCTGGAGGACATGAAATGTAATATACAGAAAATACAGTGTGTTTTCCGGTCGCAGGAAGACGGAGAAAAGGCCATGAAGGGGTTGGACATTATCAGGCAGGAAGAGCGGGGGTCTTTGCATACGCTGACCGTGCGCGGGGGAAGGGAAGAAATGATTGCCCATTTCGCCACGGTGGATACCGTATTTTTTGAGGCGCTGCCTCTGTCCTTGGAAGAGATATTCATCAGTGAAACGGAGGTGGTGGGTTATGACATTAAAAAACTCATTTTTGGCTAATCTGAAGGAAAACAATAAGAGAAGGACATGGCTTTGGATTCTGTCATGGCTGTTTTGGTTTGTTTATTATCCGGTGGGAATGGTGATACTCATAAGCCGGCAGGAAACGATTAAACTGGCGCGTGGGTATTCGGAGGCGGTGGCAAAAGAGCAGTTTTTGGGTGCCGTAAAAGACTGGCTCGGTTCCGGCAGCAGGACATATATGTTGATTGTCAGTTTGATGGCGGTCATCTGTGCGGTACAAGGGTTTTCTTATCTGTACAGCAAAAAGAAAGTGGATTTTTATCATAGTGTTCCGGTGAAAAAATCCAGAAGGTTTGCGGTGATTTATCTGAACGGTATATTTATTTTTTTGCTGCCGTATATGGCATGCTTTTTGCTGGCTATACTGCTGGCAGGCTTTAACGGAGCGTTGAGCGCAGGCAATGTGACTGCCGCTCTGGCCGGGCTGCTCCGTACGTTCCTGCTGTTCCTTGGGACATACGGGCTGGCGGCCCTTGCGGTGATGATGACGGGAAATTTGGTCATTACCGCATTTGCGGTCCTTGTTTTTCTGGTCTATGAGTTTGTGCTGAGGCTGCTGCTGCAAAGCTATTGCGGACAGTTTTATAAATATTTTTCCGAACAGTCGGTAAGTGTGGTGCCATTTTTCTCACCGGCCGGTCAGATGCTTATCGGCATGGACCGTATGGGGAAAGCAGCTTCATGGTCGGCAGCCGTTCCGAATTTTTTGCTGGCAGCCGTAATGGCGTTGGTTTTTGCAGGGTTGTCTTGGTTCTGTTATAAAATAAGGCCGGCGGAGGCGGCGGGGAAGGCTATGGCATTCCCGAAGACAAAAGGAATCATAAAAATATTATTGGTAATTCCCTTTTCATTAGGTATCGGAATGATTGTCCAGGATTTGGTAGGGGAAACTCCCTACGGAATGATGATATTTGGGATGGCCTTGGCAGTCATTGTGGGAAGCTGTGTGATAGAGGTCATTTACGAAGCGGATATACGGGCCTTGTTTCATAAGAAATACCAGATATTGGCTGCGGGGGGCGGCGTAGCATTGATTTTCCTTACTTTCAGCTGTGACTTGCTGGGGTTTGACCGTTGGGAGCCGGATCCGGATAAACTGGAGGACACGGTAGTTCTGTTTATGGGAGATATGTATGGCTCCGGTTATGTGGATGAGGATTTCGGAGCGGTAAACAACAAAGAGCATTTTCTGGCAAAACCGGGAATTCGGGATCATGAGGCAATTTGCGGGCTGTCCGCCCGGAGGGCAGAAGAAGGGAAGGTATGGTGCACGATGGCATACCGGATGAAAAGCGGAAGAGTGGTCTGGCGGAATTTCGCGCTGAGCGGGGAAGAAGAGGAACTGCTGAACCGTGTGGTTGGCAGCAGGGAATACCGGGAGGCGCAGTGTCTGCTGTATGACGAGAACATCTATGAGGTGATTAAGAAACAGAAAATTATAGATTTTTGTTTCAGTACCGGGTTCCGGGTGGAAAATCTGCCTCTTTCGGATATGGATGCATTCAGGGAAGCATATCTGAAGGATTTGGAGAAAAAGAATTATTCCATGCTGAAGAATGAATTTGTATGTGGAAAAATAAGTTTTGAGGCAGTCAGGGAGAATGCGGACGGGTATATGAGCAGGAACTTCCGGTATGAGATATATCCTTCTTATACGAACACAATCGCTTTTCTGGAAGAGAGGGGAATTTACGGAGGCGGCTATCTGAACGCGGAGGCCGTGGAAAGCATAACGGTGACCAACAGGCACACGGAGATGTATCAGTCCGGAAACGGGGATGCGGAACCGGCCATGGCGCAGGACACAGGGATTTATGCAGTGACTAAGGTGTTTTATGATACGGAGCAGATTAAGGAATTGGCTGATGCTCTCTATCCATATGATTTCAATACTTATTGGATGCCGGAAGGGACAATCAGCCAAGACTATGAGGTTACGGTACAGTATAAAAACGGCATGGCAGATTCGGCTTATTACCGTGGGAGCGAATATGCCGGACTGATTGCCGACAGGATTCCGGCATGGCTGGAACGGGAAACGGCATATGAATGAAGGGAAGACGGCACGTTCCTGTATTTTAACGGGTGCAGCCTGACCGTCCGCAGAGTCTGGTAGGTAAGGAACTGTCAAGAAATAACTTTTCATATTGTTTGTCTTTTTCTCCGAGAGCGCCGCTCAAAAATCAGTTACATAGCCCGCTATGCGCCTGATTTTTGAGCGGCACTCTCGGAGAAAAATCCTGCGCACTATTGAAAAGTTATTTCTTGACAGTTCCTAAGATATATCTGCAGATCCGCTTCGGAATATGTTGTTTCCGTTCCGGAATTGGGTGCCGGGATGGGGCGATTTGACAGGTAAGGATATGCTTGTTTATATGCGGCAAAAATAGTTGCGGGAAATGCCATAAAAATTATGGTGTTTCCCGCATTATAGTTGCTTTTGGAATGTATTTTTTTAAAGGCTTTGGAAATAAATAATATAGGATAGCGCGGCTGCGGGGGAAGAAATTTTCCCTGCTGGGTGAGTTGACATGAGCCTGTGCAAGGCCGGAAGAGGTTTTAGGATGTATACCGGAGAATGGCTGTGCAGGCATACCGTTTGGGAAAGGAGCAGGTGAATGATGAACCTATTTTATGGCATTACGGATGTCCGTGGGAGGGAGATTCTGGATTCCAGAGGAAACCCTACGGTAGAAGCGGAGGTGATTGTGGAAGGCAGCGTTACGGGGCGGGCGGCAGTGCCCTCCGGCGCAAGCACGGGCCGCTTTGAGGCGGTGGAACTGAGGGACGGGGAGACGAGATATTTTGGCCTTGGGGTGCGCAATGCGGTGAAGAATATCAACACCAAGCTAAAGGATGCCTTGGTGGGGAAAAACGTATTGGATCAGGGGCTGATAGACCGGATTCTGTTGGAGACGGACGGAACGGAAAATAAAGGGAACTTGGGAGCCAATGCCACGCTGGGCGTATCCATGGCATGTGCCAGGGCTGCGGCAGAAGCATTGGAAATTCCTTTGTACCGCTACTTGGGCGGTGTTCATCCACGGCTGCTGCCGGTGCCTATGATGAATATTTTGAACGGCGGGAAGCATGCGGCAAATACGGTGGATTTTCAGGAGTTTATGATTATGCCCGTACAGGCGGAGAGTTTTGCGGACGGGCTGAGAATCTGCGCGGAAATTTACCATAACCTGAAAAAAATACTGAACGACAGGGGATTGTCCACCGGAGTGGGGGACGAGGGCGGCTTTGCGCCGGATCTGCCGGATGCCGGGGCGGTGCTGTCGCTGATTGTGGAAGCCATTGAGACAAGTAAATACATTCCGGGACAGGATATAAAGATTGCGTTGGATGTGGCCAGCAGCGAACTTTATAATGAAAAGACAGGTATGTATCATTTTCCCGGTGAGAGCAGGCTGAGCGGCAGCGAGGTGGTGAGGGATACTGCGGAAATGATAGCTTATTATGAGGAACTGATAGGGAAATTCCCCATTGTCTCCATCGAGGACGGGCTGGCGGAAGATGACTGGGACGGCTGGAAGGAACTGACCAAACGTCTGGGCGGGCAGATTCAGCTGGTGGGAGACGACCTTTTCGTTACCAATACAAAAAGGCTGGATGCGGGGATAAAGCTTGGAGTGGCCAATGCCATTTTGGTTAAGGTGAATCAGATCGGGACGGTGTCCGAAGCTATGGAAGCCATTGAGATGGCGCATAAAAACGCATACCGTGCGGTAATTTCTCACCGTTCCGGGGAGACGGAGGATACTTTCATCGCGGATTTGGCGGTGGCGGTCAATGCCGGTCAGATAAAGACGGGGGCGCCATGCCGTTCGGATAGGGTTGCTAAGTATAATCAGTTGCTGCGGATTGAGGAGGAATTGGGGGAAGTGGCGGCTTATATGGAACCGTTTCGGAAGATATAGCGCGGTAAGCGGGGGGGGACGGCGGCGGACGCAATCGGAGGATTGGCAGTTCTGCGCGGACGGATATGGCCCCGGACCGGCGGCGGGTTTTGCTGACGGTCCGGGGCCATATCCGTCCGCGCAGAACTGCCAATCCTCCGATTGCTGTGAGGAGGTGAAGGAATGTTGTTTAGTCGGTTGGTGAAAAATTCCTTAAAATACTTGAAAATGTTACAGGTATGTGTTAAAGTAGGTTATATGCGTAGCAATGCATGTATCTGAAGAAAGGAGCAGGAATACTGAAATGCAGGCTTTGAGGACTATATTATTGATTGTTTTTATTATAATTTGCATAGCGCTGGTTATATTAGTATTGATGCAGGAAGGGAAATCGGCAGGATTAGGGGCTATCAGCGGCGCAGCCGAAACATATTGGGGAAAGAATAAAGGCCGTTCCATGGAGGGGACTCTCGTAAAGGTGACTAAGTTTTTGGCGGTCGGTTTTATTGTTTTGGCAGCAATCCTGAATCTGAATGTATTTTAAGGCAGATATAAAGGCGCTCTTGCATAGGTAAGGGCGCTTTTTTGACGGCGGAGGAACGGAGGACGGCATGGAAAAAGAATTACTGGAAAAAAGGAAGAAATTGATATGTGAACTGATAGAGGATGAATTGTATGTTCCTATGAAAGAAAAGCAAATGGCTGCTTTCATGCAGGTGGGAAGGGAAGACCGTGAGGATTTCCGCCGGGTATTGGGGGAGTTGCTGCGGGAGGGGAAAATTAATGTGACCGCCAAAGGGAAGTATGTGAGGCCGGACGCGGACTTGCTGACCGGCACTTTTATCAGTAATATAAGGGGCTTTGGTTTTGTGGAGGTGCCGGGGCGGGCAGAGGATTTGTATATTCCGGAAACTAAGGTGAACGGTGCGTTTCATAATGATACGGTGCAGGCCAGGATGCTGCCCGGGCAGAGGGGGAAACGTCAGGAGGCGGAAATTGTGCGTATTGTCCGGAGGGGGATGACGCAGGTGGTGGGAATTTATCAGAAGTCGAAGAATTTCGGCTTTGTCCTTCCGGATAATATGAAGCTGCCCACGGATATTTTTGTGCCCGCGGAACGATCCTTGGGTGCCGTGGACGGGCATAAGGTTGTTGTGGAACTGACGGATTATGGGGACGACAGAAGGAAGCCGGAAGGAAAAGTGGTGGAGATTCTGGGGCATGTGAATGACCCGGGAGTGGATATCCTGTCTATTGTAAGGAATTTCGAGCTTCCTATGGAGTTTGACGAGAAAGTTTTAAAGCAGGCACAGCGTGCAGCATCCGAAGTGTCGGAAGCCGACAGGCAGGGGCGGGAAGATTTGAGGGATGTGCAGATGGTGACCATAGACGGCGAGGATGCGAAGGATCTGGACGACGCGGTCAGTTTGTCCAAGGAGGGCGGAAATTTCCTGCTGGGCGTGCATATCGCGGACGTGACAAATTATGTGCAGGAGAATTCCGCTTTGGACAGGGAGGCTTTGAAGAGGGGGACGAGTGTGTATCTGACGGATCGTGTGATTCCCATGCTGCCCCATGCACTTTCAAACGGTATTTGTTCCCTGAATGAAGGGGAGGACAGGCTTGCTTTAAGCTGCATCATGAAGATAAGCCCGGAAGGGGATGTGACAGATTACCGTATTGTGGAATCCGTAATCCGGGTGGAACGGCGGATGTCTTATACAAGCGTGAAGAAGATATTGGAGGATAAGGACGAGGAAGAGAGCAGGAAATATGAGAAGCTGGTGCCCATGTTCTTTCTGATGGAAGAACTGGCGGGGATACTTAGGGCAAAGAGAAAGAAACGCGGATCCATTGATTTTGATTTTCCCGAGACTAAGATTATATTGGACAAGGAGGGGCATCCTTTGGAGGTGATGCCTTATGAAAGGAATACGGCCACGAAAATAATAGAGGATTTCATGCTGTTGGCCAATGAGACGGTGGCACAGCATTTCTATTGGATGGAAATGCCTTTTGTATATAGGACCCATGATAACCCGGATCCGGAGAAGATACAGCAGCTTGGCGTTTTTATCGGTAATTTCGGATATGGCATCAAGACCAGGCAGGAAGAGATACACCCGAAGGAACTGCAGAAGCTGCTGGGGAAAATAGAAGGGACGCCGGAAGAGGCTCTGATCAGCCGGCTGGCTCTGCGCAGTATGAAGCAGGCGCGGTATTCCGTGGACTGTACGGGGCATTTCGGCCTGGCCTGTAGGTATTACTGTCATTTTACTTCTCCGATACGGAGATATCCGGATCTTCAGATTCATAGAATTATAAAGGAACAGCTGCGGGGGCGGTTAAAAGAAAACCGCATACAGCATTATGAAGAGATTCTTCCGCAGGTGGCCGACCATTCTTCCAAGATGGAGCGCAGGGCGGACGAGGCAGAGCGGGAGACGGATAAGCTGAAAAAGGCCGAATATATGGAACGGCATATCGGCCAGTCTTTTTCCGGGGTGATTTCCGGCATTACGGCTTGGGGAATTTATGTGGAGCTGCCCAATACCATTGAAGGGCTGATTCATGTCTCCAACCTGAGCGGGGACTATTTTGTGTATGACGAGGCAAATTATGAAATGGTAGGGCGGGATACCGGAAAGAAATATAAGCTGGGGCAGCGGCTTACGGTTGTCGTGGCGGGTACCGACCGTCTTACGCGGACCGTGGACTTTGTGGAGGACGAAGGAATTTAGAGGAAATTCTGTGGGCAATAAGCGAAGGGAAGGAAATGTGGCAATGGGCGAGGCAATGAAATTGGTGGCTAATAACAAAAAGGCGTACCATGACTATTTTATAGAAGATAAATATGAAGCGGGAGTTGTGCTGCACGGCACGGAGGTAAAGTCCATGCGGATGGGGAAATGCAGCATCAAGGAAGCTTTCATCCGCATCGAAAACGGAGAAGTGTTTGCTTATGGGATGCATGTCAGCCCTTATGAAAAGGGAAATATTTTCAACAAAGACCCGCTCCGGGTAAAGAAACTGCTGCTGCACAAGCAGGAAATTAATAAATTGGCAGGGAAAATCACGGAAAAGGGGTATACTTTGGTTCCTTTGCAGGTATACTTTAAAGACGGGAAAGCCAAAGTGGAAATCGGACTGGCAAGGGGGAAGAAGCTGTATGACAAACGGCAGGACATTGCAAGGAAAGACCAGCGCAGGGAAGCGGAAAAAGAATTAAAGTTAAAAATCAGGGGATAACGGATTGCATCTTCCGGTGATTTGGTATATAATATAGAATGTATCCGGAAAACCGGAAGAAACTGAATAAGGGATAGTAAAGGTTTCGACAGGGGCCTTGCAGTTGGAGAAGCTATCCGCAGGCGATGCGTCAAATCGCGAATCTAAATATAAACGCTGAAGATAATTTAGCATACGCTGCCTAATGGCAGCTGTCCGACTTAGTGCACCTACACATTAAGACCCGGGCATCGACGATGTAGGAAACGACATAGGCAAAGCTTTGAGCCTATGGGCGTAATATGAAGCTACTGAATGGAATGGGCTGTCAATTTCCCGTTGCAGGAGGGAATGAAATATAATTGACTATGATAGTAGAAGGACAGGGAATGGGTCTTTGGACGCGGGTTCGACTCCCGCCTATTCCATATTGGGAAAACTTCGTAAGTGCTGCATTTACGGGGTTTTCTTTCTTCCTAAGATGAACGGATTTGGTGTTTCAGACTGTTAAAAGTGTGGTCAGAAATGTGGTCAGAATAGACGCAAGAGAATATTAGAATACAGTATATTTGTTGATTATATTATGATACTTAATCATGAACTGTTTTTGTTTCATTTTATAGGGAATGATTATAAGGACATGAGAGAATAAAGCTTATACGTTTTTGCCGGAACTTGATAAAATATTTGACGGTATAGAATAGTAGGTCATTAGGATTAGGAACTGTTAAGAAATAATTTTTCAATAGTGCGCAGGATTTTTCTTCGGGAGTGCCACTCCACGGAAAATATGATTCGGGAGGAACTTACATGCTTACACGAGAACAAAATATTTTTCTGGCAAAAAAAACATTTACTGAACTTGTATTCAATACTGCTTATATAGAAGGATGTAATGTTACTTTTCCGCAAACACAGACTATTATTGACGGGGCTGTGGTCAGCGGAATATCCGTGGATGATATTCAGACAGTTTTGAATCTTAGGGATGGGTGGAAGTTTATTATAAATACAGTGGATAATCCGTTAACCTTAGAGTATATCTGTAGGGTGAATGAATATGTATCAAGAAATGAAAGCTTGGAATGGGGAGTATTAAGAAAAGGAACGGTTGGAGTGGGGGATTTTATGCCAACCGTTCCTGTGAAAAAAGATGTGATAAAGGAAATCGAACGCATAAACGGAATAAATAAACCAATTGACAGAGCGTTAGAGTATTTTGCATATGCCTGTAAACAGCAATTATTTTGGGACGGAAATAAAAGAACTTCTACCATGGTTGCCAGTAAGATTCTGATGGAAAACGGTGAGGGTATATTGACGATTGGGAAAAACAATGCGGAAGAATTTAATGTCACTTTGAATAATTGGTACTTAAAGGATGAATTACAGCCGTTTAAAAAGTGTCTGAAGAAGTGCATCCGAACGTTAGAGATATAGTCGGATATTGCATGAGATACTGAGTTAGCCGAAGTCACGTATCGCTTACTCAAAGATTAATACACAAATTGTGACGCGAATCTGTCGGAAAGTATTTTCTGACATGCGTTGGAAAGCATTTGAAAATAAAATTCAGATGCTTTTTATTATGCTCGTTATGCTCGAATAATAGATGATAGAGGGTGAAACTTATTTTTAGGATGATTCAAGTATAGATGATTCAAATGTAACAAAAACATGTTGACAGATAAACTGCTACTAATTTTGTCGCAATATGAATGAATTAGGTTGACAAAGGATGTTTTAAACGTATAAAATAAATACGTCTAAAACTTATTTAGGCAAAAATCCTGTTATTGATAGTTGACGGAAAATCCTGAAAGCCCTGTAAAAAGGTTTTCAGGATTTTTCCGGTTCTTGGCTGCTTGAAAAACGCGGCAGGGGAAACTGTGTTTCCTCTGCCGCGCCGTTGTTTCAGACCGTACAGCCTTTCTTAAATTCGTTGGGATAATCGTCTTCGTCTTCCTCCGGATGTTCCAGGGAGGTAGCTTGCAGGCTATTCTCTTCCATGCTCTTTTTCAGGTTTTTCTGTGCCGTGGAGAGCATCAGCTTAATGCGGTTTAATTGGTTCACTTCGCTGGCACCGGGGTCATAGTCAATGGCCACGATATTGGAGAGCGGATACTGTTTCCGCAGTTCCTTGATGACTCCTTTTCCCACCACATGGTTGGGCAGGCAGCCGAAGGGCTGGGTGCAGACAATATTGCCTACTCCGCCGTGAATGAGCTCCACCATTTCGCCCGTCAGGAACCAGCCTTCGCCGGTCTGGTTGCCGATGGAGACAATGGATTTGGCATAGCTTACCAACGTGTCAATCCGTACGGGAGGCGTGAAATGCCGGCTTTTCTCAAAGGCTTTTCTGGCAGGGGCGCGGAGGAGTTCAATGGCCTCGATGCCGGACCGGGAAAGGAAGGCGGCTTTCTTGCTTGTGCCTAATTCTTCCGCTTTATATATCTGATTGTAGAAGCAGTAGAGCATGAAATCCATCAAATCCGGCACAACGGCTTCCGCCCCTTCGTGTTCCAATAGCTCTACCAGATGATTATTGGCGGCAGGGGCAAATTTTACCAAGATTTCCCCTACGATGCCTACTCTCGGCTTCTGCTTATCGGTGATAGGCACGGAGTCGAAATCCTCAATCATATGCCGGCACATTTTGCGGAAAGTGATAGGGTTCATATGCTTTGCGGATACGAAGTCCTGACATTTTTTCAGCCACTTGGCATGGACTGCCTCTACGGCCCCGGGCTCTTTCTCGTAAGGCCGCATACGGTATATGCAGCGCATGAAGATATCGCCGAACACAGCGCCATAGGCGGCACGCAGGAGCAGATCCGCGCTCAGGCGGAAGCCGGGATTGCTTTCCAGCCCGGACAGATTTAAGGATATGACCGGTATCTGGGGCATTCCTGCTTTTTCCAAAGCCCGGCGGATAAAGCCCACATAGTTGGTGGCGCGGCATCCGCCGCCGGTCTGGGACATAATGACCGCTACTTTATTTAAGTCATATTCACCGGAAAGCAAGGCATCCATAATCTGCCCCACTACCATTAGGGATGGGTAGCAGGCATCGTTATTTACAAATTTCAGTCCCATATCCACCGCCCGCTTATTGTCATTGGGCAGTACTTTGAAGCGGTAGCCGCAGGCGTTGAAAGCCGGTTCCAGTATTTCAAAGTGTATGGGCGACATCTGCGGGCAGAGGATGGTGTAGTCTTTCCGCATTTCTTCCGTAAACGGTACCTTCCGGATGGCGGAGGAGCGGATTTGGCGGGTCTGCTGTTTCTCCTGGCGCACACGGATGGCGGAGAGCAGGGAACGGATACGGATTCTGGCCGCGCCTAAGTTGCTGACTTCGTCTATCTTCAGGCAGGTATAGATTTTATCCGAGCCGGAAAGAATATCGTTTACCTGGTCGGTAGTTACGGCATCCAGGCCGCAGCCGAAGGAATTCAGCTGAATTAAGTCCAAGTCGTCCCGTGTCTTTACGAAGCTGGCTGCCGCATACAGGCGGGAATGGTACATCCACTGGTCGGAAACAATCAGCGGGCGTTCCGGCTCTGCCAGATGGGAAACGGAGTCCTCGGTCAGCACGGCAATGTCATAAGAGGTAATCAGTTCCGGTATGCCGTGGTTGATTTCCGGATCCGCATGGTAAGGCCGTCCGGCCAGCACGATGCCCCGCTTATGGTTTTCTTCCAAGTAGCGCAGGGTCTCTTCCCCCTTTTTCTGCATATCCAGCCGGGCCTGTGCCAGTTCCTTCCAGGCGGCGTCGGCGGCATCAATCACTTCCCGCGGCGGAAGTTCGGTAAATTCCTTCAGCAATGCTTCCGTCACGGTCTTAAGGTCCCGGAAGGAAAGGAAGGGATTGCGGAGGACGGCTTCGCCGCGGCCGATTTCCTCCACATTGTTTTTTATATTTTCCGAATAAGAGGTGACAATCGGACAGTTGTAATGGTTGTTGGCCTCCTTGAATTCGCTGCGCTCGTAGAACAAAGCCGGATAGAAAATGAAATCTACGCCTTCATGAATCAGCCAGCTTACATGCCCGTGAGCCAGTTTGGCCGGATAACATTCGGATTCACTGGGTATGGATTCGATGCCCAAGGAATAAATGTTATGGTTGGACAGAGGAGAGAGCACTACCTGATATCCTAATTTTGTAAAAAAAGTGAACCAAAACGGGTAGTTCTCATACATATTGAGCACCCGGGGAATGCCTACTGTTCCGCGGGATGCCTGCTGCGGGGTCAGCGGCTCATAGCCGAACACTCTTTTCAGCTTGTAGTCAAACAGATTGGGCACGCCGTTTTCGTTTTTGTTTTTTCCCAGTCCCCGCTCGCAGCGGTTGCCGGAAATGAACTGGCGGCCGCCGCTGAATTTATTGATGGTAAGGCGGCAGTTATTGGTGCAGCCTTTGCATTTTGCCATGCTGGTCTCAAACTGCAGAGACTGAATCTGTTCCATGGAGAGCATGGTGGTGGCATAGCCTTCCGCATAACGTTCCCTGGCGATTAGGGCGGCGCCGAAAGCCCCCATAATCCCGGCGATGTCGGGACGGATGGCTTCACAGCCGGCAATGGTTTCAAAACTCCTCAGCACGGCATCGTTGTAGAAAGTGCCGCCCTGCACTACAATATGTTTTCCCAACTCGGAAGCATCCGCCACTTTGATTACTTTGAACAGAGCGTTTTTAATGACGGAGTAGGCCAGCCCGGCGGAAATGTCCGATACTTCGGCTCCTTCCTTCTGTGCCTGCTTTACTTTGGAATTCATGAATACGGTACAGCGGGTGCCTAAGTCGATGGGATGTTTGGCGAAAAGAGCCGCTTTGGCAAAATCCGTCACGCTGTAATTCAGCGATTTGGCAAAGGTTTCGATAAAGGAACCGCAGCCGGAGGAGCAGGCTTCATTCAGCTGTACGCTGTCCACAGTGTGGTTCTTGATTTTAATGCATTTCATATCCTGGCCGCCGATATCGAGAATGCAGTCCACCTCCGGGCTGAAAAAGGCGGCGGCATAATAGTGGGCTACGGTTTCCACTTCCCCGTCGTCCAGCAGGAAAGCGGCTTTCAGCAAGGCCTCGCCGTAGCCGGTGGAGCAGGAACGTACGATGACCGCATCCTTGGGAAGGAGGGCGTAAATTTCCTTGACGGAACGGATGGCTGTCTTAAGGGTGCTGCCGTTGTTGCTGCTGTAAAAAGAATACAGCAGGGAACCGTCTTCCGCCACCAAGGCTATTTTCGTAGTGGTGCTGCCGGCATCAATGCCGAGAAAGCATTTTCCGTGGTAGCAGGAAAGGTCCGCAGTTGCCACATGATGGGAAGAATGACGTTTCCGGAACCGGGCATAGGCTTCTTCGTCGGTAAATAACGGTTCCATGCGCTCCACTTCAAATTCCATTTTAATTTCGGAAGAAAGTTTCCCTGTCATTTCCTCCATGGTATAATGTACCTCTTCCGTTGCGTTCAGCGCAGAGCCGATGGCGGCAAAGAGATGGGAGCACTCCGTCTCTATAATATGTTCTTCATCCAGTTTCAGGGTGCGGATAAAAGCGGCTTTCAGTTCGGATAAAAAGTGCAGAGGCCCGCCGAGGAAAGCCACATGGCCGCGGATTGGCTTGCCGCAGGCCAGGCCGGAGATGGTCTGGTTGACCACTGCCTGAAAAATGGAGGCGGAGAGGTCTTCTTTGGTGGCACCCTCATTGATCAGCGGCTGGATGTCGGATTTGGCGAATACGCCGCACCGTGCCGCGATGGTGTAGAGGGAGCGGTAGTTTTTGGCATATTCGTTCAGCCCGGAGGCATCTGTCTGGAGAAGGGAAGCCATCTGGTCAATGAAGGATCCCGTGCCGCCGGCGCAGATGCCGTTCATGCGCTGCTCCACATTGCCGCCCTCGAAATAAATGATTTTTGCGTCTTCGCCCCCTAACTCTATGGCCACGTCCGTTTGGGGAGCCAGTTCCTGCAAAGCCGTGGATACGGCTATGACCTCCTGCACGAAGGGGATTCCCAGATGGTTTGCCAAGGTGAGGCCGCCGGAGCCGGTAATGATTGGGTGCAGCTTCAGATTGCCCAGTCTGCCGTAGGCTTTTTGGAGGAGATGGGACAAGGTTTCACGGATGTTGGCAAAGTGCCGTTCATAATCCGAAAATAATATTTCATGGGCATCGTTTAAAATCGCTATTTTTACAGTGGTGGAACCGATATCGATTCCTAAAGTGTAATGTAATTGGCTCATATTACCGCCCTTTCTTTTTGTTTCTCAACTGCTTTTTGTTTTTACTGCTTTTCGTTGCTTTTTCCATAATTTCCCCGAATTCCGTTTTCCATATCCTTCCTATTTATATGTGACAGGATATGGGAGCCGGACATTCCTAGACATTATACGACACCGATATGCAAATTGCAATGAATGGCTGTGAATTATTTGTGAAGAATCCATGGCAATTATAAAAATTTTATGACTTGACGAGATTTGGAAGGTAATCGGTTTACTTTTAAATGTGGGGATGTTAGAATATATTCAAATGTTTTTTACCACATGACAAAGCCGGGGGAATGCCCGCAGGAAGAATGGAGGAATTGGACAGGGATGAGTAACTTTGAAAGAAAATTTGGGAAATATGCAATTAAGAATTTATCGCTTATGCTGATAATGTGTTATGCAGTGGGGTATCTGATTATCTTCATTAATCCCCTGTTTCTCGGATATCTGAGGCTGAACCCGTATGCCATATTGCATGGGCAGATTTGGAGACTGGTGACATGGGTGGTAGTGCCGCCCCCGTCTTCCAATGTTTTTTTTGTCCTGATTATGCTTTACTTATATTATTCCCTCGGTACTTCTCTGGAAAGAACTTGGGGGACATACCGTTATAATGTATACTTGTTCTCGGGCATGCTGTTTACGGTGCTGGGAAGCTTTCTTCTGATGATATTCGGCCATCTGCTCTATGGGATGACGATGGAGGAGGCCAGTATCATCGGTTCTATGTATTTCTCTACCTACTATATCAATATGTCCATTTTCCTTGCCTTTGCGGTTACGTTTCCGGAGGTGGAAATGCTGCTGATGTTCATTATACCGATTAAAGTGAAGGTATTGGGCATAATATACGGAGTGGTTCTTCTGGTGGAATTTTTCTATGGGAATATATACAGCCGCTTTGCCATGGCGGCATCGCTGTTCAATTTCCTTGTATTTTGGATAGGCAGCAGAAATCATATTCATATGTCTCCCAAGCAGGTGAAGCGCCGGCAGCAGTTTAAGAGGGAAGTGCGCAGGAATACGGGAGTTACAAAGCATAAGTGCGCAATCTGCGGGAGGACGGAACTGGACGGGGATGATTTGGAGTTTCGGATCTGTTCGAAATGCGAAGGAAATTATGAGTATTGCCAGGACCATTTGTTTACGCACCAACATGTGAAATATCATTAGGAATGCTGACCGGGCAAAGGGAAGGCAGCTTAGGTATGTCCGGAAAACGGGAAGCGGGGAAGGAATTATGGACAGGGAACTGTTATTTGGCAAAACATTGGAAAAAGTAAAGCGGCTGGCTAAGGAACAAGGGAACTGTGTTTCAAGGGAGCAGATCAGGGAGGCCTTTGCGGAACTGGGGCTTGCGCAGGAGCAGCTGGCCTTGGTGGAGGAATATCTGCAGGGCCATAAGATCGGGATAGGGGAGCCCGTGGACCCGACGGACAATCTGACCGAGGAGGAAGTCCGCTATCTGGACATTTATCTGGAGGAACTGGAACGGATGGAAAAGGTGACGGAGGGGGAGAAAGAGGCAGTGACGCTTTCTGCCATGGCCGGGGACGGACAGGCACAGGCTAAGCTGGCGGAGATTTACCTGCCGCAGGTGGCAGAGATTGCCAAGCTGTACAGCGGGCAGGGGGTTTTTCTGGAAGATTTGATCGGGGAAGGCAATGTGGCTCTGGCGGCCGGCGTGACCATGCTGGGCTGTCTGGAACATGCCCGTGAAGCCGAAGGGATGTTGGGCAAGATGATTATGGATGCCATGGAAGAGTGCATCCAAGATAATCTGAATCAGAGGCGTAAGGATGAAAAGGTACTGAAGCATGTGAAACTGGTGGCGAAGCAGGCCAGGGAACTGGCGGAAGTTTTCCAGAGGAAGGTTACGGTGGCGGAACTGGCCGCCGAAACGGAACTGACGGAGGAAGAAGTGCTGGAGGCGATACGCATGAGCGGCAGCCATATTGAGTATATCAGGAAGGAATGAGTTCAGGAAGGGATGATTTCCTGCGCCATTTTGCGAAGCCGCCGGCTATATGCGGAAGGAAGGCCGGGCGGCAGGGGGAGGGACGGATGGAAAGGACAGAGGATATATCCTTGGCACAGGACAGGGATTTTAAGTATATGCTTCAGGATACGGGACAGATTTATTTGGGAGCCAGATTCAGCTATGAGGAGCTGCAGAGGGAAGAAATGGTGCCTTTTAAGCTGAAGACGATATTTTCGCACTATATTCTGAAAGAAGTGGACGCTTCTTCCACGTTGGAAAGTCATTTCTATTATATGACGGAGGATACGTTTTCCTATCAGACTTACCGTGAACTGAAAGTGAAAATCAAGGTCAGCCTGCCGGAAGAAAGAAAAAAACCGGCAGGGAAGAAGAGGGTGGTTTATAAAGACAAGGTGTATGCGCTGAAGGAGTTTGCCGGCATAAACCTGGCGAAAAAGAAACAGATGGGACTTATCGTAAGGGAAATAGCGGTTTCCAAGCTGGGGCTGATGACGTTTACGGTATAAGGAGCCGCAAAGGTACGAAGCGAAGCGGCGGCCCGCATAAGCAAATATAAGAAAGGATACTAAGGCAATGGATGTAAAAACAACAGAAAACAGAATAAGAGGATTGGAAAGCTATGAAGTGACGGAAGCAAGGGAAATCAAGGATCTGAATTCCTACGGATATCTCCTGCGGCATAAGAAGACGGGGGCAAGGGTAGTTTTGCTGTCCAACGACGACGACAATAAAGTGTTTTACATCGGGTTCCGCACTCCGCCGGCAGACAGTACGGGGGTGGCTCACATCATTGAGCATACCGTGCTTTGCGGGTCGGAACATTTTCCGGTAAAGGATCCGTTTATCGAACTGGCAAAAGGTTCTCTGAATACGTTCCTCAATGCCATGACCTATCCGGATAAAACAGTATATCCGGTAGCCAGCTGCAATGACAAGGATTTCAGAAATCTGATGCATGTATATCTGGATGCGGTGTTCCATCCCAATATATATAAAGAGGAAAAAATCTTCCGGCAGGAAGGCTGGCACTATGAATTGGATAGTCCGGAAGACGAACTGACAATCAACGGGGTGGTTTATAATGAGATGAAGGGTGCGCTTTCCTCTCCGGACGATGTGCTGCAGCGGGAAGTGTTTAATTCCCTTTTTCCCGACACGCCTTACGGCACGGAAGCCGGCGGGGACCCGGAGGTGATTCCGGATCTTACTTATGAGGACTATCTGGATTTTCACAGGAAATATTATCATCCTTCCAACAGCTATATTTATCTGTACGGCGATATGGATATGGCAGAGCGGCTGGAATTCATTGACAGGGAATATCTGTCGGGCTATGATGCCTTGGAAGTGGATTCCCGGATACCGGTGCAGCCCGGGTTTGATGCGCCGAAGGAAATCCATAAGGAATATTCTATCGCGGAAAGTGAGTCGGAAAAAGACAATACTTATCTTGCCTATAACACGGTAGTGGGGGATAACCTGGACCGGAAGCTTTATATTGCATTTCAGGTGTTGGACTATGCCCTCTGCTCCGCGCCGGGCGCACCCTTAAAGGAGGCACTGACGGAACACGGAATCGGCAAGGAGATTTACAGTTCTTATGACAACGGGGTTATGCAGTCGTTTTTCTCCGTGGTGGCAAAGAATACGGATATTTCCCGCAAGGAAGAGTTCGTTTCGGTGATTGAGGAAGTGCTGAAGGAACAGGCGGAGAACGGGATTGACAGGAAAGCTTTGCTGGCAGGGCTGAATTATTTTGAGTTTAAGTATCGGGAATCCGACTACGGAAGCTATCCCAAGGGGCTGATGATTGGGCTGCAGGCATTGGACAGCTGGCTGTATGCGGAGGACAAGCCGTTTATCCATGTGGAGGCCAACGATACCTTTGCCGCTCTGAAGCAGGAAGTGGAAACCGGGTATTTCGAGGAACTGATTCGCAGGTATCTGCTGCGGAACAATCATAAGACCGTGCTTGTCCTTTCCCCTGTGAAAGGCCTGACGGCGAAAAAGGACGGCGAGCTGCATAAGAAGCTGCAGGAATATAAGGCATCTTTAAGCAGGGAAGAAACAGAGGCAATCGTAAGACAGACGACGGAACTGGAACGTTATCAGGAAGAGCCGAACTCAAAGGAAGATTTGGCGAAAATTCCGCTTCTTACCAGAGAGGATATGAAAAAAGAGGCAGTGGACTATGTGAACGAGGAACGGCATGCCAAAGACACGCTTATCCTTTTCCACAACATATTTACCAACGGCATCGGGTATCTGCGCTTTATCTTCGATATCGGCAGCGTGCCGGAGGAATTGTTCCCTTATATCGGCGTGCTGAAAAACGTGCTGGGAATGGTGGATACGGCTAATTATGCTTACGGCGAACTGTATCATGAGACAAACATTAAGACGGGCGGCATTCAGATGGTGGCGAATACCTATGTCAATGCGGAGGATATCAGGGAGTACAAGATAACTTTTGAAGTAAAAGTAAAGGCACTGCATGAGAATCTGAAAGAAGCGTTCCGGCTGGCAGAGGAAATTCTGCTGACTTCCCGTTTTGACGATACGAAGCGGCTGTATGACGTGATTGCGGAACTGAAATCCAGGATGCAGGCAGCTATGTCTTCGGCAAGCCATTCCCTGGCGGCTGTGCGTGCATTGGCAGGGCTTTCGCCCACGGCGGCAGTGGCGGAGCAAATCAGCGGAATACCGCAGTACCGATTGGTAGAACGTCTGGAAAGCAGTTTCGAAGAGGAAAAAGAAGATTTGGCAGCGAAGCTGAGACAGCTGATGACATATATTTTCCGGCCGGAGAACCTGATGGTGGATTATACTGCCAGTGAGAAGGAGTATGCCGGACTGGAGGAGGCAGTAAACGGTTTCCGGGAGAAATTATTTACGGAGCCGGTAAAGAAAGAAAGCTATGTGCCGGTTCTGGAAAAGAAGAAGGAAGGTTATCTGACTTCTTCTCAGGTGCAGTATGTGTGCCGGGCAGGTAATTTCATCCAAAAAGGGCTGGCTTATACCGGTGCGCTGAGAGTGCTGAAGGTGATGATGGGCTATGATTATCTCTGGAACCGGGTGCGGGTAAAGGGAGGCGCTTATGGCTGTATGTGTGCCTTCGGCAAAGCGGGGGACAGTTATTTCGTTTCCTACCGGGATCCGAATCTGGAGAAAACGGTGGAAGTATATGAGAAGGCGGCGGATTATATCGAGTCTTTCCAAGCGGACGAGCGGACGATTACCCAATATATCATCGGGGCGGTCAGTGATTTGGATGTGCCTATGACTCCGGCGGGCAAGGGAGTGTATTCCCTGACCGGATATATGACGAAGCTGCCTTTCGAAAGGGTGCAGAAGGAGAGGGATGAACTTCTGGCCGTGACGGAGGAAACAATCCGCTCGCTGGCGGGGCATATCCGGGCATTTATGGAAGCGGACTGCCTGTGCGTAGTGGGGAATGAGGAAAAGCTGAAAGCCAGCAGTCTGTTTGATACGGTGGAGGCTCTGTTCCACTAAAATATGTTTTGAAATGGTTTTCCGGCAGGCTGAGCCGGCGGCGTGGAATTCTTTCTTTGGAAGCTGTTTTGGCATATGGGGGGCGGCGTAGAGGAAGGAAGCGTTTTCCTGCCGCCGGCTCGTTTGCCAGGGCGGACATCCTTATGCCGGCGTTTTCCGGGGACTGTTAAGAATTAACTTTGTATGCGGTGTCTGCGGTTTGAGGAACTGTTAAAGAAAGAGTGGCAATGATGTACTAGGGGGACGGAGGTGCGGAGACAAGGAAAGACGGAAACGGGGGAAGAGCGGAAGATTGGGGCTTTGCTGCAGCGCGGTAAGGGGCAGGGAAGCCTGACGGGAGGATTGATTTATGAAAAAGAACGGAAAAGGAATGTGGCAGTGGGGTTATTACAGTTACGGATTCCGTACGGGGAGGGTTTTGCTGGCGGCGGTGACGGCTGTGGGCGTACTGGGTTTTGGCGGGTGCGGAAGCAGCGGAATGTCCATGGATTCGTCGAAGGCCAGTGAGGTTGCCGCGCCGGCGCAGGCAGGCGGAAACGGGTATGCGTCGGACGACGTATACGGAGCGGAATACGCGGAGGAAACGGCAGAGGAAGAGGCGGGGGCGGAACCGGATGCCGGCTTCGTGGCAGTGAACCGGAAGCTGATTAAAACGGTGAGGATGGATGTGGAGACGGAGGAGTTCGAAGTGCTTGTTGCCAAGCTGGAGCAGAAGGTAAAGGCACTGGGCGGTTATATCGAGGATATGAATGTGTATAACGGAAGCCGGCAGAACGGGAAGGGAATCCGGCATGCATCCATGACGGCCCGTATTCCGAAGGAGCAGCTGGACGGGTTTGTCGGTGAGGTCGGCGAATGCTCCAATGTGGTAAATAAGAGCGAGAGCACGGAGGACGTGACGTTAAGCTATGTGGATTTGGAAAGCCACAAGAAAGCTTTGCAGGTGGAACAGGACCGGCTGATGGAACTGTTGGAAAAAGCGGTCACCATGGAGGATATCATTACCATTGAGGAAAGGCTTTCCCAAGTGCGGTACGAACTGGAAAATATGGAGTCCAGGCTGCGCACATACGATAATTTGGTAGACTTTTCCACGGTTTATCTGTCCATTGAAGAGGTGGAAATATTGACGCCGGTAAAGGAACTGTCGGATTGGGAAAAGATGGGCAACGGGTTTGCGCAGTCCGTGAAAAATCTGGTGAACGGGGTGAAGGGATTCCTGATTGGTCTGGTAATCTGTCTTCCTTATCTTATTTTTATGGCGTTATTGGTTCTGGCGGCTGTTTTGGTCATTAAGGCTGTCCTGAAAAAAAGCAGGAAGAAAGCGGCGGAAAGGCTTGCATATACATACGGGACATCCAACGGGGCAGGCGGGCAAATGCCGGCCGAGAAGGAAAAAATATTTTCGGAAAAAATATTTCCGGAAAGAATATTTCCGGAAATCGCTGCGGGGAAAAATCTGCGGCAGGAAGCCGGGCAGCAGGATACGAAACACCCAGCCGCCGGGCAGCCGGATAGGGAGCACCCAGCCGCCGGGCAGCAGGGCACAGGGCATACAGCCGCCGGGCAGCAGCAGGTGCCGGTGCAGTCAGGCACAGGGCATGCGGCAGGACAGACAGGAATAGGAGAGGCAGGTCATTTTTCCGGACAGGATGCGGGGAGCAGCTCGTCCGGACAGCCGGAAACGAGGCAGGATGCGGAAAGCAGTTCATCCGTACAGCCTCCGGAAGCAGGTAAGTGACGGCAGCCGTGGAGGGAGAAAAGTTGAAAGAGAATTTTAAATCGGGCTTTGCCACATTGATCGGAAGGCCTAACGTAGGGAAATCCACATTGATGAATCATCTGATCGGGCAGAAAATTGCAATTACAAGCAATAAGCCTCAGACCACAAGGAACCGGATACAGACAGTATATACTTCGGAAGAGGGGCAGATTGTATTTGTGGACACGCCGGGTATCCATAAGGCAAAAAATAAGCTGGGAGATTATATGGTGAAGGTGGCGCAGAATACCATAAATGAGGTAGATGTGGTGCTTTGGCTGGTGGAACCTACTACTTTTATCGGAGCCGGGGAACGGCATATCATAGAGCAGCTGAAAAAAACGAAAACGCCGGTCATCCTTGTAATCAATAAGATAGATACGGTGAAGAAGGAAGAGATTCTGCTGTTTATAGATGCTTACCGGAAGGAACTGGATTTTGCGGAAATAGTTCCCGTGTCCGCGCTGAAAGGGGACAATACGGAGGAACTGCTTGCATGCATTATGAAATATCTGCCTTACGGGCCGGCTTTTTATGACGAAGATACGGTGACGGATCAGCCGGAACGGCAGATTGTGGCGGAACTTATCCGGGAAAAGGCTCTGCGCTGTCTGGAAGAGGAGGTTCCTCACGGCATAGCAGTGACTGTGGAACGCATGAAATTCCGTAAGTCGGCAAAAAAGGCGAAAATAGCGGATATTGAGGCAACCATTATCTGTGAAAGGGAGTCCCATAAAGGCATCATTATCGGGAAACAGGGGGCGATGCTGAAAAAAATCGGCAGCCTGGCACGGCCGGAAATAGAAAATATGTTGGAGTGCAGGGTGAACCTGCAGCTTTGGGTAAAGGTCAGGAAGGACTGGCGGGACAGTGATTTGTATATGAAAAATTTCGGTTACAATCCGAAAGATTCCGAATAGGAAAGACGAAAAAAGCGAACCCTAATCTTATAAAGCAGAGAGAAAGCAAAAGATGTGCTTCCGGGATTTCGATTGGAATTATGAAATCCCGGGGCACATATAAAGGTTTAGGGGGCACAGGATGAAAGAATCAAATGACTGGGAACAATTTTTAAGTACGGGAAGTGTGGAAGATTATCTGAAATTCCGGAAAAAATCGGATGGAGGCAGTGCGGCTGCCGACGGTGCAGTGACAGGAGAGAACCCCTATGCAGGAATTCATAAATTTGACAGGGATGGTTTTGAAGACGGTGCCTATCGGGGAATATGACAGGCGCGTTGTGATTCTCACAAAGGAGCGGGGCAAGGTGTCTGCTTTTGCCAAAGGGGCGCGGAAACCCAACAGCCGTCTGCTGGCGGCAACTTCGCCTTTTACCTTCGGGGAATTTAAATTATATGAGGGAAAGTCCTCTTATAATATTATAGAGACAGATATTTTCAATTATTTCGAAGGGTTTCGGGAGGATTTTGAGGCTGCGTGTTACGGAATGTATTTCCTGGAAGTGATGGACTATTATACGAGGGAGAACAATGATGAAAAGCTGATGCTGAAACTTCTATATCAGTCGCTGCGGGCGCTGCAGCTTCCAAGTTTACATAAGGAATTGGTGCGATACATCTTCGAAATCAAGGCTTTGACGCTGAACGGGGAATATCCGGGGCTTCCGGAGAACAGGGAATATTTGGATTCTACGGCTTATACGATGAACTACATAACGGAAAGCACGGTGGAGAGGCTTTACACCTTTACCGTTTCGGAAGAAGTGCTTGCGGAGCTTCGGGCCATTGCGGACGGGTTCCGCAGGAGGTTTATGGACAGGGAACTGAAGAGCCTGACTATACTGGAAGGGATAAATTCTTAATTTTATATTGAAAAACCAACCTAAGTCGGATATAATAGTGTGAATGTAAAGGAAGATTCACAGATGCGGAGGGCAGAATCAATGCGTAAAATGAAATCGGCAGCCGGCCTGCTTCTGGCGGGGCTTTTATTGTGGGGCTGCGGGGAAAAGGATGCGGATATCGGGGACGAGATGACGGTGGAGGCGGCGGAAGCCGTGACTTCGGAACTGGAAGTGCAGAAGGACGGAAGCATCGTTGAGACGCTGGTGGAGGATTTCGGAAAGGACTATTATACGGAGGATACCCTTAAAAACATGATACTGGCCGAAGTGGCGGAGTTTAACGTCAGCCATGGGGAGGCGGAAGTTTCCGTCGGGAAACTGGAGCAGAAGAACGGAGAGGTCACCTTGCAGATGATATATCCTTCCGCGGAAATCTATTCCGCATATAATACCGATGAATACAACAGTAAGTCCCTGTTCTGCGGTACCGTGGCGGAAGCCGACAGCGCAGGATTCCCGCTGGACGTTATCTTGCAGGATGCCAAGGGGGAGAAGACCATTGGCAGGGAGGAACTTCTGGGGCTGGGGGAACAGCACATCCTTATCTCGGAAAATCCCATGCTGGTGAAAGTGGCCGGAAAAATTCAATATGTGAGCAGCAATGTGCATGTCAGCGGCAGGAGCGAAGCCCGGCTGTCGGGAGAAGAAGGGGCAGGGGACAAGTATTATATCGTATATAAGTAAAAACCGGCTTTGACGGACACCCGGCTTTGTGCATGGCAGATAGGCTTTGCCGGCATGCGGGTGTTTCGTTGCAATATAGAAAAAGGAGCATACATTTATTATGGAAAAGACAATGGAAAAAATTGTGGCGTTGGCGAAGTCAAGGGGATTTGTCTATCCCGGTTCCGAAATCTACGGAGGTCTTGCAAATACATGGGATTTCGGAAATCTTGGCGTGGAATTGAAAAATAATATTAAAAAGGCATGGTGGCAGAAATTTGTCATGGAAAGCCCTTATAATGTAGGCGTGGACTGTGCCATTCTCATGAATCCCCAGACTTGGGTGGCCTCGGGTCATTTGGGAAGCTTTTCCGACCCGCTGATGGACTGCAGGGAATGCCATGAACGGTTCCGGGCGGATCAGCTGATTGAGCATTATGCGGAAGAGAAGGGATTGGAAATGAACGGCTCCGTGGACGGCTGGAGCCAGGAGCAGATGAAGAGTTTCATAGAGGAACATCAAATTCCGTGCCCTACCTGCGGGAAACATAATTTTACGGATATCCGTCAGTTCAACCTGATGTTCAAGACCTTCCAAGGCGTGACGGAGGATGCCAAGAACACGGTATACTTAAGGCCGGAGACGGCACAGGGCATTTTTGTCAATTTTAAGAATGTACAGAGAACTTCCAGGAAAAAGGTTCCTTTCGGCATCTGCCAGGTGGGGAAATCTTTCCGGAACGAGATTACCCCGGGGAATTTTATTTTCCGTGTCAGGGAGTTTGAGCAGATGGAGATG
This sequence comes from uncultured Lachnospiraceae bacterium, assembly GCA_910579645.1. Classification (GTDB taxonomy): domain Bacteria; phylum Bacillota; class Clostridia; order Lachnospirales; family Lachnospiraceae; genus Kineothrix. The sequence goes on along the minus strand of CAJTVK010000029.1, from coordinate 6,090 downwards.
GAATTTTTCTGTGAGCCGGATACGGATTTGGAGTGGTTTGCCTACTGGAAAAAGTATTGCATTGATTTCCTGAAAAATCTGGGCATGAAGGAAGAGGAAATGAGAGTCCGTGACCACGAGAAGGAAGAACTGTCCTTCTACTCCAAAGCAACTACCGACATTGAGTTCCTGTTCCCCTTCGGATGGGGAGAACTTTGGGGGATTGCGGACAGGACGGACTACGACCTGACGCAGCACCAGAATGTATCCGGGCAGGATATGAGTTATTTTGACGACGAGAAGAGGGAAAAATATATCCCTTATGTCATAGAGCCTTCTTTGGGCGTGGAGAGGCTGTTTCTGGCAGTGCTCTGCGGCGCGTATGACGAGGAAGATTTAGGGGAAGGGGATATGCGTACCGTACTGCATTTTCATCCCGCTTTGGCTCCGGTTAAAATAGGGGTGCTTCCGTTGTCCAAGAAACTGAGCGAGGGCGCGGAGAAAATTTTCGGCCTTCTGTCAAAGAAATATAATTGTGAGTTTGACGACAGGGGCAATATCGGGAAGAGGTACCGCAGGCAGGATGAAATCGGCACGCCTTTCTGCGTGACTTATGATTTCGACTCCGAGACGGACGGATGCGTGACGGTGCGGTTCCGCGACTCCATGGAGCAGGAGAGAGTGGCCATTGACAGTCTGGACGCGTATTTTGCGGATAAATTTACTTTTTAAGGTATGTGAAGATATGGAATACGGGAAGGATTTGAGATAAAATGAAACAATATGGAGTAAACGAACTTAGAAAAATGTTCTTGGAATTTTTTGAAAGCAAGGGACATCTTGCCATGAAAAGCTTTTCGCTTGTGCCCCATAACGACAACAGCCTGCTTCTCATAAATTCGGGCATGGCGCCGTTAAAGCCCTATTTTACCGGTCAGGAGATACCGCCCAGGAAAAGGGTGACTACCTGTCAGAAATGCATCCGTACCGGGGACATTGAAAATATCGGGAAAACGGCACGTCACGGCACATTTTTCGAAATGTTGGGTAATTTTTCCTTCGGTGATTATTTCAAGCATGAGGCAATCCGCTGGAGCTGGGAATTTCTGACAGAGGCAGTGGGTTTGGATGCGGACAGACTGTATCCTTCGGTTTATCTGGAGGATGACGAGGCTTTCCGTATTTGGAACGAAGAAATCGGCATTGCGCCGGAGCGGATTTTCCGTTTTGGGAAAGAAGACAATTTCTGGGAGCATGGTTCCGGTCCCTGCGGCCCCTGTTCCGAAATTTATTATGACCGGGGAGAAAAATACGGCTGCGGCAAACCGGGATGTACGGTAGGCTGTGACTGCGACCGCTATATCGAAGTGTGGAATAATGTATTCACTCAGTTTGACAACGACGGCAAAGGGAATTATTCCGAACTGGAGCAGAAGAATATTGATACGGGCATGGGCTTGGAGCGTCTGGCCACGGTAGTGCAGGATGTGGATTCCATATTTGACATAGATACCATACAGGCGCTGCGTAACCGTGTATGTCAGCTGGCAGGCAAAGAATATAAGAAGAAATATGAGTGGGATGTTTCCATCCGCATTGTGACAGACCATATCCGCTCGGCCACCTTCATGATTTCCGACGGCATCATGCCTTCCAATGAGGGCAGGGGCTATGTGCTGAGGCGCATTATCCGCCGGGCGGCAAGGCACGGAAGGACTCTCGGGATAGAGGGACAGTTCCTTGCCAATTTAAGCAATACGGTGATAGAGGGAAGCAGGGACGGTTATCCGGAACTGGAAGAGAAGAAGGACTTTATTTTTAATGTGCTCACACAGGAAGAGAGCAAGTTCAATAAGACCATCGATCAGGGGCTGGCAATCCTTGCGGATATGGAAAGCGTGATGGAAAAAGAGGGGCAGAAGGAACTGGCCGGCGGAGAAGCTTTCAAGCTGTATGATACTTACGGATTTCCCATTGACCTGACTAAGGAAATCTTGGGGGAAAAAGGATTCACAGTGGATGAGGCAGGCTTCGGGGAGGCCATGAAGGAACAGAAGGAAAAGGCACGTTCCGCCCGTAAGGTGACGAATTATATGGGAGCCGACGTGACGGTATACGAATCCATAGACCCGGCAGTCACGACCCGTTTTGTCGGCTATGACCGCTTGGTGCACGAATCTCGGATTACGGTGCTGACTACGGAGACGGAACTGGCAGAGGCATTGGCGGACGGCGACACGGGCACGATTATTGTGGAGGAAACACCTTTTTATGCTACGATGGGCGGACAGTGTGCGGATCATGGGACAATCTCCGGGGCGGATTCCGTTTTTGAGGTCATGGATACCGTCAAGCTGTTAGGCGGCAAAGTGGGGCATATCGGCGAGGTGACAAAAGGCATGTTCCGGACGGGGGATAAGGTGACTCTTACCGTGGATGCCGAAAGGCGGGCGGATACATGCAAGAACCACAGTGCCACTCATTTGCTGCAGAAAGCGCTGCGTACCGTGCTGGGCACACATGTGGAACAGAAAGGCTCCTATGTGGACGGGGAGCGTCTGCGGTTCGATTTCAGCCATTTCTCGGCTATGACCGAGGAAGAAATCACCGAAGTGGAAGCTATCGTAAATGAAAAGATCGCAGAATCCGTACGGGTGGAAACCAATGAGATGTCCATAGAGGAAGCGAAGAAGAGCGGAGCCATGGCATTGTTCGGGGAGAAGTACGGGGAGACGGTGCGGGTGGTAAAGATGGGGGATTTCTCCATTGAACTGTGCGGCGGTACCCATGTGGCAAATACCGGCGTGATTTCCGCCTTTAAGATTCTGTCGGAAAGCGGCGTGGCAGCCGGCGTCAGGAGAATCGAGGCACTGACCGGGAACGGTGTGTTCCGGTATTATGCGGAACTGGAAAAGACCATGGCGGAGGCGGCGAAGGCAGTGAAGACTACGCCTGCGGGCCTGGTGGAACGGCTGGGGCATATGATGGCCGAAATCAAAGCATTGCAGGCAGAAAACGAGTCGCTGAAGAGCAAGGCTGCAAAAGAGGCATTGGGCGATGTGACGGATCAGGTGCAGGAAGTCAAGGGCGTGAAGCTGCTGGCGGCAAAAGTGGCCGGCGTGGACATGAACGGCCTGCGGGATTTGGGCGATCAGCTGAAAGGCAGGCTGGGGGAAGGCGTCATCGTCCTGCTGTCCGACAAAGACGGAAAAGTGAATCTGGTGTCCATGGCAACGCAGGAGGCAATGGCAAAGGGCGCCCATGCAGGCAATCTGTTAAAAGGCATTGCGGCCTTGGTGGGCGGCGGCGGCGGCGGACGGCCCAATATGGCACAGGCAGGCGGCAAGAACCCGGCGGGGATGGATGCAGCCATTGCAGAAGCGGTTCATGTGTTGGAAGGACAGCTGAACTGACACGCCCGTTGATTCTCGCGGGTAACGTGCCAAGCAGCCGCTTAAAACCAATCTTTGCTTAAAACCAATTTTTACTTAAAATTAATCTTCGATTGGTTTGCGGAATTGACATAAAAAAGTTTGATATAAAAATTCACGAAATGGGTTGACTGCATAGAAAAATGTGGTATAATAATTAAAGTGCATGATGATTCGTGAATTCACTGTATGTACGAGAAATAGAATAAACCCAATCAGTCAAGATACTTGGAGGGACTGAAGGGAGGTCGGGTGTGAGATGTCAAATGTTATCGTAAAAGAAAACGAGACTTTGGATAGTGCTTTGCGCCGTTTCAAACGAAGCTGTGCAAAAGCAGGTATTCAGCAGGAGATTCGTAAAAGAGAGCATTACGAAAAGCCAAGCGTTAAGCGCAAAAAGAAGTCTGAAGCAGCAAGAAAACGTAAATATAATTAAAATTTTATGTATGACAGATCCCTGATTATATATCAGGGATTTTGTTATATTATGTTATGAAATAATGATGGTGTATGAGTAATTTCCATGGGCAATGGGCCAGGCGGAATGTTCCGCTGCTGACGGCAGGGCTGCCGATTGCCGGCGGGGATTATGTAGTATGGAGCAGATAGGAGCAGGGGGGGAGGATTATGTGGACAAAAGAAATTTTTGGGACGGATGTCTATCATCTTGTATCTGCATTTATTATTTATAGCGTAATCGGATGGGGAGTGGAATCGATTTATATGTCCGTCTGCAACCGGAAGATTACCAATCGCGGTTTTGCAAAAAGCCCGTTCTGCCCGATTTATGGATTCGGTGCGGTAGTTGGGTATTTGGTGCTGAGTCCGCTGCAGGCGCATGTGTTCTGGCTGTATCTGGCAGGGGCGGTTACGGCGACGATGTTTGAGTTTTTGGTGGGGAAACTGATGCTTCGGCTGTTTGGCGAGGTCTGGTGGGATTATAATGACAAGCCATATAATTATAAGGGCATTGTCTGTCTGGAAAGCACGATTGCCTGGGGGTTTTATGCGGTGATAATTATTCTGTTCCTGCATTCCAAGGTGATGGCATTTATAGACGGATGGAGTTTCTCGTTGGGAAGCAAGATCTGCAGTCTGATTTTGGCAGTGGTGACGGTGGATTATATGATTCAGCTGATGAATATCTTTCATGTTGACCTGAAGGAGAAGAAGGATAAGCTGATGGATCGGTATGAAAATTTTAAGGCGCGGTGGTATTGACTAATGATAGGAAAACGGTTCTAATGTGAGCCGTTTTTTTATATTTATAATAGTAGAACACATAGACGGGAGTGTGCAAGGTGAAAAGATTGGTAAGAGTTGCGGTTGGCTGGATAGGCAGTGTTTATCTGGCTCTTGTTTCTGTATTGTGTGTGCAGGCGGCTCCGGAGGTGTCAGCGCCTTCTTATATAGTGGTGGAAGCTTCTACGGGGCAGCTTGTGTGCGAGAAAGATGCGGATGTGAGGAGAAGCCCGGCAAGCATTACAAAAATCATGACGTTGCTGCTGATTTTTGACCATTTGGATACGGGGAGGATACATTTGGAGGATGAAGTGATTACAAGCTCTTATGCTAAGTCCATGGGCGGTTCGCAGGTCTTTCTGGAGGAAGGGGAAGTGCAGACACTGGATACCATGATAAAGTGCATTGCCGTAGCTTCGGGAAACGATGCCTGTGTGGCGGTGGCGGAGTATATTGCGGGAAGTGAGGAAGAGTTTGTGGCGCTGATGAATCAGAAAGCGGAAGAACTGCGGATGGACAATACTCATTTTGAGGATTGCTGCGGGCTGACGGATTCCGACGGGCATTATACAACGGCAAGGGATGTGGCAATTATGTCCCGGGAATTGGTGACGAAGCATCCGGAAGTATATAATTATACGAAAATATGGATGGAGGACATTACCCATGTCACAAGGCAGGGAACTACAAATTTTACGCTGTCCAGCACGAATAAGCTGCTGAAGCAGTATGAATGGGCTACCGGGCTGAAGACGGGTTCTACCAGCAAGGCTAAATATTGCCTGTCTGCCACGGCCAGCAAGGACGGCATTGATTTGATTGCCGTGGTGATGGCTGCACCGGACAATAAAGTACGGTTTCAGGATGCCATAGCGCTGCTGAATTTCGGCTACAGTGTGAGCAACGTCTATGTGGATGAAAATACGGAGCCTTTGCCGTCCTTATCGGTAAAAGGCGGGGTGGACGATGAAGTGAACTTAAGCTTTGCAGGGGAGTTCCGTTATCTGGATACGAAGGGAAGCAATCTGTCCCAGATAGAGGAAACCATTACCTTGCCGGAACTTGTGGAGGCTCCCGTTGCGGAGGGGCAGGCGGTAGGGGAAGCGGTCTATAAGCTGGACGGACAGAGAATCGGGGGCGTGTCCATTGTGGCCGCGAAGTCCGTGGAGAAGGCCGGTTATCGGGATTATGTGTGGAAAGTGATCCGTTCGTTTATGCTGTGACGGGGCGAAAAGCTTGTAAGAAAAGCGAAACGGACGGAACCGCATCAAATCCGAACAAAGGGATGCAGAAAGAAAAGGGAAGATGGTAACGGTTCAGCCCCAATGTCATTAAGTCCAGCCGCAGCCTGCTTCCGGAATGATGTTTTTTACTCGGACCTTTGAAAAACGCCGGTACTTAGGCACTGTATTTTAGTGCCTTAGTACCGCTGCGTTTG
>CAJTVK010000028.1 GCA_910579645.1 uncultured Lachnospiraceae bacterium | reverse complement strand
TTCTGTGTGCGGGCCGGTTACTTTGCCGCCGGGCATCGCCTATCCACAGGCTCACAGCTAAAAATTGATTTCCGTGGAAAAAAGCAAAAGCCTATTGACATAGGCTATTTTTTTGCATATAATTAAAACGGATGTTTTAATACAAATGTTATAAAACGACTGATTTAATTAAAGGGGAGGACAATATGCCGCCAAAAGCAAAATTTACACGGGAGCAGATGATAGAAGCCGGGCTGAAAATCGTGCGGGAAAACGGAATGGAAGCTTTATCTGCCAGATCATTGGGTGCGGAACTGGGCAGTTCTGCCAGACCTATATTCACGGTGTTTCAAAGCATGGAAGAAGTGCAGGAGGAGGTGAAAAAATCGGCTAAGTCAGTTTATGCCGGATATGTGAGGGCAGGATTGGGGGAGGAATTGGCGTTTAAAGGGGTAGGCACGCAGTATATCCGGTTTGCGGTTCAGGAGCCTAAATTATTCCGGCTGCTTTTTATGTCGGAACAGACGAAGCCCCTTGCAGCCGTCAATGTAATGCCTGTGATAGATGACAATTACGAGGATATTCTGCTGTCTGTGCGGAACGGATATGACTTGTCCGAGAAAGAGGCGGAACAGCTATACCGCCATTTGTGGATTTACACACATGGCATAGCGGTACTTTGTGCAACGAATATGTGCGTTTTTACCGCAGAGGAAATAAACAGAATGGTGACGGAGGCATTCAGAGGCATATTGACGGAAATCAAACAGGGCCAAGAGGCCGGAATGGGAGGAAAAAATGAGTAAGAAAAAATGGATAAGCATAGTGTCGGCCTATGCGGTAATCTATACGGTGATAACTTTGTTAAATAGTGTTTTATACCTTGGCAGCGGTATTTATGAGGATCCCAGCGGTAACTGGCATGAATTGGACAGGGCGATGATTCTTCTGATTGGCGTTGCGGCATTTAAGCTGTGTACGGATTTGCCCGTTAAGCCTTTGATTCTCCGGTATGTGATTGCATATGTGCCTTCTCAGCTGTTGGCATTTGGATATGTCTGGTTTACGGGATTGAGGGAAGCGTTGGCGAAAACGGCGTATAGGGATATCTGGATTAACTTTACGGGGCTTTTCATAGTCTTCTGCATTATTCATACGGTTTCCGGTATTCGTAAAGAAAAAAAGAATCATAGCGTACGTTGTACTTATTAGAGTCAGACAAAAAAACTGCCGCATGAAAAGTGCGGCAGTTTTTTTGATGCACACGGGTACCCAAAGGAAGATGCACAGGGAGCAAAGAGAAGTGAATTGTCGTTTTAATGCAATATGAGGTCGATTCATGATAATGCTCTCTTTTTTGCATATAGTTACGGTAGACTGATTGAGATGCAATATGGCATGTGTTAATAGAGGAAAAAGTATGAAAAATGCGAATGGAGGAAAAACTATGAAAAAGAAACTGGTATCAATTATGTTGGCGGCATTCCTGACAGCATCCCTGACAACAGCCTGCGGCGGCAAGGAAGAGGCAAAAACGGAGACTGCGGCGCCTGCTGCGGAGACGAAAGCGGAAACAACTCCGGAAGCCAAACCGGAAGCGGAGAAGGAAAAGCCTGCTGCGGAGACGAAGACGGAAACACCGGCAGAGGCGGAAACAGAGAATGATACGGAATCTGCCGGCAACGGAGCAGCGGAGGATTTTACGCTTCTGGACGTTTCCACGGATATGATAGAGGCCGGGGTTTACGCCGTGAGTGAAGACGGGACGGAATTGGTATTCTCTATGTTTACCGAACCTTCGGGGACGCCGATGGCTTCTCTGTTCATATTTTCCGCCGCGGGCGAGGGCGATGTAATATGCGGCGCTTACACGGCGGAGAGCGAGACGGACGAAGACGGGATTGCATGGACATTGCTGACCGTTACGGATGTTTATACGGACGGCGATTTTGAAATCGGCTTCGGCGAGTCGGACGAGGAGGTTTATATTTTTGACGCAGAGGGAACGCCTTATGAAGGACAGTATCTTTCCGCAGACGAGACGATTGACTATATGGGAACGGCCGCGGCTCTGATGGAGGACGGAACGGCCGGCGGGGATGCGGCGGACGGCAGCGCAACGGAGGAATTCACGCTTCTGGACGTTTCGGCGGATATGATTCAGGCGGGAATTTATGCAGTCAGCGAGGATGGCACGGAGTTGGTATTTTCCATGTTTACCGAGCCTTCCGGAACGCCGATGGCTTCTCTGTTCGTATTTACATCGGACGGAGACAGCGATGTGTTCTGCGGCGCATATGCGGCGGAAAGTGAGACGGACGAAGACGGAATCAGCTGGACACTGCTTAACATTTCGGATGTTTATTCGGGCAGTGAGATTGCCGTCGGATTCGGTGAGTCGGGGGAAGAGGTTTATATCCTTGACGGTGAGACGGCCTATGAGGGAAAGTATCTTTCAGAGGATGAGACAATCGCTTATATGGGAACGGCTGCGGCTTTGATGGAGTAAAGACAGATTTTTCGAAGGAAAAACAGACTTCGCATATAAAAGTGGCAGAGCCGGCCAATGGGAAAGTCGGCATGGCAGTTCAGCTTACGGACGTGTAAATTTGACCATGAAAGGATGAGCCCTTCGCCGAAGGCTATTTGGAATGGGCAGATTCTGCCCCTTGGGGTACTGCAAGTTTGAAACCCCGCTGCAAGCAGCGGGGTTTTTGACTGCGGCTGCATATTGTGGTATCATATTTCCGTTAAGCTGTCATGCCGGAAAATTTTTGTGCGGAGGATGGAACCATGCGGATAGCAGTCTGCGACGATGACGAACAGGAGGTTTCCCGTATAGGGAAACTGCTTACGGAATATGAAACGGACCGGGAAATATCTGTCGGCTGTCATTATTTTACGAACAGCACGGATTTTCTTTGTGAGATGAGGGGCGGGGAGTACGATCTTGTCCTGCTGGATGTGCTGATGCCGGGAGTCGGCGGAATACAGGCAGCACAGGAATTGCGGGAACTGGATAAGAATGTCCGGCTTATTTTTGTGTCTGCTTCCCCGGAGTTTGCGGTGGAAAGTTACAGTGTAGGGGCGTACTACTACCTGCTGAAACCAATATCGGCGGATTCTTTTTTTGCACTGTTGGATAAAATCCAGGGAGAATTGTCCGAGCAGGAAGAGCAGGGGTTTGTGCTCAAGAGCAGGGACGGTGTTGTCCGAATTGCTTTCGCCAGGCTGGCGTATGTGGAGGTAATGAATAAAACCGTATTTTTTCGTTTGGCAGACGGCACTGTCCGTGAGACGGCTGCGGCTTTGACGGATTTTGAGGGAAAGCTGCTGTCAAGGCCGGAGTTTCTTAAGACACATCGCTCTTATATTGTCAATTTAAGCTATATTCAGACCATTGACAGTCATGGCATCAGGATGAAGAACGGAGATAGCGTTCCGGTATCGCGTCACCGGCGCAGTCAGGTTCAGAATGCTTATATGCATTTTCTGCATCGGTGTGAGACAGAAGACTCTGCTGCCTACAGGGCGGGATGCTCTGACGGTTCCTGGAGGATTCTGCTGGTGGACGATAATCCGGCTGACTGCATTGTCTGGGCGGAGATTCTGCAAAGCCATGGCTGTATCGTGCAGACAGCGGAAAGCGGCGAGGATGCGCTGCGGCTGGCTGCGGCCTGCCCGTTTGACTGTGTGCTGCTGGATGTGATGATTCCCGGTGAAGACGGGTTTGCCGTCTGTGAGAGAATCCGTAAGTCAAGGGAAGTTCCGATTATTTTCTTAAGCTGTTTGACGGAGCCGGATAAGCAGGTGGAAGGGTTTGCGGCCGGCGGCATAGACTATATTACGAAGGACACATCTGCGGAATTATTTTGGGCGAAGGTGGAGACGCGCATCCGGCTGGCTAAGTCGGAACGTACGCAGCTGCATTATGGCCCCCTTCTGTTGGATCTGACAAAACGCAGAGTGCTGATGAACCAAAAGGAACTGTGCCTTACACCGGTTGAATTTGATATTCTGTGCCGTCTTTCGGAGCGCGCCGGGCATATCTTTACGCCGGAAGAAATTTATGGCATGATATGGAGCGGCCAGCCTTGGGACGGCGGACAGTCGGTGCAGATGCATATGTCACGGCTGCGGCGGAAGCTGGAAAAAGCATGGGAAGGGCATCGTTTTATTGAGTCGGTATGGGGACAGGGTTACCGGTTCGTGCCTGCAAAATAATAAGTCGGCAGATTTCATAGATTTTGGGTGTCTCTTTTCATAGAAAAGGAGGAATATGCATATGGAGCGGTATAGAATCTGGCTGCAGCCGTTGGTTTCATTGGCTGTGACGACGCTTTTTTTCATGCTGCTTTTCTATAGGGACAATAAGTATCATACACCGCCTCCGTACGGAAAATCCGGCGCAATCCGTCTGTCCGAGGCTGATTTGGAGCGGAGAAATCCGATTTTTCTCATTGACGGATGGCTGCTGACGGACGCGCGCGTGACGGATAAGCCGACTTATATCGGGGAATTTTCCAACCTGCAGCGCAGGGATTTAACGGTTTTTCCGCATGGGGAGGCACGTTATCGGCTGACACTGTGTTATGATGGGGCAGAGCGGATTGTGGCGGTGGATTTTCCGCAATTGTATTCCGATTATACGATTCTGCTGGATGGGGTAAGTCTTGCGGAAGGAACGGGCAGCGGCCGGATTACATTTCTGCTGACAGCGGGAGAGCATATTCTGACTGTGGAGACTTCATCGGAACTGGGGTATTACAGCGGTATGTATTTTCCTCCGGCACTGGGTACCGTCAAGACAATTTTTCAGGTGGGCAGCATTCAGGGGTTTGCTTATGCGCTGGCATTCCTGATTCCTCTGGCACTGGCGGTATTTACTTTTTTCCTTTGGCGGACGGGGGGCGGGCTTGCCCGTTGGTTTGGGGCTCTTTGCTGTAGCTATGCCTTATATATGGCGCGGTATTTTGTGCTTTTATTATCGTATTTTACCTCTCTGACCATGGTCCGGCATTGGTTTCTGATACAGAGCCTGGCAATGTATTGTCTGTGTTTCTGTGTCGTGCAGCTTACGTTTTTGGCCACCGGCAGTGGCCGCGGCAGAGTGTGGAGAGGGGTACGGGTGGTTCTGTTGGGACTTCCGGCCGTTCTGTTGTCGCTTGCCCTGCTGATTCCGGTTCTGCCTTGGGCGGTTTTTGTTCACGGACGGCTGACGGATCTTTATTATGCGGTTACTTTCTTTGCAGCCGTCCTGCTTTCCGCGTGGGGAGCGGGGGCACGGAATTGGGAAAGCCGCTATACGCTGACTGCATGTATTGTGTTCGGAACGGGGCTATTGGCCAATCTTTTCTTTTCCAACCGTTTCGAGCCAATCCGTTTTTTCTGGCAGTTTGAATGGTGCGGGCTTTTGCTGGTGCTTTTGTTTGGCGCTATGATGGTATCGCGCAGCCGCCGCATTCTGAAAGAAAATCATATGCTGACCAATCATTTGGAGGAGCAGGTGAGAAAGCGTACGGAAGAGGTTACGCAGCTTTTAAAAGAACGCAAGGCTTTTTTTTCCGATATGGCGCATGACTTAAAAGCACCGGTATTTGCTACCCAGTCTTTTATTGAGGCCATTCGCAGGAGCGGTTTGGGCGTGGATAAGGAACTGCAGAATTATCTGAACCAAGCGGAAGCAAAGCAATGGGAAATGGCAAGGCGGCTGCAGGGGCTTTCCACAATCAATGCATTGGATAAGATTGAGGGGGAACGGGTCCGGATATCCGTCCGGGAGATGCTTTCGGAGATATACGCCGCTCACTGTGGGGAAGCCGAAGTGCAGTCCGTGTATCTGACCGTGGAGCCGCCGGAGCAGGATGCGTTTCTGATGGCACAGCCGGAAAAGCTGAATATTCTTTTTGAGAATCTGATTTACAATGCGCTAAGGGCGACGCCTCCTGACGGGTGCATCACGGTATCTGCACGGCCGGAAGGCGACAGAATCCGTGTGGCCGTGGAAGACACCGGCTGCGGCATTCCGAAAGAGGAACTGCCGCTTGTCTTCCGGCGGTTTTATGTGGGAGTGAAGAACCGGGAGACTGGGACGGGGCTGGGGCTGTATATTGTCCACGGCATTGTGACCGAAATGGGTGGGACGATTGACGTGCATTCCACGGTAGGGAAGGGCACGGAGTTTGTCATGGAATTTCCGCGGATACATCCCGGTGCCTGATATTTGCTGCCGGTGCCGTTGCCGCCGGGATGCGTCAGGCAGCATCGCCCCGTTAAAATGCTGCCTGATTGCCATGTATATCAGAAAAACTGCAAGTTGCATCATAACTGCCGCCGACTCATTTTTTGCTCATTTTCTGCACTTACAAAAAGCGAGATTTTCATCATATCCGTTTCATGAAATGATGTATTGGAAAAACCGATATGGCATGCGTACCAAGTCTTTTGTTTCCGTTTGGCGGGGCATTTGAGGGGCTGCTTACAGCGGGGGTGCTGGCTTGCGCAGGAGGCTTAGGATTCTGCCTATGATTCGGCGGAAAGGGCTGATTCCTTTTGCTTTGCAGACGGCGGCGCCGATACAGCCGGTTATGGCTGCCGTTGCCGGAAGCAGGGCTGCATTTTTTGTGTCTGCCGCAGTGCTTATTGTATGCGAAGAGGAATTTATGCTTTCCTTTGGAGCGGCAGCGGATGTGCCGCCTGTATCCGGTGTGGCTGGCAAAGTCTTTTCGGGGATTGCAGAAGCAATTTCCGATGTATGAATCGGTGCCGCCTGCTGTTTGGTTTCGGTACCGATTAGTACCGGATGAGGCCGCTGTCCGGTTTCCGTGCTGTTTTCTTCGCCGCCTGTTACGGCTCCGGTTTCGTGAGCGGGAGGAAGCCCTTTTTGGCCTCCCTCCGGTGTATGAGGCGGGTTAGGCTGTTGTCCGGCTGCCGAGCCTTTATCTTTATTGCTTGTGTCGGTGACGTTTTCGGCATTCACAGAGGGATTCGGAGAAAGTCCGTCCAGACTGCCACCCGCATCCGCAGAGGGATTCGGAGAAAGTCCGTCCAGACTGCCTTCCGCATCCGCAGAGGGATTCGGAGAAAGTCCGTCCAGACTGCCACCCGCATCCGCAGAGGGATTAGGAGGAAGTCCGTCCAGACTGCCTTCCGCATCTACAGATGGATTGGGGGGAAGTCCGTCCAGACTGCCACCCGCATCCGCAGGGGGATTAGGAGGAAGTTCGTCCAGACTGCCACCCGCATCCGCAGAGGGATTAGGGGGAAGTCCGTCCTGACTGTCATCCGTGCCCGCAGAGGGGTTAGGAGGAAGTCTCTCCTGATTGTCATCCGTGTCCGGAGAGGAATCGGGCGGCAGACTCCCTTGACTGTCCTCCGGTGTATAAGGCAGGTTAGGCCGCTGTCCGGATGCGGTGCCGTCGTTCTTGTCGTCGGCTCCGGCATTGCCCTCATTTCCTTCGGAAGCGCGGATTTCCGGCAGGTCAGGCAGTTCGTCATAGATATCCGGCCATGGGAGGATTAGCTGTCTGCCATCATAAATGCCTCCCTTAATTTTCAGGCCTACAAAGAACGGTGTGGGAATCGTTCCTGCTTTTTGAGCCGCCAGAAAAGACCTGTATGGTTCTTGGTCACTGCGCAATACAAGTGCAAATCCGCTGTTCTCAGTGGAAGGCTGTGTGTTTAGTTCTTTCAGCAGGGAAAGCCCGGTCAGTTCCGTCCATATGGATGCCCCTTCTGTCAGGACATATGCCTGTATGTCGGCGGCACCGGTGGGGGTTTGGCGGAATGCTATTTTCAGTCCGTCCCTATCCTCTTTTAATGTTCCTGCAGGAATTCCGTCTTGGTCACAGACATTCAGAACCAGTCTGACTTCATCCGTGAGAGGAAAAGAGTCCAGGAAAATCGGCCGGTCTAACCGAAAGGTGCCGACGGGCGTAGTAAGCAGAGTGCCGCTTGGGACGACTATCTCTTCGGCAGCATCAGGAATCGTTATGCTTTCCCCGGCCGAAAGCCGGGGGAGGGAAAGCGTTTTCCATGTGACGGGGCAATCAACCGTGCCGTCTATCCTGAAATCCCGTCCATGACTAAGCTGAACCTCCACGGGAAGGGTATCCGGCAAGAGCGCGGATATCTCTTCGGCCGTGGCATCGGCAGATACGGTAAGCTGGTATCTGCCGTACATGCGGAAGCGGTATGGTGAGCCCGGATCCGGTTCCCGGACAGCAAGGGCGGAGGAAAACATGGCATTGTATGCCGTTCCTTCCGGAATCGGCTGCAGGCCGCCGCGTTCAATGACCGCGGACTGTGTTTCATAGGAAAGTCCGTTCTTTTTGGTGATGCGCAGTTTTAAGTAAAAGTGGTCTATTTCTCCTAATGTATAACTTTTCATTGGTTCGTAGGCATTATAGACGCAGTACTGGTTTTCCAGTGTATATAACTTGTCCTTATCATCGGTGCCCAGATTACTGAGAAGCCAATCTCCGCCGACGACAGTCTGCCAGTTCCCGCCGTCCAGTGAATACAGTGTGTCAATCCGGATGATGTCGGGCGTAAAGTCTTTAAAAACACCTCTTACGGTATAGCCCATGTAAGGATGTTCTATGTGGGCACGGAACGGGGGTGCTTCGCCGGGAATCGGATAATCCTTTTCGTCTCCTTCGGAGCCGGCTGTGTCCTGCTGCGGCATATCGGTTAGTATGCCGTCCGTGGAGGGCGTTTGGTTCCCGGATACGGTTGTCATTTCCGGCAATGATGTCTTGGCCGTCATTTCTTTATCCGTCGTTTGGATGCTTTCCGTCTCTGCTGCAGCTGCCGGGAAGCTGCCTGACAGCAGAAATGCTGTTGTAAGTATTGCCAAAGTTCTTTGTGGTATTTTCATATGTATCACTCGTTCCTCATATTCCGTTACAGATTTCATATGCCATTCGCGCAGTTTCGGCGACATTTCGCGCCGGCGGCTTCTTTTGGCACGGATGTCTGATATATTATCTTTCATAGTAGTTCCTTGGGAACTGTTAAAGAATGAATCTATACATCTGGCTTGTCTGTATCTTCTTATGCGGCGTTGCCGTCAATCGGCATATCCCCGGTACGCCTCATTCTTCCGCCTTGCATAAAAAGATTTGCCCTGCGTCATATGCAAAGTGAATTCTTAACAGTTCCTTAGTAAATAATTTAATAAATAGAGGATGTTATGTCAAGCATTTGCATGATATTCCATATAATGCATATGCATTTGGCACAGGGGAAGAAAGGAAAAGGTTTTTATGATAAAGGTCGCATTTTGTGATGATGACATGTCTGTGTTGGGTGAACTGAAAGGCCTGCTTGGCCGGTATTGCGTAAAACACAGGCAGAAGATTGAGCATGCAGTTTTTTGCAGTTCTATGGATTTGCTGGCTGAAATCGAGAGAGGTATCCGTTATGATATTCTGTTTCTGGATGTTATCCTGCCCAATGAAAACGGAATTCATATTGCAAAGGAAATCCGGCAGTATGACAGCGTGGTAAAAATTATTTTTCTTACCTCGTCTTCCGAGTTTGCGGTGCAGTCCTATGCAGTGGATGCATATTTTTATCAGATGAAACCGATTAGGGAGGAGAACTTTTTCAGGCTGATGGACTCCGC
The DNA here is from genome assembly GCA_910579645.1 of uncultured Lachnospiraceae bacterium. GTDB lineage: Bacteria > Bacillota > Clostridia > Lachnospirales > Lachnospiraceae > Kineothrix. Next base: position 28,895 of record CAJTVK010000028.1, on the reverse strand, counting down.
CATATCCCAATGCCGAAAAGAAAGGCAGCATAGCCTGATTCTTCGCTGCAAAAGCGGGATAACACGGATTGAACTGGAAAAACTGGAATACTGCGAAGTGCTCGGGCGCACGCTGCTGTTCTATATGGAAAACGGCCAGGTATGGGAAGGTACCGGAAGTATGGATAAGTTATCCGGTCAGCTGGCGCAGTATGAAAATTTCATTCGTCCGCACCGTTCGTTTCTGGTCAATATGGAGTACATACGGAAGATTTCCTACAAGGCGGTCACGATGGAAAATCAGGCAGAGATTCCTATCCCCCACGGAAAGTGCTGTGAGGTTAAAAATTTATACCTTGCATTTGCATTTGACAGAAAGCAGGTATTTATATCATGATTATGCAATGACAGGGTGCCGGAGCGTGTCTGAAAATTTGTCTCTCCTACGATTTGCCGCGCTGTACCGATTCCCTGCTTCACGCCGCGTTTCCGGTCGATTCGGTGCAGTAATAGGTCGTTTCATGCCGAAATATCCATGATTATGCAGGAAAGTGCTATACTTATCCGAAAATGTCATAAGGAAATGATTTATGGTGTTTTCCGGTATTTACAAAAAGACAGAAATCATAGAAAAATCATAGAAAGGGGTTTTCATATGGGATTAATAAAAGCAGGAATGGGCGCATTGGGAGGAACGTTGGCGGATCAGTGGAAGGAATTTTTCTACTGTGAGGCAATGGATAAGGATACTATGGTTGTAAAGGGAAGGAAACGCACAAGTTCCCGGTCTTCCAACACCAAAGGAAATGACAATATCATTTCCAATGGCAGCGTAATAGCCGTAGCGGACGGTCAGTGCATGATGATTGTGGAGCAGGGGAAAATTGTGGAAGTCTGTGCGGAACCGGGCGAATTCAGATATGACACTTCCACGGAACCGAGCATTTTTGCAGGCAGCCTTGGCGAAAGTATCAGGGAGACATTCCGGACGATAGGGAAGCGTTTCACTTTTGGCGGCGACACAGGCAAGGATCAGAGAGTGTATTACTTTAATACCAAGGAACTGGTGGACAATAAATTCGGAACGCCGAATCCTATTCCGTTTCGCGTGGTGGATTCTAAGATTGGCTTGGATGTGGATGTATCGGTCAGGTGCTCCGGTGTTTACTCTTATAAAATAGCCGATCCGCTGCTGTTTTATACAAATGTCTGCGGCAATGTGGAACAGGATTATGAGCGCGGCGAGTTGGACAGTCAGCTGAAGACGGAGTTTGTCAGTGCGCTTCAGCCGGCATTCGGCCGGCTTTCGGATCTGGAACTGCGTCCCAACCAGATTGTTTCTCATAACACGGAGTTGGAGGATGCGATGAATGCTGCCCTCTCGGCAAAGTGGGGGGAACTGCGCGGACTGAAGATAGTCAGCATCGCGCTTGGCTCCGTTACACTGCCGCAGGAAGATGCGGAGATGATTAAGCAGTTACAGCGTACGGCGGCCTTGCAGAATCCGAATATGGCAGGGGCGGCGTTGGCAGGCGCCCAAGCGGATGCCATGAAGGCGGCGGCTTCCAATCCCGCCGGAGCGATGACCGGGTTTATGGGTATGGGAATGGCCATGAATGCCGGAGGCGGCATGAATGCCCAGAATCTGTTTGCAATGGGACAGCGGCAGGAGGCACAGCGGCAGACAGGACGGCAGCAGCGTTCGGAACAGGCGGGTATTTGGAAATGTTCCTGCGGAGCGGAAGCCACAGGTAAGTTCTGCCAGGAGTGCGGTGCGGCGAAGCCCGTCAAGAACGGCGGATGGGTTTGTTCCTGCGGTGCGGCCAACAAGGGGAGGTTCTGTTCGGAATGCGGGGCAAAGAAGCCGGAGAGTGCGCCGCTGTATCGGTGTGATAAGTGCGGGTGGGAACCGGAAGATCCTGCAAATCCGCCCAGATTCTGCCCGGAATGCGGCGACCCGTTCAATGAGAGCGATATAAGGTAACGGCATCGGAACAGACAGAGAGCCGTTATAAACTTGAGAAAAAGGAGGAGCAGGATGGCGGCAATACAAGAATATAAATGTCCGTGCTGCGGCGGAGCCATTGCTTTTGACAGTACGATACAGAAAATGAAATGTCCTTTCTGTGATACGGAATTTGAAATGGAAACCTTGGCCGGTTATGACAGAGAACTGAGAAGTGAACAAGCAGACGATATGAGTTGGCAGATGGCATCGGGAGATGTGTGGCAGGAGGATGAACTTAGCGGGATGAATGCCTATGTCTGTCAATCCTGCGGCGGAGAGATTGCGTGCGACGAGAATACGGCAGCTACTTCCTGCCCGTTCTGCGGAAACCCGGTAGTCATGACGGGACGGCTTTCCGGCGTGCTGCGTCCGGACTGTGTGATTCCGTTTAAAGTGAATAAGAGAGCCGCCAAGTCGGCTCTTAAGAAATATTACGAAGGAAAACGCCTGCTTCCCAAAGCGTTTAAAAGTCAGAATCATATAGAGGAAGTAAAAGGGGTATATGTCCCGTTTTGGCTGTTTGATGCCGGGGCCAATGTCAGCATGCGCTATAAGGCGACGAAAGTCCGTACATGGAGCGATAATAAATATGATTATACCGAGACGAAATATTATGCGGTCAGCCGCGGCGGGACGCTTGGATTTGAAAGGGTGCCCGTGGACGGCTCTGCCAAAATGCCCGACGATCTGACGGAGTCCGTGGAACCTTTTGATTTCTCGGAGGCGGTGGATTTCCAGACCGCATATCTGGCAGGTTTTCTGGCGGACAAATATGATGTGGACGCAGGGAAGAGTGTGGAACGTGCCAACGGGCGTATCAGGAAAAGCGCGGAAGATGCCTTTTACGGGACGGTTAAGGGTTATACGACGGTTACAAAGGAGGCGGGCAGTATTCAGCTTCAGAATGGCCGGGTGACATATGCTCTTTTTCCGTTTTGGCTTTTGAGTACTACGTGGAACGGTCAGAATTATCTTTTTGCCATGAACGGTCAGACGGGAAAGATGGTAGGTGACCTGCCGTTGGATAAAGCGGCGTACAGAAAATGGCTGTTTGGCCTGACCGGAATCATAGGCATGGCATTATTTGCGGTTTTCTGTCTGCTGTAAGGAGGTGCGGGGATGAAGGTATGGAATAGGAAATTTGCTTGTCTGTTTTCGGTATTGCTGTGGGCGGTGCCGGTGCTGTCTTTAGGTTCGGCGTTGCTTTTGTTTTCGTCATTTCCTGCATATGCGGCAGGGGGGATGTCAAGGCTGGCGGATTTTGCCGATTTGCTTTCGGACAACGAAGAATCGGAATTGTCGGATCTGTTGGACGAGATCAGCGACCGGCAGCAGGTCGATGTGGTGGTGGTTACCGTGGACTCTTTGGACGGGGAGTCTGCCATGGTGTATGCGGATGATTTTTATGATTATAACGGCTATGGCTTCGGGGACGGACGGGACGGAATTCTGCTTCTGATCAGTATGGAGGAAAGGGATTGGTACATATCCACGGCCGGTTACGGCATAACGGCAATCACTGACGCGGGGTTGGAGTATATTTCGGAAATAGTTGCTGTCGGCTTGAGCGCGGGTGATTATGCGGCGGCATTTACGGATTTTGCAGGGCTGTGCGATGATTTCATAACACAGGCAAGAAACGGGGAGCCGTACGATGCGGACAATCTTCCGCAGGGGTCTTTCGGGGTTGGCGGGAAGTTTGCGGCAGCGTTTCTGACGGCATTTATTATTTCGCTGATTGCCACGGGAATCATGAAGGGGCAGCTGAAAACAGTGCACCGTCAGCCGGCGGCGGACAATTATGTGAAACAGGGCAGTATGCAGCTGACAAAGAAGAATGATCTGTTTCTCTATAGGCAGGTTGAGCGCAGGAGAAAAACGGAAAGCGGCAGTAAGGGCGGTTCCGAGACGCATACATCTTCGTCCGGGACGGTGCATGGAGGAGGAGGGGGGAAGTTTTAATTATTTTGTGGTAGGAAAAGCGATTTGTTACTTATAACCACTGTCCTTTTAGCGTGGAGGATTGGTGGTTATTTTTTATTATTAGAGCGTGTTTGAAAATTGCTTTTGATTGTTATCTTATCACTGGAAGCAGTGTTTGCCATGATAAGCGGTTCAAGGTTATCTGCATAAATTGGTATAAAAATCTTCCTTTTCATTGAGCAAATTGTATCATAATAAGTTCTGAAAAATATAGGAAGAGTAATATTTTATTTCGCCATTGATAAAAAATATTATTCAATTTATAATAGACGGTGCAGATTGGATTGCCGCTTTATGAAGGTATGAGATGATAGTAAGGAACTGTTAAAGAATTGTTTTTTGCATCTGACTTGTCTGAATCTTCTTATGCTGCGCTGCCGTCAATCGGCTATGCATTGAACAGCTTGGAACTTTCAGAAGGGATTTTGGAGATAGAGAGTATATTCCTGATTGTATCCATAAGGAACGGAAGGTTCAGTATAACGCAAAAAGTCAGATTCTCTTAAAAAACTTTTTATGTATATATTTCACAAGACAGAAGAATGTTAAAAGAGGAGGATGTCAGAGAAGCTTTAGTTTCTGCTTGGATGGGGGTTTGGTATCCGCATAGAAAAAAGCAAGGTGGCAATGTTAATCATATAAAAAGCAAATCGGGACAGAATAATTATGTTTTTCCGGCGTTACATCCGGCCGGATGGAGTTTTGGCATAGCATTTTCGGATGTGCTTAAGGAGGGGCAGGGAAAAGATGGAGAATAATAGGAAAGGCAGCAGGCATGGAGCCGAGGTGCGGCAGGAGTATGAGAGGAAAAGAGAAGAGGGGAAGACGGCGAAGCAGCGGATATTGGATTTTGTCATTATTACCATAGCCGCGGCGGCGTATGCCGCAGGGGTCAGCCTGTTTATCGACCCTAACAATATGGCTCCCGGCGGCGTGACCGGGCTGGCTATCATAATGAGCCGGGTGGTGCCTTTGGAGACGGGTACTTGGATTATGATTATCAATATCCCGATTATTATGCTTGGCATGTGGAAATTTGGGTTCCGTTTTATCGTATCCACTTTCTATACAATTGCCGCTACTTCTATTTTTACCAATATATTTGCACGTTTCGGAGCCGCAACGGACGATATTCTTCTGGCGGCGTTGGCAGGAAGTGTATTGATTGCGATATCCATTGGTGTTATATTTAAAAGAGGGGCGACCACGGGGGGCACGGATATTATTGTGAAATGCCTGCGGCTGAAATATCCTCATTTAAAGACGGGCAGTCTGTTTTTCATTATGGATCTGTGCATTGTCTCGCTGTCAGGCATTGTGTTCAGGAATATTGACTCCGCCCTGTATGCGGGGATTTCGGTGGTGGTGACGGCCGTCGTGCTGGATATGGTGCTCTACGGTACGGATGAGGCAAAATTAGTATATATTATCAGCGACTGTCAGGTCAGGATAACGGACAGACTGCTGGAAGAACTGGACATCGGCGTGACAAGGCTGAGCGGGGAAGGGGCTTTCAGCGGAAACAAGAAGAAAATCATTATGTGCGTGGTGCATAAGCCATTGGCACCGAAAGTGGAGGAAATTGTAAAGGAAGAGGATGCGGATGCGTTTATGATTGTTACCAGTGCCACGGAAATATTCGGCGAAGGCTATAAGAGTTACTTTGGGGAGAAATTCTGAAAGCAGGGATGAGTTTGGAACCGGAAAAAGGATACGGCTGCGGAAATCGGCTTTGATGACAGGGAACCGGCGGATGAAAAGCGGCAGTGGGAGCAGGGAACGGTTACGGAAGCAAAAGAAAAGACGGATGGGGTGCGGATGAGAACAGAAAACAGAAATTTATATGAGACGGATGACGATATAAGAATCCATGACCTGAACGATCCCGGGGCGGAACTGCAATGGGGAGGCGGTACCCGGCAGAGGGGCAGGAGTGCGGAAAACGGAAAGCAGAGAGATAAGGCACGGAGGGCAAAAGAGTCAAGGGATAAGGAGCAGAAGAGAAGGAGGGAAGAGCGCGCCGTACCGGAAAGCAGGGTGACGCGCAGGAACCGGAGGCGGAAAAAGCGAAGGGCCGTTTTCTCGGTGTTCCTTTTTCTGCTGGCATTGACTGCCTGCGCCGGCTGCTTCTTTCTCTGGACGGAGAATAAAAAGCTGCATGACGAAGTGCAGGTTGCCATGGCCTATGTGGATGAGGTGAATTCCGTCACTGCATACACGGAGGATGAGGTTAGGAAAATGACGGCGGACGCGGCGGCAGAAGCGGCGGAAAAGTCTGCCTTGGATAAAGAAAAGGAAATATTGGATGACATAAGAGCCAGAATGGAGAGCGGGGACGGGACAGCCCCGATGCTGCGGGCGGTTTATAAGGATGAATTAGTGGTGGCGGATGACGGCAGATATTTCTTTTTTCCGATTCTGGACAGCTTAAAGCATCATTCCTATGCCGCGGATCAGTTTCAGATGAATGAGGAAGATGTTCTGGAGTATTTTGTGGACGGGCAGGTAGCTTCCAAGAAAGGAATCGATGTTTCCAGATATCAGGAGAATATTGACTGGAAGAAGGTGGCCGGGGACGGGGTGGAATATGCTTTCATCCGTCTTGGGATTCGGGGCGCATCGGAGGGGAAACTTGTGCTGGACAGTACATACGAAGATAATATGAAGGGTGCTTTGCGGAATGACATTGATGTGGGCGTATATTTTTTCACGCAGGCAACCACTAAGGAAGAGGCGGTGGAGGAAGCAGAGTTTGTTTTGGAACATTTGGAGGGTTATGACGTGACATATCCTGTGGTGCTGGACGTGGAAGAGGTGACTACGAAAGAACCCCGGACAAAGGATATGGAACAGCAGGACTGGACGGATGTGTGCATTGCTTTCTGCGAGAGGATAAAGCAGGCAGGCTATACGCCGATGATTTACGGAAATCTGAAGACATTCCTGCTGATGGTGGATATGGGGCAGCTGGAAGAATACGAAAAATGGTTTGCTTTTTATCAGACACCTCTTTATTTCCCTTATGAGTTCAGTGTCTGGCAGTACTCCTCCACGGGAAGCGTAGACGGGATTAAGGGAGACGTGGACATGAATGTGAGCATGAAGGACTGGACAAATGAGTGATTCTGAGCCGGTAAATGCGTTTGCTCTCCGGCCGCCTGCGGCTGAACTTAATGACATTGGGTCTTAGAGTGTGTCTTAAAATTCATTCCAGCAATCTGCCGCGGTATACCGCATCACCACTTTCCGCCATATTTCCGCCCCGATTTAATCAACGCAGCTCACTACGCCTCTTAAATTTGGGCGAAAATATGACGCAAATTGGGACAACATCTTGCAGAAAGCAATGTTAAGACACGCTCTGAGTCAGGTTAAAATTTATCGCGGCAGTAGTGTTCCAGCATCTGGATGAATTGATACAGTCCCATGGCGATGGCGCAGAGGATGAGAATGGAAGTTATGACCATATTCAGTTTAAAGAGGTGGGAAGCGCGGATGATAAAAACGCTACCGTCATCGACTAAACGGTTGGCTGCTCTGGATGCGGTATTGAAGGCATATGCAGCAGCGCATATGCCTTTTTTGGCTATAACCTGAACAAATCCGAATGTGTGCCGGTTCGGCCGAGGTATAATTCATTTCCGTTTACCCGGTATATAAGCAGCCAATCAGGGGAAATGTGGCACTCCCGGCATCCGGTATAATTTCCCTTTAAGGAATGGTCCTTATTCCTCCAGAATCTGGGCAAACAATTCCTCTGTTGAACCCTCAAAATGCTGCCCGCCCCCAGCCCTTATCATTTCATCCGTTTCAGCCATTGCTGCGATTGTCTCTGCATTTGGCGTGAAATCCGGATATATGTCAAGCCCGGACATTTCCCCCAGCCCTTCAAGCATATTGATAACGAAAATCATTTTATCGTCTGGCAGGCGGTCAATCATATTTTTGGCAATTTCCTGATAACTCATAATATACACTTCCTTTCATGGTTATTGTATGCAGCTGCGAATGTTGTTATGGATGTGGTGTACCATCCATCTTTGCAAAGCGCCTTTAGTATTTCCCGAACTGTTATATTTCTTTTTCCCTATGTTATGTATTATGCGTCTTTTTTTATGTGCATGTTAATGGGTTTGCGTATAAAAAGGCGTATGTTTGACGGAACAGAGGGTAAAAAGCGTGCCGGTAGACGGTAGTGATAATTATTATATTAGCCCTAAGTTATTTTATGAGTTTACTGGATATGTATATAATGATGGGGTGGCGGATGTTGATACAGTATGGTAATATATGTTTGAGGTGGTTGCTTGGAAGATATTTTGAAAAAAGATGGATTTAGGGGGCTTTGGGCTATAATTATGCCTGACGGTTGGAAAATTTTCAGGATTAAGGAAGGGCAATGAGTATGGGCGATTATGATAGTAAAACAGAGCTTCCTGTATGCAAGGATTATCTTGAACGGGGGCTGCCCGCTTATCTGCAGTCATCTATTAAAAATATGGCTGCATCCTGGGAAATCATGGATAGCGGGAAAGAGGACTGGCATTGGGATTTATACTGGTGTGAGCTGAATGCAGATATTAATGCTGCAGAGGTTGAGCAGGAGATATCTTCAGAACAGGCCTGGTATTTGCGAGGAAAGTATCTGAGGATGGAACGGGAGGATTAGCTTAAATTTCCTGCAATCCCTGGAATCAATAAAGAGATGAGTTACGCGAACGGATGTATATCGGAATAATTTCAAGTTCATTTCGGGCTTGGGGAATAAAGACTGCAACAAGGCTCTAAAGAGAATTGTTCCGAAGATTGATATGGATAAAATTTATGCGATTGTTGACGGAACACCTTTTATATCGAAGCTTCGGCATTTGCGGTATTTTCTAAGAAAGGGGTATCATATGGATGAAAAGCTAAAACTCCCTATGGGGATAGAAGATTTCGAATCAATTCGAAAAGACGGGTTTTATTATATTGATAAAACAGGGCTGATTAAAGAACTTCTGGAAAATATGTCATATGTAAACCTGTTTACGCGTCCAAGGAGGTTTGGGAAAACCCTGACTGTAAGTATGTTAAAAAATTTCTTTGAGGTGGGAAGCGATAGCGGGCTTTTTGATGGGCTGGAAATTTCAAAGGAAGAGGAACTCTGCAAAGAATATATGGGGAAATTTCCGGTTATCTCAATCAGCTTAAAAGATGCAGCCGGCGATACTTTTGATACGGCGAAGAGAAGGCTCCGTTCTACATTGGCCATGGAGGCGGGGCGATTCCCATTCCTCGCAGACAGCGACAGATTGACAGAGGCAGAGCGCCGGCAGTATACAAAGCTTATCGCGTTGGATGACAAGGGCGAGTTTGCAATGCCGGACACCCTTATGGAAAACAGCCTCCTGATGTTGTCTCATTTCCTGCAGAAGCATTTTGGAAAAAAGGCTATTATACTGATTGATGAATATGACGTTCCGCTGGATAGGGCATATCAGTCGGGCTATTATGATGCCATGGTGGATTTTACCAGGATTTTGTTCGGCCAGGCGCTTAAGACAAACAGCAGCCTCTATTTTGCGGTCCTTACAGGGTGTCTGCGGATTTCTAAGGAAAGTATCTTTACAGGCCTTAATAATTTTAACGTATATACAGTAAAAGATGTACAATACAATGAGTTCTTTGGTTTTTCGGACAAGGAAGTCATGGAATTGCTGGGGTATTACGGGTTTGTAGAAAGATATGATGCCATAAGAGAATGGTATGATGGCTACCGTTTTGGGAAGCTGGAGATTTATTGCCCGTGGGATGTTGTGAATTACTGCCATGCGCTGAAGATGAACCACTCTGAGCATCCGCAGAATTATTGGGTAAATACAAGTAGCAACAGTATTATCAGGAAATTTATAGATAAGGCGGACGGGGCGGCCAGGGATGAGATGGAACTGCTGGTTAGCGGCAAAAGCATCAGAAAGAAAATCCGGCAGGAATTAACTTACAAGGATTTGGATTCTACGGTTGATAACCTTTGGAGCATCCTTTTTACTACAGGCTACCTGACCCAGTGTGGGGAAGAAGACGGCGATGGGTTCATAAGCCTGGCGATTCCAAACAAGGAAATACGGTGGATATTCGTGGAACAGATACAGGAATGGTTTGCGGCAGAGACCAGAAGGGATATGCCAAAGCTGGAAGATTTTTGCAGGGCATTTGAAAAAAATGACGTGGAGGCCATAGAGAAAGGGTTTACATCATATCTGCGAAAGACCATCAGTATCCGTGACAGCAATGCCCGGAAGGGGATGAAGGAGAATTTTTACCATGGTATTTTACTGGGCCTGTTTGCAGGAATGAATGGATGGAAAGTCAGGTCGAATGCGGAGTCCGGCGAGGGGTACAGCGATATCAGCGTGGAAGTTGAGGATAAGGAAATCGGCATTATTATTGAAATTAAGTATGCGGAGAAAGCGGCATTCGATGCCGGATGCAGGGAGGCATTGAAACAAATTGGCGAAAAGAATTATGAAGAGGTATTGCTTGACGATGGCATGAGGACAATATATAAATATGGGATTGCATGCTATAAAAAGCGGTGCAAGGTGGTTTCGGAACAAATGGGTGAATCTTAAGCCGATGAATTGCTGGCCTTTTTGTTTTAGGCCAGCAGCCAATCAATTAAATACAAGGACTTGATTCCGTCATAGGAAGTAATATAGCTCCTGTCCATGGACAATATGATTTTCTCGTAGTTGTCAGGTATCATGCGCAATGGCCGAAGCTCCCGTTCGCGGGTTTCGGGGGATTGCATGCTTTCCGTTACCTGGATATACAGCTTGTCGCTTGGCTTTTCTGCCACGAAGTCAACTTCTGTTTCCCCTACTTTTCCAATATAAACGTGGTAATCGCGCCGAATCAGCTCCAGGAATACGATGTTTTCGATAATATGCCCCCTGTCTGCATCGCGATAACCCAGCAGCATATTGCGGAAGCCCATATCAATGATGTAGTTTTTTCCCAATGTTTTCAGCAGCTGTTTGCCTTTCACATCATATCTGCCAACGGAGTAGAAGATAAAGGCTCTATGAAGCATGGAAATATATTTGCTTACGGTTTTGCCGGCAACATTTCTGTTTGTTTTACTTTTGCCAGCAATATCATTCTGGGCGATATCTTTGCCGTCGGTATTTTTGTAGGTAATATCATTGCTTGCAAAGGTATTTCCTTGAATGTCACCTTCATTGGATAAGACATTGCCGATGCTGTTGGGAGAAGTAATGCTGCCAATGTTGGAGCAGAGGAAAAGGATGATTGAAAATTTGAAAAGGTCAATAGTTTTGGACTTGTAAGTCGAAAACTCCCTATAATAATATACTTTTCAACGAAATAGAACTAAAAATTTGCATATACTCAATGTTGTTACATATAAAATAGATATTTGAAAGTCGAATAATGGTTGAATGAATTTTCTAAAAAGGGTTTACATTCTGGAACGATTATGTTATCCTGTTACCCGTAACCGGTTGGAAGATTTTCAGCATTGAGGAAGGAGACGGACGCCATGTCAGGGAAAAAATATCAAACGAATTTAATATGCAGCAATGGAAACAAAAGGCGCAGCCGTCTTTCTTTTGAGCCGATAGATTGACCCGGGGAGGGTAACAATGTGTTCCTACTTATAAGGCATGCAGAGAGAAAAGGAAGATGATTTTGGCACCTCTTGTTGGGGTGTTTTTTTTATGCACACGGGCGTCCAAATGAAATATGTCAGCTAAGGTGACGGACGCCCGTCGCACAGATGAAGATGAAATTGTTGCTGACGCAACGTGCGCCATGTGCAGCGAGTAGGGAGGAGGTTTCTCCCTTGCCCGATTGCACAGGCCTGTATATGGAAGTTTACTGCCAGGGCAGCATGCGGGCCGCGCAGCGAGCAGGGGAAGATGGCTATTTCCCACTGAATTGCAAAGATGTTCGAATTGAGAATAATTTATGGAAATAATAAAAGGTATATATTCAGAAGCAAAAGTTTTTACAGACGATATGGAAGATTATGCAAGGGCGCAGCTTAAGATGATATGCGACAATCCGGTATCGGAGGGCAGCCAAATCAGGGTAATGCCGGACGTCCATCCAGGAATGGTGGGAACGATTGGCCTTACTATGACCGTGGGGAAAAAGATGATACCCAATCTTTTGGGCATTGATATCGGATGCGGCATGACCTGTGCAGTGGTCAAAGAAAAAAGGGTGGAGATGCAGAAGCTGGATAAGGTAATCAAATGCATCCCTGCCGGTTTCCAGACAAGGAAAAAGGAACACCATATGGCAGAGGGATTTGGGCTGGAACGGCTTTACTGCTATAAGCATATCCATCAGGAAAAAGCTGTCTTAAGCCTTGGAACCCTTGGGGGCGGGAACCATTTTATAGAGGTGGATAAGGATGAGGATGGAAGGCTATATATCATCGTCCATTCCGGAAGCAGGCATCTGGGAAAGGAAGTTACGGATTATTATGTGGACGAAGGGGCAGTGCTTCTGAAGGGGAAAGGGATTGAAGTTCCCTATCCTATGACATGGCTGGAAGGGGAGTTGATGGAGGATTATATCCATGACGTAGGCGTGGCCCAGGAATATGCGCAGCTAAACCGGGATATTATCTTGGCGGAGATATTGAAGGGGATGAAGTTTAAGGAGACGGAGCGCTTTTCTTCGGCCCATAATTGCATGGAAACCCTTGCAGGCGGGAAGATTTTGCGCAAAGGGGCTATTTCCGCAGCGAAAGGCGAACGGCTGATTATCCCTGTAAATATGCGCGACGGGGTAATCCTTGGAATCGGGAAAGGAAACCCAGACTGGAATGAGTCCGCGCCCCATGGCTCGGGCAGGAGTATGCGGCGCGATGAGGTAAAAAGCCATTACACGGTCTCTGCATTCAGGAATGAGATGAAAGGCGTCTATTGCAGCTGCATCGGTGCGGATACTTTAGACGAGGCTCCCTTTGCCTACCGGCCTTTAGGGAAGCTGCTGGAAAATATAGGGGATACCGTGGAAGTTACCAATATATTAAGGCCAGTCTACAATTTCAAAGCAGGAGGGAAAGGATAGGGGGGATAGAAAATGCTTGTGCAGATAAGTGCGGGCCAGGGGCCGGAAGAATGCCAGCTGGCCGTAGGGAAGCTATTTGATACATGGAAAAAGGAATTCCCGGGTATTGAAGAAATTTCGAAGAGGGAGGGCCGGAGGAAGGGATGTTTCCATTCCATCCTCTTTGAAGCCGGGGCGGATATGTCATCCCTTAAGGGTACAGTCCTTTGGATATGTAAGAGCCCGATAAGGCCGGGGCATAAAAGGAAGAACTGGTACGTGGACGTGAGCATCATCCCGGAAAAGGAAGAGATACCGTCAGAAGCGGATTACCGGGTTGAAAAGTTCCACAGCGGCGGGAAAGGCGGGCAGAATGTGAACAAGGTGGAGACAGGGGTGAGGGTCATCCACATCCCCACAGGAATCACAGCTGCCTCCACGGAAGAAAGAAGCCAGTACATGAACAAACAGAAAGCATTGAAACGGCTGCAGGGAATCCTTGCAGCCATGGAACAGGCGGCAGGGGATAAGCAGGCAAACCAGGCATGGAGGGAGCATACAAGGATTGTCAGGGGGAATCCTGTAAGGGTTTATGAGGGGATGGATTTTCGGCGGAAAGCGTCCGGGTGAATTTTGTGGGCGATTAAGGGCACACCTCCCAGCAAGGCGCACACTTTTACTATTAAGATAAGCAGTACGCAACGAATGAAATGAGTAAGCCGGGAATTGATGGAGTAATTTTCTGGTGAAAACCAAAGGCATATTTATACTTTTGAGAACTTCTGCAAAGAAGACAAAGACATTCCGCTTGGGGATGAAACAACAAAAATATTCCTGAATGCAGATGGCCGTCTGGATGACGTAAGCAGGGAGTTAAGGGCCTTTTTGGACTACGTGGCCGGAAAAATGCCGGATGACTCCTTTGTAAGGAGGCTGGAGGATGCAGTAAAGGAAGCCAAGAAGAACAGGGAATGGAGGCATGAATATATGACGTTATTGATGCGTGACCAGGAGAATATTGAAAAAGGGATTAAAAAAGGGATTGAAAAGGGGATTGAGAAAGGGAAAATTTATGGTGCTATTTCCATGTGCCGGGATTTGGGCTTGCCGGAGGACGAGATATTGAAAAAAGTGCAGGAGAAGTTCCAGCTGTCATTAAAGGAAGCAAAAGAATATTTGTAGAAAAATTTTAGCAAAAGTGCTTCCAGATGTTTTAGGATGGAAGGGTTTTTCCTATGGCTTACTAATCGGAATAAGATTAAGTATTAATAAAAAGAATAAGTAAACGAAAGGGAAGTGTCCTGGCATATATAAGGCACTTCCCTTTTTATACCTTTATATATAGGAAACAAATATTAAGAATACAAGCGTAAAGAAATACAAACAGAAATGTGCCCTTCAAATTCCCCGATTCATTGAAATTTTTACATGGCTTATAACAATCAGCAGCAGAATAGGCGGGGAAGGGCAGTATATGGAACTTTCAAAGATAGCTGCAGCTGTGGGAGGGCGGGGGAGGACGTTCTGCCCGGCAATATTTTATAATGGCAAAAGGCGGGCGGACATGTTTGGCGGGATGCAGCTTTTTACCCTTGATTTTGACGGCGGGGTATCCTATAAAGAGGTTCAGGAAAGGGCGGCGAGATATGGACTCCCCATTTGCTTTTCCTACTATACGTTCAGTTCGGAACGTGGAAAGGAGAAATTCCGCGTATGCTTTTTGCATAAATGCTGGGTAAAGGAAAAGGAAGCGGCCGAAATCATGATAGGGATGCTGATGAAGATTTTCCCGGAATGCGACCGGCAGTGTTCCGACGTATCCCGGATGTTCTATGGCGGGAAAGGTGTGATAGAACAGGGGGAGGCACTTTCGACATTGTCCAGCTTGCTATTGATTTTCAGATGTGCCTGCGGCAAAGGGAAGAAAGCCAATATAAAAGGAACCTTGAAACTTTCGCTAAGAGATACCGCATATTAGTGAAAAACAGTTCATTGGCAATTTTTAATGCCTTAAGAGTGTGTGAAGAAGGAGGGGGGAAATGTCGATTTTAAAGGACATGACTATTATACTTTAATAGGGGAGGACGAAAAATCGACATTTTGTGAATTTTATGTCATAGAGAGGTGTCACCATGGCATAGGGCGCGAATACGCAAGGGCGCAGATGGAAGAAATGGGCAAAAGCTATCGGGGCAAAAATAAGAAGGAATATAAAATAAAAAATATGGAAGAGAAAGCGGGGCGGTGCAGGCTGCTTTCCGATTTCTTGGAAGGCCTGGATATCGGGCATGGCGGAAGGTTTCATATAGCGATAAATTTTCTCCATATAAGGGGTGGGAAACGGCTTTTTTTAAATACAATTGAAAAATACGGCTTTGACCTCCCTAAATGGAAGGAAACCTTTGGCTATATGAGGGATAATGGTTATCGCCCCCAGGGCTGCTGCAAGTGCATCTGTTGGGAAATCTGCAGAAATAAGGGAACTCTTTTATCCATCCTGCAAGAGGATACGGACCGCAGAGTACTTGTTACAAAAGAGAGGAAGTATGTCAGCTTGGAGGAAGGGGAAAGGCGGCTTTTGGAAAACATCCACAGGGCGGTCGAATCATTGGAGCCGGGAATCCATCTGATACGGGCACAGACAGCCCTCGGCAAAACAGAGGCCGCTTGCAGGGTAATATGTGAAAATGAGGATACACGTTTTATTATGGCGCTTCCAACTACCAAATTAAAGGAAGAGGTATACGGGCAGCTGAAGGAGATGGGAGTCCAGGCGGGATGCGACAAGCTGAAAGGGAAAAACCTGGTGATTATTGGAACCCCTTATACGGTGGATGACCGCTACAAACTAGTACTGCATTGCGGAAATAATGGTGAATTCAGCACCTGCCTTTTGCGCCAGTGCTGCGTTGTCATCAGTCAACGATGCCACCGCATCGCCTCCTTCTTCCGCCTTGCCCTGACACAAAAATCAGGCACTGAAATTCACCATTATTTCCGCAATGCAGTACTAGTGGCACATTACCTGGGCGTGGATGCAAACCGGAAAGAGGATTTCAGGCCCCACAGGCAAAGGATAGAATATAACGGGTATAGCTTTCTGTATACTACTTATAAGAATGAACTGCTAAGGGAGATACAGGCCTACTCCATCAGCAGTGAACTGGAACAGGCCATAGGCCGTGCAAGGCTTCTTCGGGAAGACTGCACGGTCTTTTTATTTTCATCCTTCCCATGCGAGCAGGCACAGATTCATGAGAAGGATTATCTGGCGATGGAAAATATAGACCCCAAATAAAAAGACCCTCTGCCTAGTGGACGGTGCGGATAGATTACGTGTAATGCCATGCGGCAATGCAGGGCAGGAGGGCACCCACAGGAATTAGGATTTAATTTTTAAAGTTTGGAAATGGTTTGGAATATAGATTGAAAAATGCCGGGGATACCGCCGGAAGCGGTAAAGGGGGCGGGCACCGCCAGCCAAAGGATATAAAGGTATTGCTGTATCCTATGGAAGAAGTGCCTGCATTGGCTGCCTTATGCGACAGGAAGCAGAAAAAGCGGGAACAGTTTTTGTATAATGCAATCCGTTTTTACGGATGTATTATATGAGGGCTGGGAAGCTGCAGCCGCATGGCTGCTCTGCATATAAAGGTAAGTTGCAGGGGATGGCCAGGGGGATTCCCGTCAGGGGGAACGGGCCGGGAAGCCCGGGAGGGAATCGAGAAGGGAAATTTTCTCCATAAAATTTTGACATGGACAAAATATGTCACTGTAGAAGGATATAATGGGTTTGTGGTTCGAGGAAACGGTAGTTGGATTGTATGAGAGGAACGGATGATGGAAAAAGGAATCTTGGATATTCTTGCAGAAAACTTTCTTAATGAAAAGATGGAAAGTATCATGAAGCAGGATAAAGGGTATATGGAATTGGACAGACAGATAAACGAACAGGGGGAGAAATTTGAAAGCATGGATATGGATGCGGAAAAGCGGCAGGCGGCGGAGCAGCTTATTTCTCTGCATATTAACAGCATTGACTTTTATGCAAAAGCGTCATATAAGCAGGGGATGAAAGACTGGTTTTCCCTGTTGGAGGAAACAGGGCTGATTGAAATGTTGAAGTTTGATAAAGAAAAGCAATAGGATGCTATTTTACGAATTTGAGTGATTTGAAAAACGATTAAGCTTGACATTTAAAAACCTAAAAAATATTAATATTTTATCGCTATTTGACACTGGAAGTAAAGGTTGATAAAATTCAAATTATATTTCTGAGGTTTTTTATATTTCATGAAATGGAATTGGGCTGAATTTTTTATATAGCAATTTGCATGTGTATGTATAGCATATATTTACTTCCCAATTTTATTTTCATCTAAGATAATTATAAAAATCAGGAGGTATTCTAATTTGGTATATAATTAAATAATTTCTGGAATAAATTGTCCATGATATAGGATAAAAGTAAATTTAAACGATGTTTTCATAAACAAGAGGGTGATAGGTTGGAAAAGCTAGAGGAATTAATGGAAATGAAGCATAAAATGGCAGGCCGTAGAAAGACGGCTTGCCGCTTAATTGCCTTTTGTTTCAATTTGCTCAAACAATTCACTTACGGGAACTTCCAGTATTTCGCATAACTTTTCTAGCGTATCAAAGTGGATTGAGGATGTCTGGTTGGTAACAAGTTTATGGTAATTCCTGTAGCACATTCCCAAGCGCTGACTTAGCCAGTAATTGGATTTCCCTTTTTCTTCGAGGATTTCTTTTATTCTTAACCTGATTGTCATACATTTACCTTTTCTTTTCATTATAGTTGTAAATGTGCATAAAAAAAAGGTGCTCATAACCATGGTGCTCTTGCGCACTAATAGATTTTGGTGTAAAATAGACTCGAATCTTGGTGCACCATTATTGATGACAAGGTTTTGCGATGAGTCATTTCATAGATATGTGACAAAATATGTCATTATGGCAATTGTGCATATAGGGAGATATTTTCAATGTCCAATAAAGAAATAGATTCTTTACAAAAGCATATTGATGAGCGGTTAGATGGAATAGAAAAGCTGATAAACCTTTCATTATTAACCTCGGTAATGGGGCAAATGGATGAAGCATATCAATTTGAGGGTAAAGATAACCAACATTTTGAAGAAATAAAGGATATTTTAGATAAAAATGCTTTTAAATGGGAAAAGGAAGAAAAGCATGGAGACAGGACGATAGTATATATAAAGAGCTTGGAGCAGATGAGCATAGCTAAGATACGTATGGTATTAATATTGTTGCAAGATATTGGGCAAGAGTTAATACCAGTATTTCAATTTGAAAGAATTTATGGGAATCAAAGGAAGAAGATGTTGGAAGAACATATATCGTTTTATGTTCCGGACAAAGAACTACATATTTTTGGATAGGAGAAAACGAACATGCAAAATGAAATGAATACTGCGCTAGTGCAGTCTCATGAGATATTGGAATTGTTTGATAATCTACAAGAGGCAGATTCCGGTATGAGCATACCGGCAATAGTCCATTCGGATTTCCCTTCGGATGGAGAACTGCGAAATAATCAGATGTGCTTTTATAGGGTAAAGCAATTGACATTTGACGAGGATTACCCTCATAGGGAGGCTTTTGAAAACGTTTTGTCATCCATGGATGATAAATCATTTAATTTTGTTTATGTTCTGACAGGAACCGAGCAGGGGATTGAGCTTTGTATAGGCGTAGTACAGAACCAGAATGAGCATATGCCGGTTCTTGGGAAAAGATTGTCGGCAAGTAATTACGGTGAAATTATTAAAAATGTATTTTCCGGCAATTTTGGCGGAAGCAACCTGGAAAAACTAAAAGGCTCCGAGCTGGATAAGCTTGTAGGGAACGGTATTCGGGAATATGAGAATGCCGGGGTTATTTTGGGTATCCCTGCAATTAATGAACGGGATACGGGCGAAAAATATGATTTTCAGGGAATTGACAGGTTGATTAATAGCATGCTGGGCTTAAACTGGCGCCTGGTGATAGTTTGTGAACCGGTTCCCAAACAGGAAATTCTGGCATTCCGGAAAAATATTTACGAATTATATAACTGGCTGTCAGTCTGCTCCAAAAAGACGGTGCAGCATTCGGTAAATGATTCGACGGGAATCTCATTTGGGGAGAACAGTTCGGATTCAACGGGAAAAGACTGGGGGTACAATACAAGCGATTCACGTTCCAATACCAGTGGAACAGGTAGGAGCAGTTCAGGGTCCGCACACGGAAGGTCAGAAGGACAAAATAGAAGCCATACAGAAGGCAAAAATAAAGGCATCAATATCAGTAAGGGTTCATCGGATTCTGTGACAATAGAGATAGCCAATAAACATGCGGAAGAGCTTATGCAGTACATAGGCGATGACTTGCTGGAAAGGCTGAAAGTAGGCTTCAGTAAAGGGCTGTTTAAAACATCTGTATATTATATGGCGGAAAAACCGGCCCATGCGTACCGCTTAAAAGCTGCAATCATGTCATTGTTCCAGGGGAATAAGACGGCATACAGCCCATTGGTGGCGCAGAGCATTGACCTTACAAAAGAAAAAAATTTCAATATATTGAAGACATACCAGAACCATTATGTTATGGGGCAATATGCTTCCGAGGATGCTTTGATGCTGCTTAGCAGGCCCTTTGACGGAAGCAGGGTAGGTTTAAATACTTATCTGACAACGGAAGAAATCAGCCTGATTGCCGGGCTGCCCCAAAAGGAGGTTCCGGGGCTGGCGCTCAAAGAAGGGGTGGAATTCGGATTAAATGAGGATAAAATTGCACCGGAGAAATCCATCCATCTCGGTTATATGATGCAAAGGGGCGGAAAGCTGGATATACCATTTTTCCTGTCAAAGGAAAGTATGGCAAAGCATACCTTTATTGCCGGAGTAACGGGAAGCGGAAAGACCACAACCTGCCATAATCTGCTTGCAGAAGCCGACATGCCATTTTTGGTGATTGAACCGGCAAAGACGGAATATCGTACCCTAATCAATAAGTATGAAGATATTACGGTATTTACGCTGGGAAATGAAACGGTAGCGCCTTTCCGGATTAATCCGTTTGAACTGATAGAAGGGGAAATCATATCTGCCCACGTGGATATGTTGAAAGCAACTTTTACATCGGCATTCCCAATGGAAGCATCCATGCCCCAGCTGCTGGAGGAAGCAATCTATATATGTTATAAAAACAAGGGTTGGGATGTAAATACGAATAAGAATACCAAGTATGACGACGAAACACAATGGAAGGCTTTTTCGCCAGAGGCGAATAGTTTTCCCAAAATGTCAGATTTGCTGCTTACTATGGAAAGCGTTGTAAAAAGTAAAGGGTTTGGCCAGCAGATGCAAGGGGATTATATCGGCTCCCTGGTGAGCCGGTTATCGAACCTTACAGTCGGTTCCAAAGGGAGCATGTTAAATTGCCAACGCTCTACAAATTTTCAGTATATCGCACACCATAACGTGATTTTAGAAATGGAAGAATTGAAGTCACCGGAGGATAAAGCACTGTTTATGGGATTCATATTGAGCAGGCTTTCCGCGGTAATTAAGGAGGAACATAAAAAGAACCATAAATTCAGGCATTTAACATTGGTGGAGGAAGCCCATAGATTGCTTTCGAAGGTTGAATATGGCGACAGCGGTTCCAAGAAAGGGGCAGTGGAAACTTTTACGGATTTGCTGGCAGAGGTACGGAAGTATGGGGAAGGCCTGATTATTGTGGACCAGATTCCCAATAAACTTGCCCCGGAAGTATTAAAAAATACCAATACAAAGATTATCCATAAAATATTAGCACGGGATGACAAGGAGGTGGTCGGCGATACCATGCTTATGGATGATAAACAGAAGGAATACCTCTCTGCATTGGCAACAGGGGAAGCCATCATATTCACAGAAGAAACGGACAAGCCGGTACATGTAAAGATGGATAAGAAAACAGATACCAATGAAAAACAGATAGAAGATGAATTGGTAAAGCAGCGGTTTGAGGAAAAAAAGGAGAAGCTAGGGGGCTGCTATCAGAACTCGGATATTTTATCCCTATTCCCCCAATTCGATTTACTGGCAAATGACCTAGCGCATTCAAATATAAATAATGAGCAGTGCGATGCCATGAAAAAAGCGGTGGGCGAATTAGCGGTAAAATTAGGAAGGGGAGAAAAGGAAATCTGGAGGGTGCTTATAAATGCAAGGGAAGATTTGTATGGTAAAGCAATTCGGAATTCCCTTGACCAAGAGGTCAGAATTGAAGAACTTACAGAATTCTTTATGAAGGAATTTGAAAAAGGCAATTTCACAAAGATAGATATGAACAGAAATTATACAAAACCAATACAACAATATTTAATGTAAGGATACTTAGGATAAGGAGGAATTTAGTATGTTTGGAATTATTTCAGGGATTGTAGGGGCAGTTGGTGCGATTGTAGCTGCAGCCGGTTCGGTTGTAAAATCATTGGCAATTGTAGGTTTAGCCGTTGATGGATTGAAAAAAATAGGCGGCGTATTGATGAATCTGGCGAAAGCTTTCGGCTTGATTAAACCGCAGATTCAAGTGGATGAATTAGGGGATAAGGCTTTGCAAAGCGGTTATGACCCTGAACAGTATGATAACTATACGGAGTATGTTAAGGCTGTAGAAGAGTTTGACGATTTGGATGCAGAGAAATCCAAGCTGATTCCGGAGGAAGATAAAATAAAGAAAGGGATGGAGCTGGCAACTGGCGTTATGCTTGAAAAATACAAGGATTTTCCGATGGATAAATTTTGCGTGGAGATTGGAAATAGGCCGGATTTCTTTACAGAAGGCACTTTGGAGGAAGTTGGAAAACTAGTGGCTACAGATGAAAATTATATTTCTGATATCCTGGGATATCTTGACGGAACGGAAAAGGATGATAACAGGCTGGACAAGATAGTTGGAACACTTTCGGATGTATTTAAGGCAGGAAATCCGGGCATCAGCGATGACGATGCCATTGAGGCTGTTTTTAAAGCACGTAAATAATTATATGGGGGAAATATGCAGACATTTTATATGATTATCGGTAAGGACGCATTATACTTATATGAAAAAAACGGCAGAAACTATAATAGACAGTATATTGAAGGCAACCCGGAATTCCATTACCAGCTCAATAATATAAAAAAGGATATAGAAAAATTATTAGAGGTTCTGGTGGAGGAATATAATTTGGACAACCAATCAGAACTTACATTTGTTGTGGCTGGGAATGGCAATTCGGTTGTTACAGAAGTAATCACCAAGGCTCTTGATGGACATATATCCGATAAACGTGACATGGGCTTTATCATGCCGGAAATTATTCAAAAATTGTATAAGGATGAAATTCCTTTGGTGAAAGAGTATGGGGTTAATTTTGATGGCAATAATTACCGGCTTATGAACGGAAAATTAGGCATGTATGACTATCACTTATTAGGCTATACGTTAAATGAGGATAAAATAATGGAATACATAGGATAGGAGACATTATGCAGTATCAGGTTATTATTTTATTATCGGAAGAAAAAATAGCGGCAATGGATGTAAGCACAGACGGCAGGATGGAAGCAATCAGCATTGAAGGAAATGATGTAATGGCATATGGGCCTAAAGAAGAATTGAAGGATTTTTGCCAGTGCTTGAAAGACTATTATAGCATTGAGAATTTTTCTGAACTGGAAATGTCAATTTCCATTATTAAATTCGATGCTATATCTGATAATGCGGTTTACCTGTTTGAGGAAATAAAAGTAACCTGATTGGCATAGAAAAGCTGCTGCCATTATTAGTGCTGAAGGAAGGGCTTGCAAAGCCGGATATTGTATTACAAGCGGAAATATTTGGTATAGGTTACTCAATTAGAATAAGTGGTGATTTGAAATTTGAATGTAAACAAGAAATAATAGGGAAGAATCAGTTGGAAATACCAGTTAAGAGGCTTTCTTTGCTTTATAGCCTTGATGGCAATAATTGGATTGATAATAAGCAGGAATTAGAGAAATGCCAGGAAGAGTTTCGCAATGAAATGAACTGTAAGGAGGCTTTGATTAAAAAGCTGGAACATGAATTGGGTGAATTGCAAATGGAAAAAGCCAAAGCGGATGCCGCATTGGAAAAAGCTAAACAGATGCTTGAACAAAAAAGTAGGAATGTAAAGCGATATGTTTGCAAATTCATAAAAAGGTGTTCGCCCCAAAGTTCTAGTAATTCTCCATGGAGTAGTAATTTTACTTCTATTTTTTCGTCAGTAGATGATTGGTTGTATCGCGCAGAATATCGTATTGCATATTTTGTTGATAATGGCGATATAGTAAAACAATATCAAGAAATTGCTAGGGTTGACGCTTATTACCTTGATAAAAGGATGAAGGAATTTGTTTACCGTGTCCGTGCGGGTGAGGGCGGGAGGGTATATTGTCTGATGAGTTCAGATGCAACAATCAAGGACGGGGATGCAGTTGCCTTGATTGGAGATTTATCAGATACCAAAGAAGATGTAATGTCATGGTACGAAAAAAATAAATAGTTGGAGGTACAAATGAATGAAATTTGGACATGTTTGTCCTGCATGTGGAAAAGGGCACAAGGAATTGAGATATTTTTGCGCGGAATGCGGCTCCTTTCTTGATGCAGAAATGTTTGGGGATAAAGAATTGTATAAACTTCCTGAAATAAAAATGAAGCGCATTCTGGAAAACCTGAAATACACGCCGCATAGTAAAATACTGTGGAATGATATGGTAGATTGCTACATAAAAAAAGTAGAAATTTATAAGGCATTGAGCGCTTTGCCAGAGATAGGGGTAAATACTGAACTATCGGAGAAATTAGAAAGTTTCTTAAGGTATTGCCGTGAACCGGAATTTCAGATTGCTTTTGTGGGAACAATCAAGACCGGAAAGTCAACACTTATCAATTCCCTGTTGGGCCACAATTATGCATCAATGGCGGTTACGCCGGAAACCGCTGCCTTGACGAAATTTCGAAGCAGCCCTATTGATTATGTTAACGTGGAGTTCTATACACCTCAGGAATGGAAACGGTTATGGGCATCCAGAACTTCAGCGGCAGATGCCTTTATGAGGGAGTATAAAGCGCTGGGGGCAGAAGCGCAGAAGAATAAATGGGTTGGACATGCCCCTATTCATAAGGAAGTAGCTAATGAGGATATTGAGAAAGAATTGTCAGTATGGTCATCCTCAAGAAGTGCAGAACATTATTTTGTTAAGGAAATAGAAGTGGGAATATCCTCATTGCCGAAGGATTTCCCTAAGCAGGTGGTATTTGTAGATACGCCTGGCCTGTCAGACCCTGTGGCGTACCGGTCAGAAATTACCAAACAATATATCAAAGATGCAAATGCAGTTTTTGTTTGTGTTGAGGCAAAAAAACTCCAAAAGGAAGAAATAGATACGCTGGCTTCTGTTTTTTCTTTTTCTTCCCATAATAAGAGCAAAATACATGTCATTGCAACACACTGGGATAAATTGAATAATCCAACAAAGGATTGGGAAAAAGAAAAGGAATGGATGAAAAAGCAGTTGGTCGGGAAAGGTTTTTTTGATACAAAGAAGATGGCTGAAACCAATATTATGCCCTCGGCAGCATATATTTTCAATTTGTGCCGGGATTATGCAAAACTGGATAAAGAAGGAAGGAAATCGCTTATGCAGTTTGCAATTTCAATGGATATGGATTGGGAAAATATAAGAGGATGCTTACCCGAAATGATGAAGCTGACTAATATAGGCAACATTGAAAAGATAATAAAGGAAAAGCTGGCAGGAAAGTATCAGATGCTGCTGTGCCAGGATATTGAAAGGAAATATAAAGATATTATCTATACATTAAAACGTATTGCAGTGGAAAAGAAAAAAGCAACAGGGGAAATCATAGAGCTTTCCTATGCCAAAATGCAGGAAGTTGAAAAAAAGCTGGATGAACAGAAACGTAATTATGAAGAAATCCAGAAAAACAGGGAACAGCTAACCAAAATATTGCGTGTAGTGGAGGAAAATACCCGCAAGAGCTTGAATGAGTTTCTGGCGCTGGAATAACAACCAACAGGCGGTAATTATATTATGAGGATACATAAAATTGCTCAAATATGCGGATATGAATTCTGTGGGGCGGATTGCGATATAAGGACAATTTCTTATGCTGATAACGCTTCTGCAAATTCCCTTGCGGTGGTATATACCAAAAAGGACACTCTTGCTACGGATGCAGGGGCAGTATTGACAGAGCCAAGGTTTATCAAAACAGATAAGACTATTCTATTTGTTTCGGAGCCGCTGGATATAGCGGCAGTAAAAGTGGCGATGTTACTTGTACAGAATGGCGATGTGAAGATGTATGGGAAGCCAAATTATAATGCTGTAAATGGGTATTTTACTGCAGGCAATGTGGAGATTTGCGGGGATACGGTGGTGTCTCCTAATGTATTTATTGATGAAGATGTGAAGATAGGGAGTCATTGCATCATTGAACCAAATGTATGTATCAAAGGGGGAAGCATCATTGGAGATGGTGTACACATTTCGTCAGGAAGCGTTATCGGGGCTGATGCCTTTTGCCATTATTATGATGCGGAGATAAAGAGTTTCCCCGGTATTGGCAGAGTGGTAATAGGGGATTATGCAGAGATTGGACATCATACTGTTGTCCAGCGAGGTACCTTTTCTGACACCGTAATAGGAAAAGGATGTAAAATTGGAAACCAGGTTGATATCGGGCATGATGTACGGATAGGAGGCAATTGCAAAATCGTGTCGCAGACAGGAATAGCAGGGCGGGTATCCATTGGAGACTGGGTAATAATTTATGGCCAGGTAGGTATTGCAAACCACATTTCGATTGGTGACCGGGCAGTGGTTATGGCTCAATCCCTTGTGACAAAAAATGTACAGGCTGGTGAAAAGGTTTCTGGTAGATTTGCTAGAAAACATAGTGAAGAACTTAGAAGACAGATAAGTATAAACAGACTGGGAGGATAATATGGGAGCAGTAGGTACAATTGCCGCTGTTGCAGGCGGAGTGCTATTAGCAGGAAAAGCTATAAAAGGAATAAAGGATATTTGGGATGGCTGTAGTACAAGCAGCTATCAACCGAAAGCATCGGTAACAGCAGCTCATTCAAAATCCAATGCAGATATGTTGGCAGAATTAAAAGCAGATATCAGGAATAAAACAGGAGAAAAAGAAAAAGCAATTCTTGATTATATTAATGAATCCATGGATAAATTGCTTAAAGTATTGGAAGATGTAAATCGGCAGAGATTTGGCGGCAAACCCCTGAATATTAACATTGCGGAAATAAAACGAAAAAATGACGATTTAAAAAAAGAGGTGGTGGGGTTCATTGGAAACTATATGGATGACAGGCTTGTTCTTAGTGACCAAGCTTTGGCGCAAATTTTAAAAGAATCTGATGATAAGAAAAGGAAAAAGAAATTTGATGATTTTTACCAAAAACTACAAGTGCAGGCTGTAGAAAAATTAAAGTCGAAAATGGAAACAACCGTCCATAAGCAGGAAGAAATAATCCGGAGGGAAATCCAGAACCGTTTGGCAGAGGTAGATAAGAGTATGCAATCGGCTACAAAGGCTTATGAAGAAATCCTTTATATGAAAGAAGAACAGGAAGATGCTAAATTGGAGGAAAAGCAAATGCAATACTGCTATCAATATGATTTGGCGGAAATTTTGCTGGAACAATTGGAAAGTTGAGGTGAAGGGCTTGTTTTTCTTTAAGAGGAAGAAACTGATTGAGATAAATGAAAAAATTGAAAAGGTGATGCAGGCCATTGAAAATCAATCGCGTGACTTTCATAATATTGAGCAACATTTCAATATGTTAGGACAGGAAGTAGAAAAGAATGCGGAAAGCATCAACCATATTCTCGAAACGATGATGAATTTGAATATGGATAGTAAGCAATATATTTGTAGTTACATTGATGAAAAATCAGGGAAAATATCATCGGATGATGAAAACCGATTCATAAATATCAAAAATATATTGCAGGAACAGGAAAAGAACAGGACGATTTTGTCAGGGGGTATTGCAGATGAGATAAAAAAATTTTGGGGTAGCTACAACGATAACGAGAAAGAAATGCGGAAATCTATAGATTCAATAAAAGAATTCTTGCACAATATTGGACGGCGCTTCGATATGTTAGGACAGGAAGTACAAAAGAATGCAGAGAACATCGACCATATTCCCGAAACGATGATGAATTTGAATATGGATAGTAAGCAATATATTTGCAGCTACATTGATGAAAAATCAGGGCAAATGTCATCGGATGATGAGAACCGATTCGTAAATATCAAAAATATATTGCAGGAACAGGAAAAGAACAGGGCGATTTCAGCAGAGGGTATCGCAGATGAGATAAAAAAAATTCGGGATAGTTACAAGGATAGCGAGAAAGAAATGTGGGAATCCATAAATTCGATGAAAGAGCTTATGGATGTAAACATGGAAATGGAAAATTCAGAGGATGGGAAACTAGACGCTATAGAAAACGAAATCCGGTTGCTATTACTCAACAGCGTCATGGAACAGATTCCACAATAATGGTTAAAAAGATTTTGTAAAACAAAAGAAGAAAGGGAAGCACAAATGGCCATATTCATCCCCCGTACCTGGGCGATGAAATAAAAAGCAATGCCGAAAAAAAGATGTATGATATCCTGCAGAAGCTTGATATGAAAAATGCCTATATCCTGCATTCCTTGGGCCTTCCAAAGCATCAATCTAAAATTTATGGTGAAATCAGCGGCGGCGCAGGCACGGGAAAAACACTCCTGGCAGCCAATTTTGCTGAAAAGCAGGCAGCACAAGGAAAGAAAGCTTTATTCCTTACTTACAATAAAAATCTTGCCAATAGTGTATCGTATTACATTGGAGAGTCTGCATATCTTAAAATCATTAATATCCATGCATTGTTTGGGGAGTATGTTACGGTTGATTTGGGCAGCCTGGAAAAGAATGCACAGAAATATTTCAGCGAGGAACTTCCAGATGCCTTTTATGCCAGCATGAAAACGATGGATAATAAGAAGCTTGCTGAATTGCAGTATGATTTTCTGGTCATGGATGAAGGGCAGGATATTTTAAAGCCTAACTATTTGTATTGTCTGGATTTCCTGCTTAAAGGAGGATTCGATAAAGGCCGGTGGGCCGTTTTTTATGACGAAAAGCAAAACATATATAATCCTGAATACCAGGATGGCCTTGATATACTGCTGTCATATCCCGTCACAAAGTTCCGGCTGTTTGTAAACTGCCGGAATACCATCCAGATTGGCACTTACAGTACCAGGATAAGCGGTGTGGATACAGGAACATTCCTTAAAGAGAACGGCGAGGAAGTCCAAAAGATTATGTACAGCGATGAACAAGATTTTGGAAGCAAATTAAAGGATATCCTCAAAAAATTAAAGAAAGAGCAGATATTGATGCGGGATATTGTTTTCTTATCCCCTAAACGTTATGGGAACTTCATGCTTGGCAAAACGGATATTCCGGTAAATGTATTGGGGTGGGATAGCCAAAATACTGCGGATTTGCCGACCTATGCGACTATACAGGGGTTTAAGGGATTGGATTCCAAGGTTGTGATTTTATTTGGGATAGAAGATATCCGAAGCGATGTTTTTTCAAGATATGCTTATATTGCAATGACCCGGGCAAGGGCGTTACTGTATATTGTGGGTTCAGATGATTTTTGGAGCAGCTTAAAGGAACATAACTAGTACTGCATTGCGGAAATAACAGTGAAAGATCGGAAGAGCA
>CAJTVK010000027.1 GCA_910579645.1 uncultured Lachnospiraceae bacterium | reverse complement strand
CTGTGGGCAGGCCGTCTGTCTTGCCGCAGGGCACTGGCTGTCCGTAGGTTCCTAGGTCCGGCAGCTGCGCAGGTAATTGATTTCCGTGTAATAATGACCAAACAGTTGCTTTTTGCCGTCTATAATGATAAAATAATTATTCGACAAATGAGAAAGGAGTCCAAACCCATGAAAAAACTAAAACACGGACTGCTTGCTGCCGCAACAGTCCTTTCCTTCTGCTTTCTGCTGGCTCCGGCCCTGGCCTTTGCCGCAGAAACGGAGCAGGCGCCGCTGCCCTCCATGTATGCCACTTTTTGGGCGCTAGTCCCTCCGATAGTGGCCATCCTTCTGGCACTCATCACAAAGGAAGTCTACAGTTCCCTGTTCATAGGCATTCTGGTAGGCGGCCTGTTCCATTCCGGTTTTTCCTTTGAAGGCACCATTACCCATATATTCAATAACGGTTTCATCGCCGTGCTTTCCGACGGCTACAATGTGGGCATCCTTATATTCCTTGTGATTTTGGGAGCCATGGTCAGCCTGATGAACAGAGCCGGCGGCTCCGCTGCTTTCGGCCATTTCGCCAAAGGAAAAATCAAAACCCGGGCCGGCGCACAGCTTGCCACGGTAGCATTGGGCGTACTGATTTTCATAGACGACTATTTTAACTGCCTGACCGTAGGCAGCGTCATGCGCCCCATTGCGGATGAATATAAGGTTTCCCGTGCAAAGCTGGCATACCTGATTGATGCCACCGCTGCCCCGGTCTGCATTATAGCCCCTATTTCTTCCTGGGCCGCCGCCGTATCCGGCTTTGTGGAAGGGGAAGACGGGTTTTCTATCTTTATCCGGGCTATCCCTTACAATTATTATGCTTTGCTCACCATTGTCATGATGATTGCCAGCATTCTGCTCCGGGTGGACTTCGGCTCCATGCGTACCCATGAAAAAAATGCGTTGGCGGGAGATTTGTTTACTTCCGGGAAAAATGCCGAGACAGAAGAGGAAATTCCCTTTAACCCACGCGGACGGGTCATTGACCTTGTGATCCCGATTGCCACGCTGATTGTCTGCTGCGTCATCGGCATGATATACACCGGCGGATTTTTTCAGGGTGAAAGCTTTATTTCCGCCTTTTCCAATTCCGACGCTTCCGTCGGGCTTGCCATCGGCAGTATTTTCGCCATGCTGATTACCATTCTCATATATCTGCTGCGGCGGGTGCTTTCGTTCCGTGAATGCATGGACTGCCTTCCCGCCGGCTTTAAGGCAATGGTGCCGGCCATATTGATCCTGACCTTTGCGTGGACTTTAAAGGCCATTACGGACAGCTTGGGAGCCGCGGAATTTGTGGCGGGAGCCGTTGCCCAGAGTGCGGACAGCCTGATGGTTCTTCTTCCCGCAATCATTTTCCTTGTAGGATGTTTTCTGGCATTTTCCACCGGAACCTCTTGGGGCACTTTCGGCATACTGATTCCCATTGTCGTTGCGGTTTTTGCCAATTCCAATCCTCAGCTGATGATTATTTCCATTTCCGCCTGCATGGCCGGTGCGGTCTGCGGTGACCACTGTTCCCCTATTTCCGACACTACCATCATGGCAAGCGCGGGAGCACAGTGCAACCATGTAAACCATGTTTCCACCCAGCTGCCCTATGCGCTGCTGGTTGCGGCAATTTCTTTCCTTACATACATAATCGCCGGATTGGCACAGAATCCATGGCTGCCCCTTCCTATCGGCATTGCCTTGCTTTTCCTCTGCCTTATAGTCATCCGGACGGTTCACCGGGATAACTGAATCGAATATCCCCGACCGGCACTGCATTGCAGAAAAACGGAGGCAGCCACTTGGCTCATACCTAAATAGTTGAATAATAATCGAAATGATTGTGAAACTTCAAGATTTGATTGTGTTTTATAGATATTTCTCCGCTACAGGGGATAAACTCTATTCCCCTGTATGCGGTTTTCGAAAGCATCAGCTAACTTTTCACCGTAAGCTGGCTTCCCTGTTTCTTAAAATTAAAGTGTATCTCCACTGTTGTGTTGCGTTTTCCCCGTCAAGGTTATCGTCCTTTACAGTAACACAAGGTTTTCTTCCAACAAACGCTTTCCCGCCTTAATACTTCGTATAATTCTTTAAAAAATTAACCTTCTATCATTCTTTTATCTTTGCGGGCAATCCGCCACACAGCGAACTTTCCTGCCGTTACTGCCACTGGAAGTCCTCCCGGTGCCATAATCCACTGACTGGCAATATATAGGTTTTGTACCCCCTTTAATAGTCCTTTCACACGAAAGGACTTTACACCTTTTTTTGTAATGAATCCCATATATGCTCCATGATATGCATTACAATACCTTTCATAAGTAATCGGCGTCCAGCAATCCAGAAATTCCATATGCCCCGAAAGACCGGGAAACTGCATCTGCAATCGTTCTTCTATTGCCTTTACTGTCTCCTTTTTCCGGTTCTCATATTCCTCCTTTGTCAGACATTTCCAGTATAAATATTCCTTATCAAATTGCGGGACATTTACTTGAATCACTGTTTTCCCTGTTGGAGCAAATTGCGGTTCATATTCATAACTTTTCACCGAAATCCTCTCCACTTTCCTTCCTCCTGTTTCAAAAGGACTACAGTCAAAGAAAATAGTACCTTTTCTGTCATACGCTTCACTGTCTGCCATGAATGCTGCCTGAACTGCACTAAAAAGAGGATATTTTTCATTATCAGCATAGCAAGACTGCCATTTTGCATCCATATATTTTTTCCCGATTAACCTGCCAAACATCTCCATCGTATCTACTGATGAAATAATATAATCCGCTAACACCCTTTTTTTATCTGCCGTTTCGATTCCTATTGCTTTTTTACTCTCTATAAGAATCCGTAAAACCGGCGCATTGCAGTGCAGATTTCCGCCTAACCGTAAAAACCGATTCACCATACGGTTTACCATTGCCAGAGAGCCGCCCATTGGAATTTCGCCATTGCCGGATATGATACTGGCATAAGAAACGAGAAATGAACTTGCAACATATTCTTTCGGCAGATAATCTGTAAACAGTTGTTTTAAAGCAGGGTGCTTAAACCGCTTGGACAATTCCTCCAAATCAATGGAGCCGTATTCCTTCATCACCTTTGGCATATCCGCCATGGAAACGCCCATATGGATATAATCCATGATCCCCATGGCATCCATAGGCTTTTCGGCTGGTATTTCACATTCCTCCGCATATTTCACATGCTCCACAAATTTTTCTATTTCCACTGCATCTTCAGGGGACAATATGAGCAATTCCGACTTCGTCCTTTCCAAATCCTTCCACAATGTTACCTGCGAATCCCCTTTGATGCTTGTATAAAATCTGTCACAATCCGCAAATCCCGTATGTTCATCTAATGCCCCGACTGTCTCCCATACTTTGCGGAGCGATGTCCCTTTTTTCGTTCCAGTAAGCCAGTGAATACAGTTATCAATATGGCATCCTTTCCGGTTCCACCCCATACACTGCCCGCCGGCAATAGGATTTTTTTCATAAATATCCACGTCATAGCCCGCAAGCTTTCCGTAAATCCCTGCCGACAATCCGGCAATTCCACCGCCGACAATTACAATTTTCTTTTTGTTTTCACTCATTGTTCTCCTCCCGTCTGCCTGTTATCCTTTTGCAGCATACCCATCATCCACTCCGGTTCCGGCAATGGAATATCCGGGCGCAAAGTATACTGCTCCATTATTCCATGTATCGCGCACCAATACATATTTGACAGCGACATGACATCCCCTTTGCGAATGCTTCCATCTTTCTGCCCTGCTTTCACCCAGTTTTGGCAAAATGCAACCGTGTCTACCGAAGCTGCCAGTTTGCGGAGCTTTTCTGGTACGTCATCACCCCGCATGATATGTCCCATAAATACAAACATTTTTGCAATAAATGGATTTTTCTCTGCCTGTAGAAACAACATTTTTGTAAATTGATAAAAAAAATCCAAACCATTTTTTGCTTTGACCTGCATTGGCATGCACATCCCTTCCAAACCAATGTTTACCAATTCCTCTAACAACATTTCCTTTGTAGGGAAATAATGAAACAGTAGTCCTTCACTGATTCCTGCCCGTCTGGATATTTGGCTTGTTTTGGTTCCGTAGTATCCCCGCTCCACAAATAAATCCAGCGTAGCCTGAATAATTTGTATTTTTCTGGCTTCTTTTTGTTCTTTTCTTGTCATACAGTATTCCCTCCAGCGAATAAACACAATTTAACATTAGCACAGTCATCGAAAAATTTATAGAGTGATTTACTCAATAAAATTTATATCAGTAATAAAATATAATTTCTGAATAAAATTCTCCTAACCGGATTATATCCGGAAATTCTTTATGCAGCTTATCCATTTTTCTGCCGCACCTTGAACTGAATGAGCATTTTGAAGGAATTATTGTAAAGGCAGAAACGCACTAAAGAATGAATTTATGCAAAACAAAAGGAACTGCATAATATCCGCAATTCCCTGTTTCCAAAACTGTGTGAGATTATTCCTCTGCCTTTACCGGTTTCACCACGTCCTTCCGTTCACAGTCCAACGTATCACATATCCGTATGAGCGATATATTACGGCTGCCTAAATCCACCATTCCGGCGTAAGTTCCCCCAGCGTAACCGTTCTCCTTTGTCCATAATCCAACATAATCTCAATCTCTTTATAATGTTCCGGCATCAGCTGTACCATAAGTTCCCGGCAGGCTCCGCAGGGTGCTCCCGTCCGTCCGTCAGGCATGATTGCCAATACTTTCTTTATTTCATGCTCTCCGTTTGTCAGCATTTGAAAGATTGCATTCCTTTCCGCACATATTCCCAACGTGGAGCAGGTATCCACGCAGACTCCGGTATAGATATTTCCTGCCGCCGTCAATATTGCCGCCGCCACGCCCCCGGCCTCCACATAATCCGAAATCTTTCTTCCGTCCTGCACTGCAAGGGCCTTTTCATAAAGTTCTTCCCAGATGTCTCCGGACTGCATTTTCTTTTCATATTCTTCTTTCCGTATGGAATACCATACTTCGTCGCAGACCCCTTGGTTATTTACTCCCCTTGCCCTCCATGTCCCTTCATAAGCCATGCCGCATTTCTTCATCACCTTGCCGGAATTCGGATTTCTCGGGTCATGGCAGGCACTGACGGCATTCATTCCCACTTCCCGGAAAAAGAACGCAATGACAGCCTGCAATGCTTCCGCCGTAATCCCCTGCCCCCACCATTTCTGCCCGATGCAGTAGCCTATGTCGGCCGACTCCGTCCTGTCGTCCGTCTTCACCGCGCTGATGCTTCCGATTGGCTCTTTGATTTCCTTTAACTCAATAGCCCACTGGTAGTTCTGCGGTGAGCCGCTGCTCTCTACCCAGCTTGTCACTACTTTTTCCGAAATCCCGGCATTTTCATGCACCGGCCAAGTGAGAAATTTTACCACCTCCGGATCTGATGCCCAATTGCGGAACATAGGCACCGCATCTTCTTTTCGAAACGGCCGGAGCACCAAACGGTCCGTTTCCAGCCTTTTTGTCCCCTTATGTTCCATAACGCTTCCTCCTCTCCGAGAGTCATGACCTTCTTAGGAACTGTTAAGAAATAACTTTTCAATAGTGCGAACAGTTCCTTAGGATATCCTCATATAAAGCCTTACCGTTTCCTTCAGTTCCTCGCTGAATTCTTCCAAATCCTCCAACCGGATTGCGTCCTCATATATCAGTGAAGTAATGTTAGAAATCAACATTGACCGTCTCATATCGACCTGCACACCCGTTTTCTTCTTATCGTTCCTTATCCTCTTTTCCAGCCTCCAAAATTTATCTGCCGGGTTGATATCTTCCTTCAGCAATTCCATATATTCTTGATTGAGTCTGTCCATATAAGCTTCCTGCCAACCGGCAATTTTGCTTCTGAAAAGCTTCCAGTCCCTCTCGGTAAATCCCTGCTGCAATTCTCCGGCCTCCTTTCGCCGCCTTGCCTTTATTCTCCGTCCTGCCAGAAATCAGACTATTGCCCTGCCCGTTCCGTACCATTGCCGCGCTAAAATTTCCGGCTGTCTATCGTTCCTTCCTTATCTGTCCGTTTTTTCCTTCAGATAATAAAACCCGTAAGCCGGCAGGACAATCTCGGCCGCTTCTCCTTCCGTCCCTGAAATCAGATCCACATAACCCCCGTTCAGCCCGGAAATCCGCACTTTCTTCTCATATTCGCTGAAATTGAACAGCCCCACAAGCTTTTCCCCTTCCCAGTATCTCCCGATGCCTAGGACGGAACGGTCTCCGGTTTCCGTGGTCCATGTATCCGCATTGGACACAAACACTTTTTCCCTCTTCCTTATCTTCTCCAACTGGTCCAGCCGTCGGAACAGTTTCCCTTCCACCGTATCCGGGTCCGAGATATTCCCGGCCAGCTCCCAATTCATCTTTCCCCGGTGAATATATCTGGAATCCGCCGCTTTCCCCGGGTTCTCCTTATATGTATAATCGTTGACCTGCCCTATTTCATCCCCGCTGTAAAGAACCGGAATGCCGGACTGCATGAACATATAGGCATGGAGCATCACATCCAGCCGGATGGCCGATTCCATGGCATCCGCATTCTGCTCAAAGCCGGCTTTCTCTATACCGCACATAGATGCCGTGGTGCCGCAGAATCTGGCATCCCCCGTAACCGGATCCGCATTGTAAAGTTCTCCCCGGCTGTTGCTCTCCCCGGCATAGCCTTGAAAATAATCGTTCAGATATTGCTTATGGGAGCGTTCCCCTATCCCTTCCGCCATCAGAGTCCCATAGTCCAGCCCCCAGCCGATATCGTCATGGCAGCGCAGATAATTCAGGAAAACATATTCCTTGGGCAGTGCATTGACAATATCCAGCTGCTTTTTCAGCAAACGTACATCCCTTGTAGCGACGGTATGCCATGTGGTGGCCATCGTGGTCACATTGTACAGCATATGGCATTCTGCCTTTTCCACCGTGCCGAAATACGGCACTACCTTCTCCGGCTCCATCACCACCTCACCCAGCAGCAGGATGCCCGGGCAGACGATTTCCCCGATCATGCGCATCAGGCGCACAATGGTATGAACCTGCGGCAGGTTCCTGCATTGGGTATTCAGTTCCTTCCAAATATACGGAACCGCATCAATACGGATAATGTCTATCCCCCGGTTGGCCAGATAGAGGAAATTATACATCATCTCATTAAAGACCCTTGGGTTCTTATAATTCAGATCCCACTGATAGGGATAAAATGAGGTCATTACAAAATGCCCGGCATCCGGCAGCCAGGTAAAATTCCCCGGTGCCGTGGTAGGAAATACCTGCGGTACCGTCCGTTCATATGCCGACGGTATGGAATCGTTGTCAAAGAAGAAATAACGGCTCATATACTCCCCGTCACCCTGACGGGCTTTTTTTGCCCATTCATGATCCTCGGAAGTGTGGTTCATGACAAAATCCATGCAGACATTGATCCCTCTCTTATGGCATGCCGCCGTCAGAGCCTCCAGATCTTCCATGGAGCCAAGTTCTTCCTGGACTTTCCGGAAATCCGATACCGCATATCCTCCGTCGGAACGCCCCTCCGGCGTTTCCAGGAACGGCATTAAATGAATATAATTTACATTGCACTTCTCAATATAATCCAGACGGTCTTTCACGCCTTGCATATTCCCTGCAAAATTATCAATATAGAACATCATGCCCAGCATATCGTTCTTTTTATACCAGTCCGGACGCTGCTCACGGTTTCTGTCCGAAGTTTTTAATTCCCCGTTCCTCTCAGAGTAAAACCGTTCCATATTATCGCACAGTTCCGCGAACATGGAATCGTTGTCATACAGTTCCATATACAGCCAACGCAGTTCATCCAAATGTCTCTCAAACCGCTCTCTGTAAATTTTCTCTGTCCGGACAGCCTGTTCCCCGCCGGCTTTCCTTCTTCCCCCCTTAGCTGCATTCCTGCCTGCCTTTTCTTTTTTGTCCATACTTTTCCTTCCTTTACCTATTATGCTGACTGCTTCATATCTTCTTTTCTTCTTCCGGCTCTTTTATTGGAAAATAGCCTTCCTCGTTTCCGGTGCCTTTTTTCCTGCCCGGCCCCGGTTTCTTTCTTCCCCCACCACCGTCTTTTCTTCTCAGGACATGCCCTCACCTTCCGTATCACGCTCCGTGAATTCCATCTGGTAAGCCAAGTACTCTCCCTGCTGCACCGGCATAGGCAGCCCGGCTTCCATCAGGGCGGAACCGGAATAAGTTTTGCCCGTAGCCGTTTCCTCATAGACGGCATCCTTCTTCAGCCCCTTCAGCTTCACATAATTGACTGCCATATTCCCGTGAACCTCCAACATTACCACGTTCAGCAGTGCCTTGTCCCCGTTTTCGGACGTAAACTGCCATGCCCCGTAAGCATCCCGGAAAGGATCGGACAGCCTGTAATACCGCCCGTCCCGTATCAGCTTGGCGTACTCCTTATATTTTTTCACCTGTTCCTTCAGTTCTTCCTTTTCTTCCTCCGTCAATTTCCCCAGATCCAGTTCATAGCCAAAAGTGCCTGCCATGGCTGTCACGCCTCTTGTATGCAGGCTCACGCTCCGTCCGGTCTGGTGATTCGGCACCGCCGACACATGGGAACCCACTACGGAAACCGGATATAAGAAAGAGGTCCCGTACTGAATCCGAAGACGGTCTATCGCATCCGTATTGTCGCTGCACCATATCTGCGGCGTATAATACAACATGCCGGCATCAAACCTTCCGCCTCCGCCGCTGCATCCCTCTATCAGCATGTCGGGATATCTTTGCAGCAGTTTCTCCAGGAAATCATACACTCCCAGCACATAGTCATAAGTGACCTTTCCCTGTCTGTTTTCCGTGGAATACACCTCGCTGATGCTCCTGTTCATATCCCACTTCACATACTCGATGTTCCCCTGATCCAAAACGCCGCATATCGCATCGAATATATGATTCCGCACTTCTTTCCGGGAAAAGTCAAGAACCAGCTGGTTCCTGCCCCGCACCGGCTTCCTGCCGGGAATCTGCAGCGCCCAGTCGGGGTGCTCCCGGTATAAATCACTGTCCTCCGATACCATCTCCGGTTCAATCCAAATGCCGAACTTCACGCCAAACCCGTTCACCTTCCGAATCAGTTCCCCCAACGTACATCCCAGCTTCTCTTCGTTCACCTGCCAGTCGCCCAAGCCGCTGTTATCGTCCTCCCGCTTTCCGAACCAACCGTCGTCCATGACTACCATGTCAATCCCCAGTTCTGCTGCATGTTCCGCCAGCCGGCAGATAGTTTCCCCGGTAAAATCAAAATATGCCGCTTCCCAGCTGTTGACCAGCACCGGCCTGGGCTCATGCTGATATTTTCCCCTGCAGACATGCTTGCCGATGCATCTGTGAAACAGCAGGGACAGTTCCCCCAAGCCTCTGTCGGAAAACCCGAGAATCGTTTCCGGCACAATCAATGTCTCTCCCTGCTCCAACGGATAATGGAACAGATCGCTCTGCAGCCCCATAAGAACTCTGGTCTGTCCAAACTGATCCTTCTCCGCCTCGCACATGAAATTACCGCTGTATACAAAAACCAAGCCGTAGCAATTTCCGTGCTCCTCCGTGGCATCCTTCCCTGCCAGAATAACCGCCGGATTGTACTGATGGCTGGAAGTCCCCCTGCGGCTTCCTATTACATGATTCCCATACCCGATTTCCCTGCGCTGCAGATTGCGCTCCATCGTATGTCTCCCCCAGAAACTGAGCAAGTCATAATCCCCGGCCACAAAATCCAAGCAGGCCGACGCTGCCTTTTCCACGGTCACGCACCCTTCCCCCAGGTTGCTCACCTTGGCGCTCCTTGTAATAATATCTTCTTTTTCCAGCACTCCGTAAAAAAGCCGTACCTGCACTTTGCTCACGCTGTCCTCCAGCAGAATCTCCAGCGTCTGCGCCTCATCCTCTGCGGCATAGACCGCCGGAAGCCCTTCCAGCCCGTACTTCCCCTGCCGGATGCTGTGGCTCACATAACGCAGGTCACAGCAGTCCGATTCATCCGCATTCCGGATGACAAGCGCACTGCTCCTGTAATCTCCCGTCCCTATCCCGGGATACTCCTGGGGCTGCACATCCATGGAATAAGTCCTGTCGCTCCCCGCGTCCGAAGGATTGCCGGAAAACCCCCTGTCATAATAAGTCAGCAGATAATCCATATTCCCGGATATCCTTCCCCCATAGTACAGATGCAGGAGAAAACCAAAATCATCCACCTTCATCTGATACGTCGTATGCTCTGTCTGCAACGTAAAAATATGATTTTTTTCCTGATAATAAATTGCCATAATTTATTTTCCACCACCTTATTCACCGATACATCCCTTGACTGCAATCCCCCTCCCTGTGCTTGAGAACCGTTAAGAATTAACTTTGCATATGACGCAGCATAAAAAGATTTCGACAAGTCAGATGTAAAGCTTCCTTCTTTAACAGTCCCTTGCCTGCACCGGCAGCATACCGCACAGAGGCTGAATTGCCCGTCAAAACCATTCCCATCTATCATAACACCGAAAAGCAGATTTGCAAAACATTTTTTATCCGCATTCTGTTGCATAGCAACCGTTCAGCCTGCGGCTTCCCTGTTACGCTGCATAAAACAAAGCACGGCAAATATGGTATTGCTGCCATATCTGCCGTGCTTTTCCGTGGAGCGCATCCAAATATTTCCCTTCATCTGCACGCTCCTATGCCGTACCCTTTACGGGAACAGCCGCTATTTTACTGCACCATTCGTCACTCCGTTCAGAATCTGCTTCTGGCAGAATATATAGAAAATCAAAATCGGAATCAATGACAGCAAGTAAGAGGCAAATGCCAAGTTATAATTCGTGCCGAACTGCGACTGGAAGTTCAGCTGTGCCAGCGGCAAAGTATTCTCGCCGGAGCCGGCCATGATAATCAGCGGAGTCATAACGTCGTTCCATACTGCCAATGCCGTGATAACCGCTACCGTGGCATGCATAGGTCCCATTATGGGGAAGATAATCTTCCAATAGGTAGTCCAAGTGGAAGCCCCGTCCACTTTTGCGGCCTCTTCCAGAGCCATCGGGATATTCACCAGATATCCCGAGTACAGCATAATGTTCATCGGCATATAGAACACCACATACAGAATGATTACGCCAAACCAGTTTGCCAGTCCCAGTTCCGCCGTCTGCTTTGCCAGAGGCATCATCAATATGGCAAACGGCACAAACATACCGCTGACGATAAAAAGATAAACAAAACTGTAAAATTTGCTATGTGCCTTATTCCTGCCCAGCGCATATCCCATCAACGAATGAATGGCGATGGATAAGACCACCGTAAGTACCGATATGAGCAGGCTGTTCCGCAGGGAATGCCAGAAATTCGTCACTTCCATTGCTTCCCGGAAGTTATTGAGGCTCCAGGTTTTCGGCAGCGACAATATGCCGCTGATGCTGTTGGTCATTTCCGAGGGCTGCTTAAAGGCAATCACAATGGTCAGGTATAACGGAAACGCAATCGTGGTAAGCCCGAGAATAAGCAGGACCAACACCAATTTGTTTGATTTACCCACTGTAGATGTATGTTTCATAACTGCTCCTCCTTTGAACCGGAAAATTTCATCTGCGCAACAGATATCAAAACAATTACGATAAAGAATACGACTGCATTGGCGCTCTGGAACCCGAACTGCCCGCCTGACATACCGTTGTTATAAATCAGGTAGGAAATGGATTCCGTGCTCTGTGCCGGCCCGCCCTTCGTCAATGCCATGATCTGGTCGAACACCATCAGGAAGTTCTTCACGCAAAGCACCATATTTATGGAAAAGAACGGAATAATCAGCGGGAATGTCAGGTAACGGAACTGCTTCCAGCCGGTCGCCCCGTCCAGCCCGCCTGCCTCATAGACATCTTCCGGCACCGTCTGCAGACCGGAAATATAAATAATGGTGTTCATTGCGATTGCCTGCCATGCACATACAATCATAACGCCGATCCAAGCCTTGCTGGGGCTGGAAAGAATGCTTGTGCTCAAAGAGGAAATCCCTGCCATATCCGCCACTGCCGGAAGGATATAGGTAAAGAAATAATTGAAAATATAGCCCACTACCAAAGAGCCGAGGATATTCGGCAGGAAATATGCACCGCGGAAAAATCCCTTTGCCCTGATTTTGCTGTTTAAGCACAATGCCAGCGCAATGCTCAGCACATTCACCACTACCGTGGACACGACTGCCAGCTTAATGGTAAATAAATAAGATTTTCCCACGCGGGCATCGGAAAACAAATCAATATAATTACGGAACCCTACCCAATCATACTTGCCGAACCCTTTAAAGTTCGTGAAGCTGTAGATGACGCCGCGGATCAGCGGAATGGTATTGAAGCAGATAAACAAGGCCAGAATCGGGAGCGTAATCAATAAAAATGTTCTTTGCCTATCATTTTTCATTGTTTTTCTTTCCTTTCTATATGTTTTCTATACAGTTCTGTTCCCCATACAGGATGATGAGATATCCGGAATTTCCGTATCTTCCCTATTGTCAATGGGACTTCTCATATTCCTGCACCAAACGGATGATATCTCTGTTATACCTTAGCCAGTTCGTGTCAAAATTGGTAAGGAAAGCGTCTACGTCCTTCTCCAGCAGGAAGGTCTGAAGCAGCGCATCCACCGACATTTCCGAAGGGTAATAATGATCCTGATAATCCGTCATATTTCCCGATTCGATAAACTCATTCATTCCGTCCAGCATGGATGCCAGTTCAAAATCCCCGTTCTTACATGGAACCGCGTTCTGGTCGTCGATATATTTCTGCATGTTTTCGTACTCAAAAAGGAAGTCCAGAACCTCGTATGCCGCTTCCTTGTTCCGGCATTCCGCCATCACGCAGAACCCAAGGTCAATCCCTGAATTTAACGTCCTGTCCTCCTTTGCGTCGCTGGCCGGCATAACAAAGGAATCTATATTCAGATCCGGATTTACGGACAAAATCTGAGGCGTGGCATAGCTGCCGATAGGATACATCGCCGCTTCTCCTCTGGCGAATGCCGTACAGGCATCATTATACCCGTAAGCAAAAGGGTCATCCGGGCCATAAGGCAGCAGCTGCAGATATTTCTCGGCCAATTCCCTATATTCGTCCTTAAAGGTAGTCTCGCCCCTGTTGACCTGTTTGGTCGCATCCGAAGGAGACAGTTCCACGGCCATGGCATTCCAAGGCGCAAGGCAGGTCCAAGTATCCTTGAATCCGAAGTAAAAAGGAAGAATCCCTTCCGCCTGTATACTGTCGCACAGCTGTGTCAGTTCGTCCCAAGTCTCGGGAATCTGCCAGCCATGCTCCGCAAACATGTCTCTGTTGTAAAGTATCCCGGCCGCATTTGCCACATAAGGCACTATGTAAGTTCCTTCCGTAGGAACCAGTTCCAGCGATTCCGCAATGTCCCTGTATCCTTGGTTAATGTCACTGAGCCCGCCGTAATCCGACACATCCGCCAAAATCTCGGCATCCACAAAGTAGGAATAATTGATGTCGCCGCCGATTCCTATGATATCCGGATAATCCTCCCGGATAAACCTTGTCTTTAAAATAGTCATCGCATCGTTAGGCGAGCTGATGGTAAGATGAATATCGTCATGTGACGCATTGAACTCATCTTCCACCGTTTTAAAGTAGTTCGCAGCTTCCGGCTTATACTGGACAATCTCAATTTCCACCTTATCCGATGAAGCCCCGCAGCCTTGAAGCGGCAGCGCTGCAGCCAGGCAGCACAATGCCGTCCCCAAGCATTTTAACCTTTTTCCTTTCATAGCATTTCTCCTCTCTTTTTGATGTTTTTATTATAACATTCCATTATGCTATCAATAAATACCGGTATTTTGGCATTTTTATACCTTTTTGCTTCTTTTGTGTTTTATATTTGAAGTCATATGGCATTTTGGTATATAATATACCTTGCATAGGAAAAATATACTATATTTTTCTGATACTTAGCAACTAAGGAACTGTTCAAAAATAACTTTTCCTAATTACCTGAAAGGAATAGGGCTATTTCATGAGTGAATTCATTTTTTCCGTATTTCCAAGCGAAACTTTTGTGGATCTAGGCTTATACCAGTTCGGCTGGGAACAATGCGACCCGTCCCATTCCTTCGGCCCGGCAGCCAGGAACCATTTTCTGTTCCATTACTGCCTTTCCGGCGCAGGCACCCTCTATGCACAGGACGGCAAAAAAGAATCCGCCGTTTTCCAAATCAGAAGCGGGCAGGGCTTTATGATGTTCCCCCATCAGGTATGCACTTATATTGCGGATCATGAAATTCCCTGGGAATATGCTTGGTTAGAATTTGACGGCCTGCGCGTGAAAGAGGCCATAGAACTGACCGGGCTTAAGCCGGAGCAGCCGGTCTATAAAGCACGGTATAAAGACATTTGCGAAACCATGAAAAATGAAATGCTGTATATCATCAACCATAAGGAAGAATCCCCCTTCCATTTAATCGGGCACCTTTATCTGTTTATTGACAGCCTGGTGCGTTCCTCTACCTCCGCACGGCTTAGCCAAGGCAACAGCCTGCGGGAATTCTACATCAAGGAAGCGTTCTCTTTCATAGAACAGAATTTCCAGAACGATATCTCCGTAGAGGATATCGCCGCTTCCTGCGGGCTGAACCGCAGCTACTTCGGAAAAATTTTCCATGAAAACATGGGAAAGTCCCCGCAGGAGTTCCTGATTTCCTACCGCATGACCAAAGCCACCGAACTGCTGAAGCTGACCGGCTTATCCGTGGGCGACATAGGAAATGCAGTGGGCTACCCGAACCAACTGCATTTCTCCAGAGCCTTCAAGAATGTATACGGCATTTCCCCCAGGCAATGGCGGTATGAAAACGGCGGCGGCACGAAAGCCGGAAACTGACATCTACGCAGGCCGGCGGCGGCACGAATGCCGTGAACCCAAATCTATGCGGGCCGGCGGGCACGAATGCCGTGAACCCAAATCTATGCCGGCCGGCGGCACGAATGCCGGAGGCCGAAATCCGGGCAGGCCGTCAGCGGCAATGCCCGCCGCACTTCCCGCAGTTGCCCCCGCAGCCCGTAACCTTACCGTTTTTCTTATCTTTGGCCATTTTCCTTATGACCATTGCTGCCGTCCCGAACACAAGCAGCCCCACGATGAATGTTCCCATCTTAATCCTCCGTTTCCATAAACTATCCATGGTCATCCACGCCCCAATCTGCGGATGCTCCATGCCGCTACATGGCATTCAGAATCCCTTCGATTCCGTCTTTCTTAAATATTTCTTTATAATACCCGATTTCGTCCTGAATCAGGCTGTCTATGACGCTCATCCCCAGCAGTTCCACCGGTGCCTTGTCATCCGTCAGAAGGTATTCCCCCTTTTCATAAGGAACCAAAGCCGCACCCACCCGTTCCATCATCGCCGCCAAT
This sequence comes from uncultured Lachnospiraceae bacterium, assembly GCA_910579645.1. GTDB lineage: Bacteria > Bacillota > Clostridia > Lachnospirales > Lachnospiraceae > Kineothrix. The sequence continues at coordinate 24,225 of CAJTVK010000027.1, read as the reverse complement.
TCCTCTTCTTCCAGCTTCCTGGCATTTTCTTCGAAATCCGCCAGCACCTTTCCGTTCTGGGTGGCAAACAGTTCCCGGTTGGTAGTCCCTCTGACCTCTGCCGTATAGACATAATCAAAGACGCCGGCTATCGTATCGGAAAGATAATCATTGATATTCCCCTCTTCCTCGGAATGCATATTCATATTCACTACCATCACGCCGTCCTCTTTCAGATGCTCCCGCACCATGGAAAAAAATTCCACGGAAGACATCTGAAACGGAATGGTGATGTCCTGATAGGCATCCACCATAATCACATCGTACTTTTTATCCACCGCCTGCAGATAGGCCCGCCCGTCGTAGGTAGTCACCTCCACCGTATCGGGCAGCTTGAAATACTTTCCTGCCAAATCCGTAATCTTCTGGTCGATTTCCACTCCCTCGATACCCATATGGCTGAAATATTTCATGCACTGGCTGGCATAAGTCCCTGTCCCCATTCCAAGAACCAGAAGCTGTGCCTCCTCCTTATCCCCAATCCCCGCCATGACCGGGGCCGCCAAGGCATAATCATAATACATTCCCGTCAGGGAATCATCTTTTTTCATAATGGACTGTACGCCAAACAATACATTCGTAGATAGAATTACGCTGTCTTCCGATTCCTTCACCTGCAGGTAATTATAAACGGATTCCCCCTCAAACAGCAGATTGCTTTCCCAAAAGGCAAAGCTGCCGGAATGCCCCAAAATACTGAACACCCCAAAGAGCGCTGCCGCCGCCCCGCAGACCCCCTTCTTCGCTTTCCGACAAATGAAATAGACAAGCCCCAACGCCAGCAGTATGCCGGAAAAAATAAGGAAAGTCACCGATGTGCCCACTGCCGGAATCGTCACGAAAGTGGGCAGGAACGTACCTATAATGCTGCCGATGGTATTGAACGCGCCCAAAGTCCCCACCGTCCTGCCGCTGTCGTCCAGACTGTCCACCGTATATTTCACCAGGGACGGCGTCACCGTGCCAAGCAGAAACAGCGGAAACACAAAGATTACCATGCACGCCGCAAAACCTGCCAAAATCAGGAAATTGTTGTTCACCGTCAGCACCAGCGCCGCCGATATGGCCAGTATGATATATTTCCCCGCCACCGGAATCGCGGCAATCCAGAGCGCAGCCACAATCAGCCGCATATAAAGCCTGTCCGGATTCGGATTCTTGTCCGCGCTCCTGCCGCCCCATAGGTTTCCTAACGCCATGGCAATCATAATCGTCCCGATAATGATTGTCCACACAATCTGCGAAGAACTGAAATAAGGCGCCAGCAGCCGGCTCGCCCCCAGTTCCACCGCCATTACCGACATCCCCGCAAAAAATTCCGTTGCATATAAATAATACTTATTTTTCCATATTCCGTCCACGCCTCTGCCTCCACTGTATTCATATATTATTGCGCCGCCCGCATGCTGCGAATGCAGCAAAGTCCTCTCTGCGGATGTGTCCGGGCGCCTTCCTAGAGCGTGTCTTAAAATTGCTTTCTGCCAGATGTGCGTCACAGTTTGTGGGATATTAAGAGCATTTATGCTCTTAATATCGCGCAAAGTGGTGAAACGATACATCGTTTTGCAGATGACAGGAATGAATTTTAAGACACGCTCTAATCCTAGCAGAAAAATCAGGCAAAAAAAAGCGTTTTCCGGCGAATTTATCCATTTTTTATATTTTTGCGGCAGAACCGGCAGTCCCTCATCCCTCTTTCCGCACCAAAACAAATTCCTAATTTTTAATTAAGATTTCTCCCAATCTCTTGAGATACCTTCCCACTTATGTTATTGTGAAGAAAATACGAAGGAGGAACTATATGAAAAACAAAATATATTTTATCTTATTTTTATTTTACTTCCTTGTTTTAGGATATATTCTTTATCTCAACGGTGTCTTCACCGGGGAAATCACATCCTACGCCAACCTGCTTATCAACCTTGGCTGTCTGTTGGTCATCGGAATATTATTCGTCCTGTCCGCCGTCAGCTTCGCAAGGCTGAACCGCTGTGTAGATGCCCTTTCCTTTGCTACTTTTTCCATCTATAAAAGATATAAGGAAACGGGGAAAAACCTCTGGGGCGAATACCGCGACAAGAAAAATCCGTTTGAAAATCCGGCGTTGGACGAAGCTTTTTCCAAATACCAGAAGCGCATGAGAAGCTACACGACCAAACGCGGCCTGACCAATGTATGCGAACTGGAAGAATACATAAACGAAGACATGCTGGATCAGCTTGGCTCTTCCCACTACAATTCCAATATCGCAGGAACCATGACCGGGCTTGGCATACTGGGCACTTTCATAGGGCTTTCCTTGGGTCTGAGCGCTTTTTCCGGCAATGATATTTTTACCATTTCCGACAATGTAGGCCCGCTTTTGGACGGCATGAAAGTGGCTTTTCACACATCTGTGTACGGCATTTTCTTTTCCCTCGTATTTAATTTCGTATACAGAAGCATAATGGCCTATTCCTACCAAGTGCTTTCCGAGTTCCACACCTGCTATCGGGAATGCGTCATGCCCTCCGTCGGCGCCAATGCGGACGAAAATTCCAAGGCCATGCTTGTATATCAGGCAAATATGGCCAATTCCATGAAATCTATACTGGATCTGCTAAAAGGCACCGCAGAAGCGCAGACTGCAGGGATGGAACGGATGCTGCAGGAATTTGTCCGCCAGCTTTCCCAGACAATGGGATCCGATTTCGAGAGACTGGGGAAATCCCTGAACGATGCCTGTGACGCACAGGCCATTTATTCCCGTAATTATCAGAGCATGGAAAATACCACGAAAGAATTGCTGGAAGCCAGCCGCATCCTTATGGAAACTATGGACCATACCATGACACGGCAGGAAAGGTTTGCCAAAGAACTGAAAAACCAACAGGAAATTCTTTCCCGTGCCTGCGACACCTTAAATGAGGATATCAGCAACCAATTATATACCTTTAATCAGATGAGGGATTTATATGAAAAATAGCAGAAAAAACAGAGAGGCCTTTCATGAACACAGCTTCTGGCAGTCATACTCCGACATGATGGCAGCGCTGCTGCTGATTTTCGTACTGATGATTGCCATTACACTGTCCATATATAAACAGAAGACCACTGATTTGGATCAGACCCGCCTGGAACTCAATTCCGCCAAGGAAGATTTGGAAAAATACCGGGAAGAAATTGCATTGTCCAACCGGGAATTGGAAGAGTCACTGAATCAGCTGAAAGAAGCCTATGCCTACTCGGAAATGACCGAGGCCGAATTGGCAAAAGCCTATTCGGAAATCGACAGTGCCAGAGCCGAGCTGGCCGCCACCAAAAGCGAGCTGCAGGATATTGTAGGCATACGGACGGATATTATCGGTGCCTTGCAGAACACCTTCAGCAATTCCACAATGAAAGTAGACCCCCAGACCGGTTCCATCACTTTCTCTTCCGATGTCCTTTTCCGCTACAACAGTGCCAAACTGACGACGGAAAGCATGGATACGCTGAAAGAAATCATCCCTCTTTACTTGGATGTGCTTCTTCAGGATGCTTATCGGCCGTATATTGCCGAAATCATCATTGAAGGCCACACGGACACGGACGGCGGCTACCAAAGCAACATGGAACTGTCCTACAACCGTGCCAATGCAGTAGCCAACTTCTGCCAAGATCCAAAGAACGGCTTAAGCGAAGAAAAAATCGGCCAGCTGCGCCAGCTTATGACGGTAAACGGACGGTCTTACAGCGATCCGGTCTATACGGAGAATCCGCAGGAAATTGACATGGCCGCTTCCCGCCGGGTAGAAATCAAGTTCCGGCTGCGGGAGGATGAGATGATTGAGAAAATAGCGGGCATCCTGGCACAGTAAGCCAATCCGCATCCGCCTGACTCAATGCTTGCGAAAATATACACAAAAATCCCTGTCTATGTCAGATATGCAAAATAAAGCAGCATGACATAAGACAGGGTTATTTATTCCTACAGGCAACGGGATAAGCGGCATGCATTTCATTTTGGTGCCCATGTGCATAAAAAAAGCATCAGAATCATTCTGATACTTTCTAATGCTGGTGACGAGACTTGAACTCGTACAAGGTTGCCCTCGTCAGATTTTGAGTCTGATGCGTCTGCCATTCCGCCACACCAGCAGTTTCCCGTGTTTAAGTTGCTTTAACAACCGAAATATATCATACCATATCCGCCAGTTTTTGACAAGCCCTTTTTTCAAATTTTTCTTTTTTTAATAAGCTATTTATGATGATGTCAGTTCCTGCACAGCGGCCGCGGCATTATCTCTCATTATTCTGAACGGCAACTCGCACAGGTTCAAACCAATTCCAAATATGCGCTACCAAGAAACAAAAGAAAGGCTCATTTACATAATTTCTAAGTTTTCTTAATATACTTTCCAATTCGTTGACTGCCCTATTCATATTTTTAAACACATTTTCCAATCTTTCCTCAAAGGAACCGAATGTCTCTTTGTCAACGCAATAAATAAGCAGAGAATTTTTACGTCTGTTTTTGATATCATCAATAAAATCACATAAATCATCCACCAGCCAAAACACTTTTCCAAGTAATTCTGCCGCAAGAACTGAATTTTCATTATTATTTCCATATAGAGAAATTATAAAAGCTGCCTTTTCAAATTCAATTGATTTATCCACTAATAATGAGGGGTTTCTTTCTTTTATATCTTTTGAAAAATCTATCTTCGATTTATACATATATATCTCCGATTGGAACGCTTTTCGGAGAGTTTTTTTCAATATTTCCTTACTAAAAAATATGTCATCCTTCTGCATGTGCATGTAATTTAAAAATCCCGATAACAGCCTGTCCAACTCCGTGAACTCATCTTTACTATCCGTCTGTCTTAAAAGAAGATTACTTTTTTTGCATACATCCTTCTTTTGTTTTTCCGAAAAACATGCCGAGTCCAATATACAATCAGCCATCACACAAAACTTTACCAGATAGGAAGCTGCAAGGATTGCCTCATCATCGGTCTTGTCAAGAAAACACTTTTGCCATAAATATAATTGAGCATAATTTACATTCATTTCTATATTATATTTTTCATGAATCCGTAAAAGTAATTCATTAAGTTCTTCGTAGTCTCTTCTGCTCGGCGCAGTAATTTCTCTTGATACATCGAACTTGGAGCAGTACTCAAACATTTCTTTATGCTTCATTAAAACTTCGTCATAAAGAAATAAATAATGGTTCTTTGGCGAGACGGCATCAAATTCTATCTCTTTTGCATTTTCTAACATAGTTTTCATATACCTGCTTAATATTTAGAATTGCTTTTTTCTTTTTTGCTTTTAAGAATAAATCATAACAATACAGTTGCGGATCACATTTTTTTAGGCGAAGGCAAGAAGGATAAAAAGAACATTTCCGGCAATTCGGCAAAGTTTCCCTTTCTTTCCAATACATTACCTGCTCCTTGTCAGTGACTCCGCAACTCAAATCCCCAACTAAATGGTCAAAAGCATAGTGTTCACACTTTCCGAGAAGCCCTTGAGGATTAATCAGGACAGAAGCATCATCGTTTGCCATACACTGACATCTTTTTAAAGATAAAAGTTCCTCGCTGCTTGTAAAGAGCCCGCATTCATAGATTCTTTCTTCCAGCAGTTCCTGTGCAGATAAAAGCTGCTGAAGTTCGCTTTGACTAAAATGAACCGGTTCAAAACCACAATCACGAAACAGCAGATGACTATATACATTCAAATGTTGCTTGTCCGGAAAATAATACGAAATTTGTGCAACCAGTTCCGTCAAATCTTCATAATTATGAGAGCCGAGATTTAAACGAATATCAACACTAATATCTTTTTCCAGCAAAAGTTCAATATTTCTTAACACTCTTAGAAACGGATTGTCTGACACAGACTTATAAGCTTTAACTTTGTTATATATTTCTTCCGTCCCATCTAAAGTAATCTGGATATGTTTCAGCTTCCATTCTTCCGCCGCCAAATAAACCATTTTCTCATCGAAGAGGTATCCGTTACTAACCATCCGCGAAGAATATTTGATATTTCTTTCTCTCAGTTCTTTACAAATCTGCGTAATTCTGTTCGCTCCAATCAATGGTTCTCCTCCAAACCAACGAATACGAATCGGTTTCCCACCATTGTGAGCCTCAATAAAAGAAACTACTTTTGATGCCGTCTCTTCTGTCATAGTAATATGCGGATCTCCGCATTCATAGCAATAGAAACACCGGGCATTGCATGCGCTGGTTGGCAAGATTGTGTAATTGACGATATCACTTTTCTTATTCAGAAGAAGCAATATTTTGCGTAAATTTTCTACTATTTGCACTGCATCCGTCTCTTCGGGAACAAGGAAATGCTTTCGTATCAGTTCGTCCATCCATGGCTCATACAATGCAGGCATCGCCTTCCATCGTTCTGTCTCATTTTTATCCAGCAATATCAGTTCTCCGGATATTGTATTTAAAACAAGCATTCCATCTTCACAAACTAATTGAATCGAATAGCATAGCAAACAGTATTTTTTTTCAGGAATCGGTTCTTTATTTCCCCAAATTTTAGAAATATCTCTTCTTGCTTCACTTATAACTATCATTTAATTCTCTGCCCCCTATGCAAGAATTAACCCTGCCTTTTTCAATATGTCAAGTGTTTTCTCTACAAACTGTCTGATGATATCTTCTGATTCATTTGGATATCTTTTTGTTAAATCTGCGATAACAACGCTTGTCTCTGTTTCTTTACTCAAAAGTTTAAATATCTCCACCGCACTTTCGTTCATCGATAATATACCACATGGGCTGGTTTCATCTATAGGCACTGCTTTATATTCATCTTCCATTTCAATTATTTCAAATTGATATTTTAATTTCATATTTATCAACCATTCGGTCGCTTCACTTCCGCACAAATAGAGATGGACGTGTGCAGACACACGACAGCCTTTCTTAAATAAAATCTCTCAGCGGAGAATTCACTTACCAGGAACTGCATTTTTAGCATCAAAAAAGCTTTTTATAATTCCTCCGCTGCAAGAATTATAAAAAGCTCTTTCGGATGTTTTTATCGCTGATAATATATTTCACCAACTACTGTGGGAATCACAGTCGTCACTGCTACAATCTGTATAACAAGGTCCATCCCAAGCTTCAAATGCAGCCTCTTCTTCAATATCATTGCTTAATACTATCCAACTAATTCTCGGCTCCTCCATAGCTATCTCCTTCTTATGCATATTAATCAGCAAGTTCTCTTATAAGCCCGAATTCCATTCCATCTTTGATTTTTGAAATCATATCACAAATCACTTGACAAGTCAAGATTTTTGTTCATCCCCACTACTGCTATGGTAACAGTTCAGCCTGCGGCTTCCCTGTTACGGAATCTGCCCATTCCAAGTCGCCTGCGGCGAGGGGCAGATTCCCTCTTGACTAAATTTACACATTTGCACGGACTTTGCAGCAAGTGCAAAGTCCTGGGCTGAACTGTTACCTGCTATGAACTAAAGTCAGTTACTATACTGCGAAACATTTGTGCTGTCTACTTTTTCAAAAGGAACCCACACATATTTCCCGTCCTCGCTGACACCCTCCAGCGAATCCAAGGATTCTCCCCGTGCAAACCGAATCGCCGCTTTTACCGCGGCTTCCCCCTGACCGGTTCCGGACTGACAGACGGTAAATGCCATCTCTCCGCTTTTGATTGCCGCGCACCCGTCGGCTGTCGCATCCACGCCCAGCACCGGCAAAGCGCTCAGATCAATATTTTCGGCTTTGCACACTTCAATCACTCCAAGCGCCATCGAATCATTTTCACAGATCACGCAATCCACCGGCGATCCGGTCTTTAAAAATATTTCAAACAGATGCTTTGACAATTCCTGATCCCAATCGGCATAATCCTCAAACACATAACGGATTGTCTTCCCGCTGCTTTCCAGCGTCTGCTTTACGCCTTTGGTTCTCCCGTCTGTGGCGGAATGCGCTTTTTCTCCCTTTATCAGCACCACATGAATCTCCTGCCGGTCTGCCAGCTTGTCCAGCACATATTCGGCCTGAAACTGCCCTGCCACATACTCGTCAGATCCGGCATAGATATATTTTCCTTCTTTCAGCTGCTTTTCATCCGGACAGCTATTGATAAAAATAATCGGTATGTCTCCGGCACTTGCCTTCAGCTCCACAACCGTCTCTGAGGATATGGGACTGCAGAGAATCACATCGTAACCCTCCGCCTCGGCCGATTTCAGATAATTCACCTGCTTCTCAATGGAGCCGTCCGCATCCTTGAAGTCAAACCCCACGCCCTCCGCCTCGGCGGTATCCCTCGCCGCCGCAACAAGTGTCTCGCGGAAGCTGTCCATTTGGTTTAAAACAAGAAGAATTTTTATGTCTTTATTGGAAGCTGCGCCGCTGTCGCTCCCGCACCCGGTAAATGCCAGCATGCAAAGCATCACCGCACCCAACAATATTCCCAGCCTTTTTCTCATACTCCGTCCTCCCTATCCACCTTGAACATATTCACCTGATTTGCCAATTCTACTGCCGATTCTGTCACCTCTTTTGCTCCTTCCGCTACCGTTTCACTGTTCCCGGTGATGCTGTGTGCCTGCTCTACCATCGTTGTGGAGGTAGCCAAAATCTCCTCGGAGCTTGCCGCCTGTTCCTCCGATATGGCAGCCACACTGATTGCCACATTATCTACCTCCGTCACTTTTTCAATCATCTGCTGCACCAGATGATTCACTTCGTCAATATTATTGAAAATAACATCGAACGTCTGCAATGCACCATTCACCAGTTCGCTGCTGCTCTGTATATTATCCACACTGTCCTCCGCTTGGCTGACCGCATCCTTTACAAGGACATTGATTTCCGAAATCAGACTTTCAATATTATGTACGGAATCCGAACTGGTCTGCGCAAGTTTCCCGATCTCCGTAGCAACTACCGCAAAGCCCCTCCCGGCATCGCCTGCCCGGGCCGCCTCAATCGAAGCATTTAACGACAGCAGGTTTGTCTCATCCGCAATCTCGCTGATCACACCCGTTATATTCGTAATTTCCTCGGATGCTTTCCCCACCTTGTCGATGGCTCTCTGCAGCTTCCTCATCGATTCATTGATGCTCTGCATCGCAGCATCCACATTCTGCATGTCTGCTTTCCCCTGACGGGAAACCTCTACCGTCGCTTTCATTTTCAGGTCTACCTGCTCACCGTCGCCCTTTGTATTCGCCACTACGGATGCCAGCGTGGTAGCGTTATCCGCAATCTCATTCACCGACAAAGAAAGCTGCTCCACCGTATTGTTCAGTTCCTGCATGGACTCGCTCTGCAGCTTGGAGGCATTATACATTTCACCGGAAACACCGTTGCTGTTGTCCGCCTGCAGGTGCAGCTTATCGGACACACCGTGGATGGAAAGAATCATGCTCCGCATGGACTGGATAAACCGCTCCACGCCGCGGCTCATAACACCGATTTCATCGTTGCTCCTTGTCGTTACGCAGACCGTAAAATCACCGTCAGTCATGGCGGTAATGATTCTTGTCAGTTCTTTCACCGGCTTAATCACTACATGAACAACACGTTCAATCAGTATGGCAAGCAGCAGCAGCGATACCAAGCCAATCACTACCATAAGAATTCTTACGCCGTCGATATCCGCATAAATCGTTTCCGTCGGAATATAAGAAACCAGAATCCAGTCCGTACCCTCTATTTCCGTAAATGCCGTCATCCTGTCATCTATTTCCGCCATCCGATAATCATGCTCATTGAGTTTTTCGTCCACATCCCGCATAAAAGCGTCTCCGGCATCGGTAAGCTTTGTGGAAATCAGGCCGTTATCCCGGTGGGCAAGAATCGTACCGTCCTTGGAATTAACCAGAAATGCCTGGGCATCTTCCATTTCAATGAAACTGTTCACGATAATGCTGATGCGCTGCAGCGATAAATCCGCGGAAATGACCTTCAGGACATCGGAACCGTCATCCAGAATACCGGAGGCACTGACAAGTTCTTCGCCATTCTCATCCGTATATGCATCCGTAAAGCCTATATTAAGTCTTGTGATACCATCCCGATACCACACGGATTCCAAAAGATTATTCTCTGTTTTGCCTGATTCTGCCGCTTTCATAAGCTTACCGTTTTCATCCGCCACATACAGCCCTTCCGGATAATTATCATTAAACCGATAGTAACTGTCCAGTATGCGCTGCAGTCCCGCTTCATCCGGTTTCGTCCCTTCAATCGCCTGCTTTACGGTCTGGAAAGCAGATAAATTCTCGTCCAGCCACGACTCAATCTCATTTGCCTGATTTGCAATGGACGAACTTAACAGATTCTGCGAATATTCCGTAATAATATTCTTGGAAATCAAATAAGAGGTAGCGGCAATCACCAATACCATTACCGCCACTACCGGCAGTATCGTCCCTAACAGCTTCGCTTTAATAGGAAGCATCTTCTCTTGTCCCTTTTTTCCCATTGGCCATTTTCCCCGTCTGATAAGCTTGCAGCCCCGTTCCGGCAATGCTTGCTTATCCTTGCTGCTTGGATATGAAAAATGTCCTCTGACATCTGCTTCATATCCATTGGTTAATAAGTTCCTTCCGCAATCATGGTCCGGATATTCTTATGGCTTTTCCCCTGCACCATGCCGGCGTTTTTCATTTATTCACGAAATTATATAGATTCATTATACTACCCTATCTCAAAACGCACAACACTTACAAATTTTTTATTTCGTAAATTAATTTTCGGTCTGCGCCGGCCAGTAATTTGATACTAGTACATCAGCCAATGTCATTCAGTTAAGCCGCAGCCCGCTTCGGGAGTGATATCTTTATTCGGACGCGCTTTCTCATTGCTGCAAACGCAACGGCACTAAGGAACTAAAATGCAGTCCCTTAGTGCCGCCATTCTCCGAACATAAGCAAACACATATCCCCTCTTAATCATTTACCTCGAATTTATAACCCATGCCCCAGATTGTCTTAATCATATCCCCTTTTACTCCCATTTTGCTGCGCAGTTTCTTCACATGGGTGTCAATGGTTCTGGCATCTCCGAAATAATCGTAATTCCACACATTATTCAATATTTTTTCCCGTGAAAGGGCAATCCCTTTGTTTTCCATGAAATAGGCCATCAGTTCAAATTCCTTATAGCTTAAATCCACTTGTTTCCCGTCTATCAGAACCATATGCGCCGATTTGTTCAGCTGAATCCCGCCTGCTTCCATCACCTCGTCGCTGCTTGTCTGCTTGGTTCTGCGCAAAATGGCTTCCACCCGCGCCACAAGGATTTTGGGACTGAAAGGCTTGGAAATATACTCATCTACCCCCAACTGGAATCCCTGCAGTTCATCCCTTTCGTCTCCCTTCGCCGTCAGCATGATAATCGGCACCTTGGAATGGCTTCTGATTTCCCGGCAAACCTCCCAGCCGTCTATCTTAGGCATCATCACATCCAAAATAATCAGCGCAATATCCTTCTGCTCATAAAAGATATCCAATGCCGCGCTCCCGTCCTCCGCCTCTACCACATCATAGCTGCCTTTTACAAGGAAATCCCTTACCAGTTTCCGCATCCTGCTCTCATCATCCACCACTAATATTTTCAGCCTTTCCATAAATCCCTGCTCCTTCTCCTTATTTCCCCTATCCGTCCAACGGCTTGCCGTCCTTCCTTTTTTAATAGTATATCCGGAAATTATGTTAAAACTGTGAAAATCCTGTTTATTTTTCTGCGGTTTCCTGCCTTTCCTGCTCCCTGATCCTGTTCTCCCTCTCCGTCAGTTCCTGTTCCCATGCCGCATATTTATTTATCAGTGCCCTCTCATAATTCAGAATATTAGGCTGAGCGCTGGTCAGCGCAATCGCAAACATGGCCCCCACAACAATTGCCAATATAAAATTCAATATCAGAGAAGTGATAAACCGGCCTTTATAGTCATGTTTCTTCTTTTCCGGAAGACGCGGCGCAGGAACGCGTATCTCGTCCCCTATACGGTGCGCAAAAACAGTATAAATCCCTACCGGCGGAATCTCCTCCTGCAAGTCTCCGAACTCTGACAGCTTCCTCTGCAGCGAACGCAGATACTCCCATCCTATAGGAGTCTGGAAAATCCGGTTTTCAATTGCTTTCCGGTAAACCAACAATATATTCTCCGCTTTACCGTAATCCATATGCTGTTCCAGATATTCGATTTTTTTCATCTCCTGCCTGGCCATCTCCGCATCTTCTGCCGTCCCGAAGCAATATCCCCTCACTATGTTCTTATTTTCTCCCATCCTTACCCACATCCTTCCGCTTCCGTATATTCTTATGGTTATTATAAATTATTTTGGAAATTAATACAACAGAACGAAGCGATGTGGCACGGAAATCAATTTTAGGTTTTCTGCCGCCGGCTCCCGCCCATCAGCCGCTCATAGATAAGTTCCTTGCTTGATTTTTTCCCCCGATTCCGGTAGAAATCAACCGTATAGTCCATCCCCTTCCCCGTTTCCAAAAAAATCCTCACTTTATCCACCGCTTCTTCCGGCCTTTTCGCCACCTGCGCCGCACTCACTTTGCGAAGGAAGTCCGTATCCCGATACCCGTTCATCCCGCACCGGAATTCCTCAAAATCCGGTATGAAAGAAAGAACGGGGGTTCCCATATAAAGAAAATCAAACATATAAGACGAAAAATCCGTGATGAACAGACTATATTCATCCTCCTGCACTTCCTCCACGAACCGGATATTCCTGCTGCCCGTTTCCAGCAGGCCGCCGTATTCCGCAAAAATAGGATGCAGTTTTATGTCCATCCCATAACCGTATTCCGCTAACAGCTCCTGCAATTCCCTTGAACATACAAACGCCTGCATGCCCGTAAAGAAATTAGAGGCAAGATATTTCTCCGTCAGCAATTCCCATTTATTGTTCCTGTTTTCCCCTACAAGATAAGAACGCCAGGAAGGAGCGTATAGGATTTTCTTCCCTCCCTGAGATTTTTCCGGCAGTTCATCAAACCGGGGCATCATGACCTTCCAAAGATCCGTTTCTTTATATCCGTTTTTCAGCAGCAGTTCCGTTTCCTGTCCGGCGGAGACAACAATTTTATCCGCAATGATTTTCTCCGGTGAATATTTCCATGGCATATCAATATGCAATACGCCATGCTGCAGATAAACCGTCTCAAAACGGAATTGATTTGCATACTGCTCATATTCCCACGGCTCAAACGGAAAAATATTATTATTTTCGATAAAGGCGGTTATAATTTTCTCCGCCTTTGTCATTAACTTTTTATGCTTGCTGCCTCCGAACGAGACTTTTCTTCCGCAGTCAAAAATAAACGGCTCCTGCCTTTCATCCGACACCACATAATATCGCATTATGCCATCCTGCTTCCGGCTGTCATGCAGAAATTGCCGCAGGCCATTATCTATGGCTACCCCTTTGCAGTCATAATATAGCCATATCCTTTCCTTTTCTTTCCTATGGATCAAACGAAAATTCCAGACATTGTCCTTACGGACAATGATTTCCACGCTGCCCGCCTTATAAGAACTGCTGCCGTGAATGACTCTGCTTTCCTGACATGGATGGCCATGCGGCCTGCCGCCCTGCGATGTACTGCCCCATGCCGTCCGGCCATGCTTATTGCAAAACGGTGTCAATGGCATGAAATAATAATGCACGGGAATCTTTTGTCCCCCTAATACGGCATAAAATTCCGCCCTCTCCACTTCTTCCGCACTGCACACATATTCCATCCTCCAGAACCTTTGGGTAGGCTCATGGGAAAGATAATAGCTGCAGGTGCTTATTGAGAGCCGCAGTTCCCGTTCCTGCCGCCCGTTTTCTATTACATAAAATCGCGGAACCCCTTCATAAAACTGAAAGAAAGCACTTTTTAGAAACCCTAATATTTTTATTTCCGTCCCCTCTGCCCTCACCTTTACGATAACTGCCTCCAATGATTTTTCCTGCAGAACCAAATGCCCTTCGCTGTAAAGCGCAATCTCTCCCTGCCCTATGAACGGAACTATACTCCCCACTCCTTTCTGCCGCACCAAATAAAACTTTTCAAAAAAATCAATGGCCGGATGATCCAAAATAACGGAATTATAGCATTTCTGCAGCAGCTTCCTTACACGCCACATGCTTTTTTCATATTGCTCTGCGTTATAATGATAAGGGAAAAATATATTACTCTGTATCTTCCAATAAATATCATTTATGAACAGTCCCTGAAACGCCATCGGAACATTTTCATAAGGCGCAAACAATTCCTCAAAAAAAGCCAGTGACTGCTCGAAAATATAGCAGGCACCGGCCAGCCTTCCCGACGAGCTCTCCGCACTCCTATAATAAACATAGCCGGCCGTACTGCAGAATCCCATTTTCAGCTTCTCTTTCAGTACCTCACAGCAGTAACTCTGGTCTTCCGAATAGGTCTGCCCCTCATTAAACAGCACATTTTCGGAAAATTTATTTTTCACGACAATGTTCATTGTCGTCTGACCGATAAAAGCATTTTTCCTTAAATCATAAATTCCGCTTTTTTTTAAATATTGATATCTGAAATGAGGCTGCAGTTTCTTTCCGTGATAATATGTCTCAATGGGATATGTAATTAAGTCTACTTTATTGTGCACGGATTCAAAGAACTTCACGCAGTCCTCCACCGTATTCGGCGTCAGCCGGTCATCTGCGTCCAAAAAAAATATATATTTCCCGGAAGCATGTGTCAGCCCCAGATTCCTGGCAGCGGAAACCCCCTTCTTCTCCTGATGCAGAAAAATAATATTGGCAAAATTCTCCGCATAATTTTGACATATGGCGGCCGATGCATCCGAAGAACCGTCGTCCGCCAGAATCACTTCCGTTTTTTCAAAAGGATAAGTCTGCGCCGCCAAAGAATCCAGGCAATTTTTTATATATCTTTCCGCATTGTAAACCGGGACGATGACCGATACTTTTTTATGATATTTTTTTAGTTGTAATTTCATATTTCTATTTCCGGCTGAACTTTCGAACATGCTCTAAGTTATTTTTTTTAAGTTTATCTTTTTTTCAAAAAACGAATTATTCCAGAGAATGCATAAGCCCACTGTCTCATCCGGTTTTATGGCAAACGTAATATCAAATATGCATTTCTCATAATCTGCTATGCTGCTTACATCCTCTTCCGTAAAATAATGCATATCAGCCGCATATCGTTTGATATAAATCCTTTCTTGGCCATATGCCGCCTGAGGTATACCCCCCCCCAATTCTAACCGGCAATTATACGTTACCTTTGAATGTATGACATCCACAGCATATGTTATCACATTCATTTCACATTTATTTATCCTTAAATTGCAAGGATACCTTCTGACTACCTCATTCAGCATTGTCACCCAGTTCTTTTTGTAGTTGCTTTCCTTGTAAATTTCTACGGATGCCCTTGCACAATCGGTCATCGCTTTTCTTTGGGCATCCTCCAGCTGAAAATATTTTATAATGGAATCAGCCACTTGCTTTATATTATTTTTTTCGCATAAATAACCGTTTTTTCCGCTAACGATGACGTCCCTCGGTCCGTATTTAAAACTGTATGCCACCACCGGACAGCCATTTGCCAACGATTCAAGCAAGGATAAAGGCATGCCTTCAAAATCAGAGCATAACAAAGATAAACCCGCTTTTTGATATTCTTCTCCTACGGAATTGGTAAACCCCTCCATTTTTATATTGGTTAATCCTTCCTCACTAATCTGCCTGACAAATTCCTGCTCAAGCCCCCCTCTCCCATAAAGATGTAAATGAGCTTCCGGCACATATTTTTCAACCACCTTCCAAGCTTTCAGTATATGACTGATTTGTTTTTCTTTTGCAAACCTACCGATAAAAACTACCCTATACTTATCCCGCTTTTCAAAAGGTGCTAATGCTTCCGGCCAAAATACCGTATTCGGCACTTGATATATTATGTTCCTATTCCCCAATCTTTTCCGGAAATCATCAGCGGCTTCTTTGGTTAAGCAGATAAATGCCTCAACATCCGGCGAAACTTTCTCTTCAATCATATCACGGATCCGCGGATTCAGCCTATTATACCAATGTCTTTCCTCGCCGAAACCACAGCCATGATTGATTCCTATTCTATAAATATGTTTTCCGGGATTATACATTTCTGCAAAGCCAGGGTCAAAATCCAGAAAAGGATCCTGAAAAACAAAAATATCATAGTCCTTGACCGTCCGCAGATAATCGCAGAAAAATAATTGGCTTAATTCATTCAATGTCTTAAATGTCCTTACTTGTTTCTTATTTTCATCAAAAAGAATCACTTTTTTTATTCTGTATTCATCCGAAGCCTTTTCTTCTGTAATCCGCAAAAAACAAAATCCGGTTCTTGAGAAAAATCTGGTAACTTTCGTATTCTCATTTTCCCGATATTCCACTATCCTCGTTAAGATATCATCCCAGTATACGATATCCACTTTCTTCTGCTCCTGACCGCTTAAGACCTTCACCAACTTTTTTCTGCTTATTTCTGTTTTTAATTCTCTTAACCATTCTTCTCCGTTTTTAAAATATATTTTGTCCCCGTTCTCTTCCGCATATAATTGTTCCTTAAAGTTTATGCCATATTCATTTGGATGCTTTTGGGTAGCATCAGAACAGGCAGAGCCTAAATACTGTTCCATCGTAATAAAGTTGCTTTCCTTTATAAGAGGAAAACCGTTTTCATTATAATGCAGCACTCCGTCTAACTGTTCCATTCCCCTTGCACACAGCAGAATCTTTACCTCTATTCCTTCCGACAGGAGCAATTCTGCTCTTTTTAACATAGCCCTTGTCATACCGCCGGCATTTTTTATTAAACCGCCCCATAAAAAGACATATGCCCCTTTCGGAAATGTCAACTCCGTATCCATAATATAAACCCCTTGCATTCTCTATAAATCCGTCAGGTAATGATAAAGCCCATCCCTGCTATTCCCCATAGGAAGATAAAAACTTTCCATCCGTTCTTTGTACTTTTTCTCCGGCTTAAATCCCCGTTCCGCAAACAGAGCAATCTGTTCAATCGCAGCGCCCACTTCCCTGACCAACGGCCCAAATGCCTCTTCAAACGGCAAATCCAATTCTCTGTATTGATTCATGCCGGAAACAAACTGCTCCCAATCCGGCACGAAATACAAAATTGCCCGCTGCATATATCCGAAATTAAACACATACGAAGAAAAGTCCGTAATATACATAATATAATCATCATCTTTTTGTTCCGTGGAAAAGGATACATATTTGTTATTGTTTTCAAAATACTTGCTATATGGCTTAAAAATAGGATGCAGCTTAAAATCCATATATATGCTGTTTCTTTCTAAAACCTCTTCCAGCCCGGAGTCATTGATAAACTGATTAAATTTCTTAAAATAATCGGATCGCAGGAATTTTTCATCTAAATAGTTCCACTCATTCCCGTTCTTTGACCCCATTAAGTAATTTCTCCAAGACGGCGCGAAAAGAATTCTTCTTACCGGCTGTTTTTCCCGGCTTAAGAAATCAAAACGTCCCATTCCCACAGGAATTAAATCCTGCTCCCTGAATTTATAGATCCGGACAAAATTTCTCTTCTCAAACTCTGAGGATATCACTACCTTATCTGCTTCCACTTTTCCCGGAGAATATTTCCATGGAAGATGAGCATGCAGAATGCCGTGCTGCAAATATATAATCTGTGCATGTGCAATATCCGATATGTATGCTCTCTCTTCTTTGTTAAACGGGACAATGTTTTCCGTTTCCACATACGCCGTTATAATCTTTTCGGCAATGATGTATAATACTTTATGGCTTAAACTGCCAAAGTCCACTATGCTTTCTTTATACTTCTCCTCATACTTATTATTTCTGTCCGCATTGACAAAATATCTTAAAATGCCGTCCTTTTTCTCAAAATCATATTGAAACTGATGCCAGCCGTTGTCTTCCCGCACACCGTTACAATCATAATAAAGCCATACCCTTTGCTCACATTTGATATCTGCCGTATGCCTTATTGCATAAATACTTTTCCTCCCAACATATTGATCCGTTATGGCCTTTCTCATATTTTTTATTTCTTCTTTTGAACTATGCAATACAAAAAATTCATTTTCGTTAAAATCAATAACGGCATTTTTATAAATTGCCCTATACTTCTTCTGCTTTGCAGAATAGGGCGCGCTCGGTGCAAACCAATAATATGTAGAATATAAAAATCCCTCCATATCTATTTCTATTTTAAAAGAAGCAATTTGTTCTATCGGATATTCCAATATAAACTGCCAAAAACGGTTAGTCAGTTCTTTCGTATGATAATAGCTTTCACTGGATAAATCCAATTTAAGCTTTATTTTTTGAATGCCATTGTCCACGGTATTTATGACCGCGTATATATCCGGTTTTTCCGCATAACTGAAAACAGTGGATTTTGCAAATCCTACCATATGGATATTTTCATTCTGAACCTGCAGCTTATACAGGCATATCTCAATCTTTTCCTGACGAATCAGCTGTTTATCCTCTTTATAGACAGATATTGCGTCCGGTTCTGCAATGACACAGCATTTATCCTTATCGGATTTCCAATTCATAAAAAAATGCCTATGATAATTGTCGGTAGACGGACAAGTCATTATAATCCCGTCTTCCACGCAATCAGTCAAATGATAAAGCCGCTTCACTGCAGTCTCATAATCCTTCCCCTCTAAATGATGCGGCATCAGAATGTTTTCCTTTAACTTCCAGCTTAAATCATGCATTAACATTGCCTGAAAATATACCGGCACTTTCCCGCTATATTTATCAAATAAATTCTCATAATACCTCATTGTCCCTTCAAAAATATTGATAGGATAGAACCGTTCATGCATAATGGAGGTTTCATTAGAGCGGTTATACATATATTCCCCTTTATTGCAATAGCCTATTTTCATCTTTTCCGAAACTATGGCATTGCAATATATCTGATCTTCATGTCCTACTTTATCCTCTACCGAAAACAATA
Source organism: uncultured Lachnospiraceae bacterium (assembly GCA_910579645.1). Taxonomy (GTDB): domain Bacteria; phylum Bacillota; class Clostridia; order Lachnospirales; family Lachnospiraceae; genus Kineothrix. The sequence goes on along the minus strand of CAJTVK010000027.1, from coordinate 5,161 downwards.
TATTATCTTCCAAAATATTTTTTACTGCAATACTAATCCTTGTCTGCGTTATATACGGGTATTCATTTAAATCATAGACCCCGCTGTTTTTTAAATATTTATACCGAAAATGTAAAGGCTGCTTTTTCCCGTTGCAGTATCCTTGGTCTTTATATGCTACCAAGTCCACTTCATCATATACCGTGTCAAAAAAGTCTATGACAGACTTTACCGTCTCCGGCGCAAACATATCATCCGAGTCAATGTACATTAAATACTTTCCTCTGGCATTCTTTATTCCATAATTCCGTGTGGCGGAGAGTCCTTCGTTTTTCTTCGTAAATAATTTAAAAACCGGAAACATATCTGCATATGATTTTGCAATATGATAACTATTATCCGTAGAGCCGTCATTAATCAGAAGAATTTCCATATCGGAATAATCCATTGTCTGATGAAGCAATGAATCCAAACACCCCGCCAAATATTTCTCCACATTATAAATAGGGACGATTACCGACACCCTGTATTCAAACCCTTGCATAACTACCGCACCTCGCTTTTTGTCTTATATTTTATCCACCCCATCAGTGAGGCCAGCAAGGTTTTCAGCCCAAGCCTGCCGTCCCGATATAAATCCACCGCACTCTGTGCCAAATCAACTCCTTCGATGCCCAGCAGTTCCCTGCAGTCCTCCCTATCCCGCTCCCGTCTGTCCGCTCTTTCCTGATAAAAAATAAACTCTTCCCAAGTACAGTCCTTCATATAACGATACTGTTCCTCACTGATGGACACTGCCTCCAAAATAAAAGGCAGTAATTTTTCATCTGCCGCCACATCCTCTATATATTGCCGGACGATAAGAAAATATCCCTGATTACGCTGTCCGACTGCTTCCTGCCACAGTTTTGAAAGGCAGCCTTCCGCAAATCCTATATTCACATCCGGAAAATGCCTATATTTGACCGCTAATTCCGTGGATATCTCCGCGATTTCCTCTTCCGCCAAGTATCCCAATTCCTCAGCCGGCTTATAAATAAAGGAGTCCGCAAACTCCAGTTCCGCCCCGCAATCCTCCAGATACCTCAAGGCGGTCAATGCACAGCCGCCCCTTCCTTCCGTCCCGGACATTCTTAAAATGCAGTCTCTGCGGAACAGCTTCCCATATGGAGATACCAGAGAAAAAGCATTCTCTTCCTCAAAAAAATCGTCCTCCCATTTCACCATATATTTTGCTGCCGGCAGACAGTTTCCTTTTTCTCCGTGACCGGCCAATTCTTTTAACACATCCGGCGCCATCACGAAATCCGAACGGCAGAAAAAAATCCATTCCGCTTCCGTTTCTGTCAGATACTCCGTTATTTCATCCGTACTGAGGATTGTCATATCCTGATCCTCACACCTTGCCGCCTTATCCTCTGCCCATATGACCCACTCTTTATTTTTGTATACCTGTCTCCGGATGCTGTTTATGCATCTGGTCAGATATTTCTCATCCTCTCTGCCGGCTTTTATAATTACGCTGATTAAACTTGACATTCTGCCGCCCTCCTTTTTCCGACACCGCTTTCATACGCTACACCTGCCAGTCCAACACTACTTTATAATCCGCAGTCTTGGATTCGTTAAATGCCCTGTGGATATCATTTACCCCGTATACGTTCACCACATCCGATATCAGGCTTTTCATCCTCATTCTCAAAACCTCATCGCCGTCTAGGATTTCCGCCGCTTCCAGAAAATCCTTTCTCCCTGACCGGCTTCTGCCCAGCAAAGTCAGCCCCTTTTCCAGAACCATCCTTGTATTTACCGGAACAGGCTCTTCACTTACCCCTAACAGCAGCATTATCCCTTCCGGCCGAATATGGGCAATCATCTGGCGGATGGCCGCTCCGGAGGATACGCCGCCGACGCACTCAAAGCAGTCATCGAATTCCATATCCTTCGGCAGTTCATTTTCCGGGAACACCTGATTCACGAAAGAAAACATGTCCAGTTTTGCCTTGCTCCTTCCTATGACGGTAATCTCTGCCGAGGGAAGACGGTATTTCAATATACAGCAAACCATATATCCCATCGCACCACTTCCCCATACTCCTATTTTCCTTCTGCCGTCCCTATTGCCTGCCGTTTTCTTCAGGTAAGATTCCACGGCATGGACCGCCACGCTCACGGACTCCGCAAAAGCCGCAATCTCATAATCCATCTTCTCATACTTCACCACCTGCGACCGGGGGATGCTTACCAGTTCCTGCATAAACCCGTCTGCCCTGCTGGAACGGAACAAAGAATCCCTTCGGTAATTTTCCTCATATTTTAAGTTCTTTCCCGGTATATTCGGCAGCAGAATCACTTTGTCCCCCACCTGAAAATTTCCGCTTCCGTCATATACCACGGTTCCGCATGCCTCATGAAGCAATGCCATCGGAAGCCTTTCTTTCAATATGTCTGCATTCCGCATCCCGAAATAATATCTGATATCCGCTTTACAGACAGACAGCATCCGCGGCCTCACAATAAGATTTCCCGAAAAGCAGTCTATATTTTCATAGAACGTCTCTATCGTAAGCGGCGCGGTCAGCCGATATAATGCATTAATCATTTGATAAATCCCCCACCATAAGCTGTGCCATTTTTAAGTCGAAAGGGTATGTAATTTTGAAATTTGTCACGTCCCCCCTGACCAGCTTTACTTTATAATCCCTCAGATAAAATAACTTACATGCATCCGTCACAATATTTAATTCTTCCTCCGTCATTCCCTCATACACTTCTTCAAACAGCCTGATTTGAAAAGACTGCGGAGTCTGTCCCTGATACATTTCTTTCCTGACCGGAATATCCGTTATAAAATCCTGATTCCCTGATCTGACAATCGTATCCGTAGCCTCTGCCACCGTATCGCAGACACCGTACGTTCTGGCTGCCTGTACATTATCATGAATCATCCTTAAACTCAGGAATGGGCGGACGGCATCATGTGTCACTAATATTGCGTCATCTTCCGCATGATACCTTTCCCTTGCGGCGGCAGCAATGTTCCTTATCGTTCCGTTCCGGTTTTCCCCTCCCGGTATGATGCATATTTTATCTATGCCGGGGAAATACCTCCCTGCCAGATCCGTCATTAAATGAAGCCAATCCGGATGCGCGCCTACAATGATATAATCAATGTCAGGACTGACTATAAACTTTTCAATTGTATGGATAATAATAGGTTTCCCCTTTAACTCAATAAACTGTTTCGGCCGGATATTCTGCCCCATACGCGCCCCTATCCCTCCTGCCACTATCCCTGCTATGACCATGTACACCACCTTTTCCTTATGTGCCTATGTGAATACGGAGATAAGATTCTCTGCATAAAAATCATCCCCCTTTTTTTCTGCTTTCCGTTGATTTCTTTCCTTATTGCTCATTGCTGTGTCAGTCAGAAAATGTATTGATGGCACAACCGCAGTTTTCCAAGCCCCTAAAAAACGGATTGCAAATGAGAAAAGCAGCTTATCAATCCATATGCAGACTAACACCTTCATTGTTTGTATGTACGTTTTAAACGTATATAGTATATACGTTTAAAACGTACATTGTCAAGAAAGAAATGTATTAGCCCTTTCTGACAATGCCTTTATATTGGCAAAGCGGGAAACAATCTGCATATGCAACGATAGGAATGTTCTAAAAGAATATTTGATACCGCTTGCCCCAAAAGCCGGTGCCGCTGAGCCAGCAGCTCCGTATTTCCGGGATCAAGTTTCAGCAGCTTCTCCACATCCCGCAGCTGGGTGGGTATTGCGTATTTCCGAATTGACCCCTTTCAAGGCGGTCTGCAGCTTGGTAGTATCGCCGCCAATCTCCACCGTAATGCCCTTGATCCGGTTCGCCACCAAAACCACCTCCCCTCAAAAACGGCATGAAAAAGCCCGGACGAATCCGAGCCGCAGGCATAAAGAAAGCACCGATTATTGCTAACCGATACTGCTCAAAAATATGTAAAACATAAACTGAAAGAAAACTATCTTGAATCCTCCAACTTTTCTATAGTTTTTATCAGTTCGCCGGGAGTCCGTCTTAATTCTCTCAATTCCGGATTTTCCATCAGCCTTTGCGCTATCTTCTTAGAAAACATAAAATGGTGAATCTCTTGGGACGATAAGCCCTGCATTTGTAAATATTCTCTTACCTCTCTAAGTGGTGCTTGCTTTTTTTCAAATACAAGACGGTCTATAGCTTCATTTCTACTTATTCCCCAATGTTTATTTAATAGATTAACGATATCATTATCTTCCACATTTGCTTCATATAATGCCGCTATCGTATTTGTTATACCTATTTCAAGTGCATCTCCAAAAGCCTTATTTCCCGCTTCATTTATGCTATCTCCATAAAATTTTAAAGCCAAATTTCCTGCTATTTTTCCACCTGTTGCTAAATATTCTTTGAGAATTTCGCTGTTTATCTGCGGCATCTTTTTTCCTCCTGAAAAGTCTTATACATTCTTTAGAAATTTATTGCTTCTCCCTATCTTTAATAATACCAGAAAAAGTTTGCCCCCCTCAATCAAAACTATCAAAAATATCAAATTTTAGTTTTCTATTGATAAAAACACATCTTTCCGATACAATCATTCTATGAAGAAATGAGTTCTCACCGTACAGTTTTTACTCATGCGGGCTGCCCGTTTCTTTTTCATTTCCATATAAGCCCATGAAACCGGTAATTTATGTAAATCTTATCCCATATGTAATACATACGCTTGCTTTCAGCATACAATAGTGCTATAATAATCACAAACCGAATACGAAAGGAGAGATATCTATGGCACTGGCAACCTTAACCGCAAGGGTAGACGAAAAAGACAAGGCCAGCTTTGACACCTTCTGCTCCAATGTCGGCCTGAATACTTCTACCGCGATTAACCTTTTTGTGAAAGCAGTTTTACGCGAAAACCGCATCCCGTTTGAGATTACCCAGACTACCGACCCATTCTTCTCCGAGGCGAACATGGCCTATGTGAAGAAATCCGTCCAGGAACTGAGAGCCGGGAAAGGCACCGCCCATGAACTGATTGAGGTGGACGATGAGTGAAAAAATATAGTCGGACGATGCCTGGGAGGACTACCTCTACTGGCAGACGCAGGATAAAAAAACACTAAAGCGGAACAACCAGCTCATTCAGGAT
>CAJTVK010000026.1:15820-41245 GCA_910579645.1 uncultured Lachnospiraceae bacterium | reverse complement strand
TCTTTCAGCGCCTTAGAGCCGCTGCGTTTGCCGCAGAGCGAAAGCGTGTCCGAAAAATATATGGTTCTGCGTACGGGCCGGGTACTTCGCCGCTTGGCACCGCCCATCCGCAGGCTTCCGGCACAAGGCCGCCGCGCAGGCTCACAGCCGAAAATTGATTTCCGTGTCTCCTTCCAATACCGGAAATCGGCTACATCTGTCTTGACCTTATGTATAAGAAGTGTTATTATTTTAACAAATGGGAAAAACATAAGCAATTATAGGAAAAACCATAAAAAATTAAAGCAAGAGGTGCAGAGAGATGAGTAAGACATTTGACGACCTGATTTCTAAAGTAAAAGAAATCCCCATGAAAAAAGTTTCCGTTGCCGTAGCGCAGGATTCCGCCGTATTGGAAGCAGTCAGGGCTGCGAAAGACAGAAAAATCGCCGATGCCATTTTAGTAGGCAATGAAGCGAAAATCAAAGCAATTGCAGCGGAAGACAACGTGGACATCAGCGATTTTGAACTGATTCCCGTAGAGGACGATATTGAGGCTTCCCTTGCCGCCGTTAAGCTGGTTCATGACGGAAAAGCGGACATGTATATGAAAGGACTGATTGATACCAAGCATTTCTTAAAAAGCGTGCTTGACAAGGAAGTGGGCTTAAGGACAGGACAGCCTCTTTCCCATGTATGCGTATTCGATGTGGAGGGAATCGATCATCTGCTGTTCCTGACAGATGTTGCCTTTATTCCTTACCCTACTTTGGAAGACAAAGTACATATTATCAACAATACCTTGGAAATCACGAAAGCCTGCGGCATTGAGTGCCCGAAAGTCGCTCCCCTTGCCGCCGTAGAAGTAGTAAATCCCAAGATGCCCGCTACCGTGGAAGCAGCCGAACTGACACAGATGAATAAGGACGGGAAAATCACGGGCTGCATCATTGACGGCCCTCTTTCCCTTGACTTGGCTATCGACGCAGAGGCGGCAAAGCATAAAGGCGCAACGGACAGGCCGATTCAGGGCGATGCGGACATCCTCCTCTTCCCCGACATTCATGCAGGCAATCTTGTATACAAGGCAATGGTGCATACTGCAAAACTGAAAAACGGCAATATTTTAACGGGCACAAAGGCTCCTGTCATCCTGACTTCCCGTTCCGATTCCATGGAAGTAAAGGTAAACTCCCTTGCCCTCGGCGCAGTGGTTGCGGAGGCCATGAAATAAACTCGGAAAGCAGGACGGTTATTTTTGTTCCCGTTTACGCAGCATAAAAAAATTCCAACAAAAAGGAGAACAGGTTATGTCTATGAAAAGTTTAATTATCAACCCGGGTTCCACATCCACCAAAATCGGTGTATTTGAAGACGAGACCCTGCTGTTTGAGGAAACCTTAAGGCATTCTACGGAAGAAATCGCGCAATATGCTTCCATTGTGAATCAGAAAGATTTCCGGAAAGATATCATCCTCAATCTTATGAAAGAAAAAGACTTTGACATGAAATCGCTGAATGTCATCGTAGGGCGCGGCGGCATGCTGAAACCCATTCCGGGCGGTACCTATGCGGTAACGGACGATTTGCTGAACGACCTGAAAATCGGGAAACAAGGCCAGCACGCTTCCAATCTGGGCGGCATTCTGGCCAGGGAAATCGGCGATTCCATCGGCGTCCCTTCTTATATCGTAGATCCCGTCGTAGTAGACGAGCTGATGCCTATGGCCAGGTATTCCGGCGTGCCGGAACTTCCCCGCACCAGCATATTCCACGCGCTGAACCAGAAAGCCATTGCAAAGCGTTATGCAAAAGAAAAGGGCGTGGCATATGATTCCCTGAATCTGATTGTTGTCCATATGGGCGGCGGCGTATCCGTAGGGGCTCATGAAAAAGGCAAAGTTATCGATGTCTTCAACGCACTTGACGGCGACGGTGCATTCTCTCCCGAAAGGGCAGGCGCAGTGCCTTCCGGCGCACTGATTAAGATGTGCTTCTCCGGTGAATACACCGAAAAAGAAGTGTACAAAAAAATTGTAGGAAACGGCGGCTTCAATGCTTATCTGAACACCAATGACATGAGGGAAGTCAACAAAATCGTAGAAGAAGGAAATAAGGAAGCGGAAGTAATCCGTGAGGCATTTATCCTGCAGGTAGCAAAAGACATCGGTTCGATGGCATGCGTACTGAGCGGCAAGGTAGACCAGATTCTCATTACCGGCGGCATTGCCTATAATAAATATGTCACCGACCGCTTAACGGAAAGGGCAGGCTTCATCGCTCCCGTTACCGTATACCCGGGTGAGGATGAACTGCTTGCATTGGCACAGGGTGCTTTACGAGTGTTCAATGGCGAAGAAAAAGCCATGGAATATTAATCCGGGCAGGGAAGAGCCGTCTTCCCCTATTCGCCGCGCGTCCTGTGCGCCGCATCAGCAGCATATTTAAGAAATCCGGCAGGGGAAAAATCTTTCCCCTGCCGGACTGTTATTCCAAATCCTCTCTCCCGTCTGTGGGATATTCCTGAATCATTTCCCTGATTTCCCGCAAATCTATTTTCAGTTTTCCGTCAAAGATTGCCATTTCCAGCGGCATATCCAGTCCATAGACAGCCGGGTAAATCTCATTCTCAAACTGGTAAACAATGACTTTCTGCTTAGAAGGGTCTATCATCCAATATTCCCTTACGCCGGCTTCCATATATTTATCCAGCTTTTTGATACAGTCTTTCCGTTTGGTGGAAGGCGACAGAACCTCCAGAACAAAATCGGGCGCCCCCATGATTCCCCATCCTTTTACTTTTTCCCTGTCACAGACTATAATGACATCCGGCTGTATCATGGTCCGGTCATCACAGTCCAGGCGGACGTCCATCGGAGCAATGACCGGCAGGCAGCTTCCTTTGCCGGAAGAAATATAATTGGCTATCTGCCGATAAACTTCCCCCGCAATCCGCTGATGGACAAATCCGGGCGATGCCATATCATAGATAACGCCGTCAATCAGTTCCACCCTCTTATCCTCCGGAAATGCGTAATAGTCCTGTATATTGTACTCTCCCGGCTTTTTAGCCAGATAATGGGCCGGCTCCTTTACGCTGTGGCCTCCCTTTTCTTTAAATACCGATTCCAACGCCAGTAATGTGCTGTAGCGCGGCGACTGTGTCTCACCGCTGAATATCTTCTGGACGGTTCCCAAAGGCACTCCCGACCATTCTGCAAGCTGAGCATAAGTATATCCCTTTATTTTCTTCAGCTGTCTCATCTCATCCACTGTCATACCGCACCCCTCCGTTCCATGCCGAAATCCGGATAAATGAGTTGTTCTTTCGTTTTCTTTATTATACCGTTTTCGGATGTTTTTTTCAACCATTTTCTTTCCGTTTTAATCCGTTTTTTTCGTTTATCCATAATTCCTTACCGTCACTGATAAACTCCCATCCCTGCTGCCCGGTGAAGAAAAGCTGCACTCCCAGCTTACTGCAGCTTTTCTTCACTTCTTCTTCCGCGTCTCCGGCCGTGACCACTGCATATCGTGGGTGTATTGCCTCAAACATTTCTTCCGTCGCCTTATTGTCCCTGCCATGATGCGGCACCTTATATAAATCAATTTCCGGCAGGGGAATTTCCAACAGTTCCTTCGACCGAATACGCAGGGCGTCTCCCGCAAAAAACAGATGCACGCTGCCGTGACTGACCAATACGGCCAGGGAATAATTATTTGCCTTTTCATAATACGGTTTTTCGGGAGGATATACGGTAAAATCAAGGTAATCCGTGCTCACGTCAAGATTCTCCTTCAGCCGCCGCACCGGAATCCCGTTTTCTTCGCAATAGCCGTTCAGTTTTTCAAACCTTTCTTCCTTTTCCGCATCCCCGCCGTAAACCGGCTCCACCACCTGCAGTACCCGGAAATTTCTTAAAACGGCATCGGCTCCTCCCACATGGTCCGCATCCGGATGGGTCAGAATCATATAATCAATCACTTCAATCCCCTTTTCTTCCAGCACGGCTAAAATCCTTTCTCCGTCCTGTTCCTCCCCTGTGTCTATCATAACTGCCCTTTTGCCGCTGCTGATTATCATGCAGTCCGCATCTTCCGCAGTGCCTAAGAAACTGACGGCGATCTGCCCGTCCTCCGCTGCCTGTATCTGTGAAAGGCTGCCGTCCCTATCTTCCTTACTTTCGCCGGAAACGGCGCATCCCGCATATGGCACACATAGCAGCAGCAGAAGAAAAACCAGAAGACCTATCCGGCATATATTCCCCCTCGACACATCCATATCCGCACCCTATCCTTTCCGTCCGGCTGAGATTTCTTACCTTACGGAGCACATCCGGCAGAAACTTATCCGGTCACTGCTCCGGCGCCCCTTCGATTTTTTCCCGTATCTGCTGCATCCTGCCGTCCAGCTGCGCTATCAGTTCCGCGCAGTAGAACAATTCGTTGGAAATGCTCTCCGCCTTATCAATATGCTTTTTATATTTCATCTTATGTTCCAGGCTTGCCCAAAAATCCATGGCTATCGTGCGGAACTGAACCTCCACACGCATCGGCTTCTTTTCGTCCGTCAGAAAAATCGGCACCTCCACAATCAAATGAAGGCTTCGGTATCCGTTGGGCTTCGGTTTCTTAATATAGTCCTTGCGTGCCACCAAGGTTATGTCGTCCTGCGCCAGCAGACAATCGGCCAGCATATAAATATCATCGGGGAAAGAGCAGATGACACGGATTCCTGCGATGTCATTCAAATATTTCTCCATGGCTTCCACCGTCATCGGAATATTGTTTTTCTGCATCTTCCCGAAAATGCTTTCCGGGGACTTTATCCTGCATTTAATCGTCTCAAAAGGGTTGCGGCTCTTCTGCAGCGACAGTTCCGTATTCAGAACATCCAGTTTCGTCTTAATCTCCAGCATGGCGCACTCATACTGCATAAGTGTCCGCCGGAATTTCTCTATACTGTCCTTTCCGCTCAGGAACATCTCTATCTGTTCCCGGTTCCTTATTTCCTGTATACTTCCCGCACTTTTCTCCATGTATCGTCCGTCCTTACTCTTCCTATAAATATTGTAAATTTTTGCCGCAGACTACGGCTGCCTTACGAACCGCCGGGATTCACCGTCATTTCCGCAAGACAGCGATATGTGCAATGACAATTTCGATATACTGTAACTTCGTGTATATTATATACAAGGGGAATCGGATATTACAAGGAATAAATTATTAAATTTATCCAAAAAATCCTTAATTTATCCGATATCATTAAGTTTTGGCATTTTAAAAGGCATCCGGATTGTATATCTCCGAATGCCTTACCACAGCTATTATACACTTATGAAACACTTCTGTATCTGTTCTGAAAATCTTCTGACAGGAAATCTTCTATCATCTTATCAGTCTGATTTTGATTGATTCGATTGAAAATATCTTCATCTATCACTTTCAGCAGCTTCATAACCTTTTCTTCCGGCGCATCCAGTTTCATCATATCCCTGCCGGCAGCCACCAACATATAAACTGCCATAAGCACGTCCGCAGTTTCTTCATTATATTGCACGGAAAACAAGAACCATCCTTTTTTATATGCCGCAAAATAAACCCGATGCATATCATAATCCAGCAAATGCGGAAAAACAGCTTCCGCCTGTATCTCAAACGGTACATCTTCCCCCGCTTTTTCCCAAGCAATATCCCCGCTTACACTTCCATTTTCCAACTGAATCATCAGCCTGTCGTTTTCATTCTCGCTTCCTGCAGGCTTCTTCTCTTTCCCGTCCCCGGAAGGCTTTGCATTTTTCATCAGTTCCTCATAAGAAATATCCAGATATTCCATAATATCAACAATTTTATCAAAAGAAGGACAGGTTTTTGTCTTAATCCAACGGCTGACCAGCCCGGCGCTAAACCCCAAATCATTCTCCATCTGCATAATTGATACACCCTTTTCCCTACAGATTCTCCGGATGCTTTCCACTAACTGTTCCGCCATTTTATTGCTGTTCATATACCGTCACCTTCCCTTCTCCTGTTATTCATTATAATAGGAAAAAGATTCATGTGTCAAGTTTTTCCCAATGCCACATGAATAATTCTTCAATACCTGAAATTCTCAAAATCTTTTGTCACGTTCTCCATTTCCGGATACAAATGTGACCGCCGCACACCAATGCTCTTCAGATCCTCTGCAATATTCCATGCATCCATCAAAATAATTTCCTCCAAGCAATCCTTGCATAACGGCATATATTCCATTGCATAAGGACTTACCCCCTTAAAAGCTTGCCCTGCATCGCCGTAATACGGGAAAATCGTGAAAGCTCCTTTTTGCTCATGTATTCTTGCACTATGGTGCGGATGGATAATAGCAAGCGGCGGCAATTTCTGTACATCCACTCTTAGCCCCTCTGAATAATATTTCAATATAAGATAGAAAAACGGATTCATATTCTCATTTTCCAAAGCCTCCCTCAGATTTCCCCCCTTTGATCTCCGCAATGCCTCCAGCCCGGATAAGCTGATTAAGCCGTTCACGCCTCCATTTACCTTGTCGTCCAACATAAAATAGATTTCCTCATGTTTCCGGAGCATTTCATAGATTTTACCGGCGCTATACTTTTGAATTCCGTTCATGGCATTCTCCACCAACCCTAAATCCTTCTTGAAACAATCATACACAATTCTGTTCAGCTTTACCGGATTGAGCACCCATACTACCGGCGAATTATGTCTCCGTTTATATCTGACCTCATGATCGTCTGCCGGATTGAGATAAGCTTCCAAGGCAAAGCTTAAAGCTACCACTGCCGACTCACTCCAGTCCATCAGCCTAGTCTCGGAAAAATAGTGCTGCATGACTTCCTGCCACTCTATATAAGATTCCGGCATAGCAGATACTTTATCGTAATTCCTTGCCACAAAATGCTGATAGCGATATTCTTCCTTCAGCCATAATGTCCCATAATCATTGCTATCGGCAAATAAATTCTTTTCTGTATTCAAATAAAAATCTCTGTATATCTTCGGATCCAGATAATAATACTTATCCGTCTGTTCATTTCCACGGAACCATAAAGGGAATTTTCTGTCGGTATCCCCTTGCTGATCGAAGATATACCCAATCATTTCAATATACTCATGAAGGCTTTTGGCATACCATATGCTCATAACGCTTCCTCCTTCATCTTCTTAAACCGGTTATAATAATAGTAATCCTGCATGAACCTCAGCATATCCTTCATTTTCTCATAATTCGAAATATGCCCTGATTTAGGGTTATTATAAAAATCAACCACCTTTTTCACTATTTTATGAGGTTTTGGACAATCCATCCCATCATAAACTTGCTCAAGATGCTCTATCAGTTCTGTTTCTGCCTGTAAACAGCCATTGACTGTAATATGCCAAAACGCATGCAGCATCAGAAAATTTCTTCTGTACAGATTAATCTCTTTCTGAAAGACAGAACGCAAGTTCAGAGCATCCTCTCCAAAAAATCGGCTTTCTTTTTTCGTCATATCCTCCCATATTGCACCTTCCCAAACCGGCGATTTCCCTTCGGATACATTCGTTATTACGGCTTCCATCTGTGTTTCAAATACCTTAAAGAATTTTTCATGTATCTCTGCCGCCTTTTTGGCCTCCTCCGGGATATCTGATTTTTGCGGCTTGTCAAAATTCTCCGGCATGCCGTCATAATCCTTTCTCATCCGCTCCCATGTCCGTTCTTTTGCCTGCGATAACTCTGCATGTATGTAAGCCGTTATCTTTTTCCATAATATATTGCATGGAAAAACAGTTATCCCCTCACGAACCACCATTTTTTCTTCTTTTATTTGCTCGTTCTTCATAAGAACAGCCAAAACCGATATCAGCCTCCTTCTGAACAAACCAGTGTCCGAAATTTCTTCCCAATAATTTGCCATTCTCTCACTAAATGTAACTGCCACCCTGAAATAACCGAAGCTGTCAAAACCAAGCCATTTACACATAAGCATATCCGCACATGATTCCCGATAAAGAGTAACTGTATGATCAATCACCTTATGAATGTCTTTCAAACTGATTCCCAACCAAATTTCTGCCAAATTCCCTCTTGCGCGTTCCGCACTCAATAATTCCAGATAAGCAACCTTCATCATCTGATCCCTGCTATATATGCAGAACTTATCTCCCTGCAAAAACTCGTCACGGAATCTTTTTTCCGCATCCTTAGAAAATTCCGATAATATCTTGTTCAGACAGTCCCGGTCTATACTGTTTTTCCAGCAAAGCGCATCATGATAAACAGCCTGAAGCCTTTTAATCAAATCAATATAATGTTTTAATTTCTGCTTCTTGGGCACATCGATTTCATTTTCCGGCATATAATCCTTATACCATTTAACAAGAAAGTCATCCAGCATAACATAAGTTCTGTCTTTCAAATCTTTCTTTGTAATCTTTTTACTCTCCCGTGGCAACACACCATTCACTTTCTGCAAGAGAAATTCATAGACCTTTTGTACTGCTTTGTCATGCTCCGCTCCCCCTCTGTCTTTACTCTTCTCACATTCTTCCATTGCAGACAGAAATTCCTCATCCATAGCATAAATTTCTTTTGCAATGTCATAAAAATGTTTTACAATATTTTCCCATAGAATATTCCCGACCCCTAAACGTTCATCCCTTTCTTCCTCCCGCATAATTTTTTTCATATAGCTGTATACACTAATGGATATATGATTAGATACATAATCTTCCTTCTGTGCATTATCCTCTTTATAATTCTTTTCCAGAACATCTGCCAAACATCTACTCAGCAATTCAGTAATAGAATCATATTCTACCACATATTTCTCGTCACATGACTTCGCATATATATAGTAACAAATAATTTTGGATATTTCCTGAAAAAGCATTTTAATCAGAAAACCGTTACGTTCATCCCTCTTCAGCACAAGCATTTGATGGCAAATTTCGTGCGAAATAAGGGGAATTATATCATATGTCCGTTCAAAATATTCAAACATCGGAATACTGCATAAGAGCAAAGAAGTCACTTTTTCCCGGTTCTCTTTCTTCACGCAAGTATCAAATTGGATGACTTCCATCACCTCAATCCTCTCCCTTGAGACATCCGGATAGATAATTACCCTCGCCTTTCTCCTGTTTTCTTTACAGACGGCATCGCCGCCGGCTGCCCAGTCAATACCACAGTATTGTTCATGCATATAATCCATATATTCACCGTATGCCAGCAAAAATTTCTGCCCGTCTATAGGAGCTACCACATCATACCTGGGAGCCTGTATTGTATGCTGATTATTGTCCTGCAAAATCCTGACAAACTCTCCAAAGGCATTTATGAATGCCTGAAATTCATTCATAAACTTATCCTTCGCCTTTTCATCATTTTCATCTACCTCATTCATATAATAGTTCATATTCTCAAAGAAAATTTTCAAATACTCATTGCAGATATACCAATTCGTATGAGTATCTAATTCATATGCCAAGTTTTTATAAGAACTCATCAGCCTTTCCATCATACTGCATAAATCAAGATACCTATACCTGTTGAACACAAAACGGTTTCCATATTCTTTCTGAAAATTCTCAAATTGTTGCTGTAATTTTTACTCCTTTGCTCTATTTTCTCTGCTTTCGACCTATCCAGCCATGGCAGGACAGTAGATGACTCCTGTCCCAAAATCCCCTTCAAATCCATCAGTACACGGACATTCAGTGCCTTAATTGTTCCATCCCTCATCCCTTCCATAATTTTTCTCACAAATAAAGAATCGGACACTAAACTATCCGATATTTCTATAGAGTATCCTGATTTATTCCGGCATAAATAAGGATAAATTTTCTGAAACTCCCGAATATTAATCCGTGCCACGAGATCATACCTGCCAAACATCCCTTTAACACCCTCTATCCTGCAATCAACCTTGACTTTGCCGCCTTCTTGACCATCATTTTCCTCCATCATTTTCTTCATTTCATTCAAAACACTATTTTCCATTCGAAAGCGTATTTCAAACTGTATTTCTGCATTTTCCTGTACAGCCTTTTCACTTAAGCAGAGAAAATTCCCTGCAAAATCTGCCGCCGCTTTTTCCTGCATGCATTCAATTCCCACATTTGTATATGTAAAGAACACTCTTTTTCTATCTTTATTCTTAATTTCCATTAACCCGGTAACCGCCTCATATATCTTACGCACTTTTGATGTCCTAATCACCACGCAAAAATCTTCGGATGTAATTGTCTGAAAAATCTGGAAGTCCCCATCCTCTCCCAGTTTCTCTTTCAAACTGTCTTCAATTTTTTCACGGTATTCCAAAAGCCGCTTTTCCGTCTCGTCAAAACGGATTTCCCCCGCGTTTCCCAGTTTACCATCGATAATATTAAGCTGAACAACTCCGAGAAAAGGAGTATCTGATGTTTCTTTAGCGTTCAGGCTGCTGCAATGAAACAAATCCTTTACCGTTTCACCCTCCTGCACAAGCGCATAAATACCCATAATTTTCCTAGCTGCCGCCATATCTTCTCTGTCATCAATTCCGCAAAGCATTTTATAACCGTCTTTATCATCTTCCAGTTTTTTTACCCGAAGAAAATTAAAGTAATCCAACATAAAAAATACATAATTATCCTCTTTAAAATTCAGCTTTCTGACATGACTGTTATTCCTCACCAAAGTAAGGTTATAAATACCGTCAATATGGTACTCATTTCCCATCCCACTTTCTCCTTTGCCGTCATAATAATCTTATCGTTTTATAACCACGCAAAAAAACCTTCAGACTCTGGATTATACCATTGCCGAAGGGCTTTTGCTATGACACTTTAGTTTCTTCACTTATATGTTTTCCTCATAAATATTTTTATATTTTTCCTTCAATTCCTGCTTCTCTAAACACTGCTCCGGATGAAAAGGATGATCGACAATTATTCTTTCTTTATGCGGCATAAACGAGTCCACTATAGTCTCATAATTCATATTATCATTCCGCTTCTTATCATCACTCATTTTCCGCTCCTCCGTTCACATATATACAATATCTTATGTACAATATAATAAATTATACTGTAATATTGCAACAATTACAATTGAAGAATTTTTCACTCGTTCCTTCTCGTGTTCCTTCTCGTACCTGAAATCTTCTTCAAACAGACCTGCGAGGAATATAATATCGCGGAATTATTATTGTTCAGACGAAGCTAAATCAAATTCCCCTTCGCTGGAGCACAGCTGAAAATGCATTCTGCCATATGTGCGCCGCATTTTTTCATATACGCTCCAAAGTTGAAATAATTACATATGAATTTCTCTTTGATATATTCAATACATATTACATTATTTTAAGTATATCATACTTCCATGCATATTGCTATCAAATTTTACATTTTCTTCAATAAAGTAATTTTCACAAAAAGGCTTATAAACTCATGAAAAAACGTGAACCGGATATCATTATCCCCCCTTTTGTTACTGCAGCAGCTCCAGCAACTCCTCTTTCGTAAAGCTGCCGCTGCCCATTCCCTCGCCGCCAAGCACCTGTTCCGCCAGTTCCCGCTTCCGTTCCTGCAGCTTAATGATATTGTCTTCTATCGTCCCTTTCACAATCAGCTTATAAACATTGACCACATTCTTCTGCCCGATTCTGTGGGCGCGGTCGGTAGCCTGATTCTGCACTGCCAGATTCCACCAAGGGTCATAGTGGATGACCACATCCGCCGCCGTCAGATTCAGGCCTGTCCCTCCTGCTTTCAGGGAAATGCAGAACACCGGCGTATCATCCTTATTGAAAGCATCCACCATCTGCACTCTTTTTTCCTTGGGCGTGGCTCCGGTCAGCATATAGCACCCAACCCCCTCCTTATCCAGCACAGCTTTGATCCTGTCCAGCATGGAAGTAAATTGGGAGAAAAGCAGCAGCTTATGCCCTCCGCTGACTGCATTGTGCACCAAGTCCATACACAAATCCATCTTCCCGGAGTTTTCCTTGTAATTCTCAAAAATAAGCGCAGGATCGCAGCATATCTGACGGAGTTTTGTCAGTTCTGCCAGAATCTGTATCTTGGATGTCTTGAATTCCTCTTCGCTGGTCTTATCCAGCATCATGCGCATGCGCTGCACATGGGCATCATACAGCTTCTGCTGCTCCCCTTCCAGCTTAGCATACATATTCTCTTCCAGCTTATCCGGCAAGTCCTTCAATACATCCTTTTTCAGCCGGCGGAGCACAAAAGGCCCAATCAGCTTCTGCAGCTTTTTCATCGCCTCTTCATTGCCGCCCTGTACCACGGGAATCTCGATGCTTTCCCGGAAACGCTGATAAGCATACAGAAACCCCGGCATCAGATAGTCAAAAATGCTCCACAGTTCACTCAGCCGGTTTTCCACCGGCGTGCCGGTAAGCGCCAGCTTGAATCCCGCCTCAATCTCCTTCACCGCCTTCGCTGCCTGAGTATTATGGTTCTTGATATACTGGGCTTCGTCAATAACCTGACAGTAAAACCGGATTCCTTCATAGTTTTCAATATCCCGCCGCAGCAAGTCGTAAGAGGTCAGCAGAATATCCCGCTCCCCGGAATCCAATATGATTTCCTTCCGTTCCACTGCCGTCCCGGTCACGGTCTTCACATGCAGCGCCGGGGCAAACCGCTCAATTTCGCTGCTCCAGTTATATACCAAAGAGGCAGGCGCCACAATCAGGCATCTTTTGTTTTCCCGGGGAGCCGCATCAATATATTCGGACAGCAGGAAAGCAATTACCTGCAGTGTTTTTCCCAACCCCATGTCGTCCGCCAATATCCCGCCGAACCCGTTGCTCTTCAAGGTTTTAATCCAAAGGAAACCTTTTTTCTGATATTCCCGCATAATATCTTCCAGACTGGGCGGAATCTCAAAGTCATTGTCCTCCACCGTCTTCATATTCCGCACCAGTTCCTTGAAATTCCTGTCTTTTACCGCACTGAAGGCAGGATTGGCCTTCAGTTCCCCGTCCAAATACAATGCCCGGAACTTAGGCAGCACAATGCGGTCCTGTTTCAGCTGCCTGTCCGAAATACCCATTTCGTCCTTTAAGCGGGCCAGAATCCCCAATTCCCCCTCTTCCACATCGACAAAACTGCCGTTTTTCAGCCGGTAATATTTCTTCTTCCTGTCGTATTTGGACAAAATCTCCGCCAACTGTTCCAACGGCATATCCCCCGTGTTCACGGAAAGTTCCAGCATATCCCCCGCCAAAGAAATCCCCATAGAAACTTTAGGCGCCGGTGCCACATGAATCCGTTTCAGCGCATCCGAAACAAACACTTCCCCTAGTTCCTGCATCTTCGGAATCCCTTCCGCCAACAAGTCATACAATTTCCCCTCATCCCCGGAAAGAGCCATCATGCCTCCCGCTTCGTCATAAGCATTGAAATAAGAAGCCACTGTCTGACCGATTTCCAGTTCCTTAAAAATATCCCTTACGCCAATATTCCGATCCTGCTCCCCACCATATAAATTATATTTTTCCTCTCCGTTTTCACCGTAAACGGCAAACAGCTTGCAGGTGATAAAATCTTTCTGCGGCATATCCAGATAGGTTTCAAAAGAAACCGGCGTCTGCATATATTCCGAGGCATCAAAATTCTCGTTGCTGCACTCATAAAATTTCTCCAGTTCCGGCAAAAGCTGGCTGCAGAAAACAGGCACATCCTCTTTTCTGATAAATGCTTTCTGTTCCGGTACCTGACCCATGCAGACGAGAAAATCTTCAATGCTCTTCACTTCTTCCCTCTCCACAAGATAAATCAGCCCTTCCCTGAAATACAGAATATACTTCTCCCCTACGAAACCCAGGTTTTTTTTCACGGAAACTTCAATGCCCTCCGGTCTTCCTGTAATGGTCATCTTCCTTTCCAGCTTGTCCTGCGTAACTTTCCATTTTCTCTCCCCTTCTCCGTAACAATTCCCATAAAATTCCTCATAACCCGTAGCTTCCAGAAATTCCTCCAGTTCCCTCACATCCAAATCCAATTTTCTAACTTTCTGAAAATTCTGCCGGTACGGATTGAAATAACTGTAGTAAGAGAGGTAACGTTCCGCATTTTTATTCACCCACCGGATAAGGAAATCCACCATTTTCCGTGATTCCGGCGCAAATGCTTCTTTCATATGAAGAAATTCCAACTGTTTCCCATAAGAATACTGTACCGCATCTTCCATATTTTTCTCAAACTCAAACACGTCCTTCAGCACATACATCTTGGAAATCCCAATACGGAATTCCACCTCCATTTGCCTCGCCGAAAGTGTCAGATAAGGCTCCAGCCGCACTTTTCCGTACATATCTTTATGCACCACCGGAAACGTCTTCTGCATGAAATTCTTTACCAGCAGTTCTTTGATGACCGGCGTGGTTTCCGTCTGCTTTACGGCCGCCGGCAGTTTCTTTTTCCCTTTCCCCTTCAGACTATCCATAAACAATAGCGGATGCGCTTCCTGATAATCTATAAACTCCAGCAAAACCGCGATGCAGTGTTTGCATAATCCTCCGTAATTGGAAAATGCCGGACAGGAACAGAAACTGTGAGACAAGTCTTGGCTTTTGCTGTCATAAATCAACTCCACATTGTACATGCTCCTCCCCGTCACTTTTGCGCCGAGATACCATTCCCCGTCCTCTATGTTATCAACATAAAAATCATCCACATCCCCATGCTTGTGCAATTCCGCCCCTCGCATATAAACGGCACTGTCCGCCATCCTTCTGATTTCATTTTTTGTCAGCATATTCCTTTTCCTCTTCCTCTTCATCCTGTTTAAATATCGTCTATCCTATATTTTATATACCCATTATACATGATATTTACATTCTCTTTCAACCCATGCACATATATAGTCACGGAAATCAATGTTTAACTGTGAGGCTTCCGACCAAAGCTGCCGCGCAGGCTCACAGATAAACATTGATTTCCGTGCTATATTGTTATATCTCCGTCACCGAAACTCTTCCACCCATAGTTTCTCCCCGTCCGTCCGCACGGTCACTGCCCCGCAGCGGGCGGTGACGCAAATCCGGCATCCGGCATTCTCCAGCCGTTCCAGCAATTCCTCGTGGGGATGTCCGTAGCCGTTGCTTTTGCCGCAGGATATCAAGGCCAGTCGGGGACGCAGCACGGACAGCATCTCTTCCTTTGTGGAATATGCGGAACCGTGATGCGCCACTTTCAGCAGCGTCAGCCTGCCCCGCCCTGCGGCCGGCAAATCCGCACCTTCTCCTTTTTCCCTTTCCCTTTCTTCCTCTTCCCTTTCTTCCCCTTCCCTTTTCCCTCCTCCAGCATGCCGTCCCGGCAAATATGCCTGCATATACTCCCAAGCCTCTTCTTCCCCGTCTCCTTCCACATCCCCGGTAAACAGCCCGGAAAAACCGCCGTATTCCAACAGCAGCACCAAAGAATATTCATTGGGTTCCCGGGTGTCATATCCTCTGAGCGGATGCATGCATGTCAGACGCATTTGCCCGTCCTCCACATACTGCCCACGGCTCATATACTGCACCTCCACCCCTTTTTCCTCTGCCAGTCCTGCCAATTCCACATACTTCCCGTCCGTGCTCTCCGCACTGACCGCCGGCAGTATCAGGCTCCCCAATATGATTCCCTCCGCCGGATATTCTTCCAGCATATCAAGCACGGCATTGCAGTGATCGCTGTCCGAATGGGTGACAAAAACCGCTTCCAGCTTTTTCACCCCTTCCTGCTTCAGATAGGGCAGAAGCTGATATTCCGCCACACCGCTCTTGGTGGAACTCCCTCCGTCAATGAGATAATGCCTCCCTTCTCCGCTGCGGATATGAATACAGTCTCCCTGTCCCACATCCAGCATGGTAACCTGCAGCCCGCTTTCCGTCCGGAGAAATAAAACACACAACGCCGCCAGAATCCACTGACATTTCCAGAATGCCGTCAGCTTTCCCTTCCCTATATGCACGGCCGCCGCCAAGACAGCCAACAGCAGCACATATACGGCAATCTGCCAGTTTTCCGGCCTGCCGCTGCGGATTACCCCATAGGGAATCCTGCCGCCCCATTTGCAGCACTGCTCATAAAACCAAAGGACTGCCCGCCCGATATAGCCTGCGGCTTCGGCGCACGCAGGCGCAAAGCCGCCAATCAGCATACAGAACAGACCGTCGGCCATCACAATAGGCATAAGGGGAATCACTGCCAGATTCAGCAGAAAAGAATACCATGGAAATTGATAATAGAACATCAGATGTACGGGCAGCGTGCCCAAGGTCACCGCCCCGCCTGCGGCCGCTGCCTGCTTCAGCTTGCACTTCAGCTTCCAAAGCCGTTTCTTTTTCTCCGGACGCTTTTCTTTATATAAGGCAGGAAGCAGCAAACCGATGGAGGCCACTGCGCCGAAAGAAAACAGAAATCCGCTGTAATGCATATACAACGGCTGATCCATCAGCAGAACGGCCGCTGCCAGCGCCAATGCCGTCAGCATGTCATAAGTGCGTCCTGCCATATCCGCCGTCAGATGCAGCAGAAACATGAAGATTGCCCGTGCCGCCGACAGGCTCATGCCTGTCATAATCCCGTAACAGCCTATCAGCCCGCCAGACAGAAGCGCGCCTGCTTTCACGGACAGTCCGATTTTCCGCAAAATCCGGTAAAGCCCCATGCCGATAACGGAAATATGCAGGCCGGATATACTCAGGATATGTATGACGGAACTGTCCCTGTAAAGTTCCTTTATTTCTTCATCCAGCCCGTCCTTTTCCCCCAGAAGCATCGCTTTCATGACGGAGGCCTCCGTTTCCGGAAATACCCGCCCCAGCACTGCGGCAAAATGTGTTTTCAGCCGGAACAGCCCTTCACCGAGCGCACTGGCTTTCCCTCCGTAAGCCAGCAGCCGGGCATCTTCCAGCCCAAACGACAGCTTCCTTGTCCGGTAATATTCTTCCCTGTCAAATTCCCCTTTGTTTCCTGCCGGGGAAAAACAGCGCACCTTGCCGTTTACCCGCAGCAAAGTCCCTATTTCCGGCACGGCAAAACCGCCGTCTTCCATATAACATATAATATTTTCTATCGTGTATGGGGAAATTTGTCCTGACTGCATCGTTTCTTTTTCCGATTGTTCCGAATATCCCGACTGTTCCGAATATCCCGTTTGTTCCGAATGTCCCGATGCATCGCGGCCCTGACCGGGCCCCTCTAAGATATGTACCGCCTTTAAATAAATCACCAATGTCTGGCCGGAGCCAAACTTTTGCGTCTTATATTCCTTTTTGTATACCTGCCCTTCCACTGTCAGCCTCTGCCCGTCCAGTTCCCCGTAATCCGGTTTCGGTTCAGGCATCAGCCGGAGACAGAGTGCAAGCACACCGATAAAGACCATACACAGCAGACATAAAGGTCTTCTCATTTCTATTCCTGTCTGCGCGCCGCAGCGCACATTCCGCAGCCAAAGCCGCCTGCTGCCGGCGGCGCACAGAAACTCCTCCTTTCAATAAGTAGTAGTCACAATATCCAGATTCCGCCCGTACGTCACCGCAAGGCTAGTATTTTCACGGAACATCACATTGGAATCGCCGTTGATTGCTATCTGCACTCTGTTGATATTGGAAAGTTCCACCAATGAATTGACGATGGAATAAATCGTAGCTTCCGAAGTGACACTGTATATCTGGGTAAGAAAGCTTTCATTCAGATTGACATAGCAGGTGCCGTCCCTTACGGTAACGCTTATTATCTTTGTCTCCGGGTTTATGGTAGGGAACACCTTGTCCTTTACCTGTTCACTGGGTCCTCCGATAAGCTGTTCCACTACCAACCGTTCCATGGACACATTGGTATTGCTGTTATAGACCAGCGTCCGGTTCGTCTCTATCAGCTTGTCCCCGGCCTCATTGGCAAAATACAGCCTTACCTTCACTTTCTCCGCAGAGTTTATCTCACTTTCCGCGTTATCAATGAACATATCGCCGGACATGATGCCAATGACATTTCCTGCCAAATC
Source organism: uncultured Lachnospiraceae bacterium (assembly GCA_910579645.1). GTDB lineage: Bacteria > Bacillota > Clostridia > Lachnospirales > Lachnospiraceae > Kineothrix. The sequence continues at coordinate 23,253 of CAJTVK010000026.1, read as the reverse complement.
TGTCAGCGGTGCCGACCGTATCTGAAAAGATACAAAATCAATTCCTTTTATCTGTGTCATCGTCCGGACCACCGCCGCCCGGGCAAGCACTTCCGTTGTAGGGGACAGTCCCTTATACTGTTCGTCAAAATTCAGGACTAGCTGCTTTTCCTCCAAGGTATAGCCCAGCAGTTCAAAATTTCCCGACAGAGGCGCCCGATATTCCAATTTTTCCGGAGTCTCTGTCAGCAGTGTCAGCAATTCCTCAATCAAAGCTTCCTGTCCCGTACTCTGAGCCGTATATTCTTTCGCATAAATTCTCGTCTCTTCTTTGTTCAGCACATAAATATTATATTTCATGCCCTCATCTGTCTGTTCCCTGTTTCCGCATGACATGACCGCCAGCAGAAAAAATGCCAGACAAAGCAATATCCGTTTCTTTTTCATGCCGTACTCCTTTCTCGCCGGCCTGAATCCGTCCGCCGAAACATTCTCAGACACGCTCCGATGCCGCATAACTCAGCGGTATCTTCACCGTGAATGTCGTCCCTTCCCCTTCCGCGCTGGATACCTTTATGGAACCCCTGTGCAGCAGCACCGCATTCCTCGTAATCGCCAGCCCCAGCCCGGTTCCGCCGATTTCCCTGGAATGAGATTTATCCACACGGTAAAACCTTTCGTAAATATGTTCCAGCGAATCTTGCGGAATGCCGATTCCCGTGTCGATAATGTCCAACGTAAAAAATTGGTGGTCCGCATCCAGCACTACCTTGACTGCCCCCTGCTCCTTGTTGTACTTAATGGCATTTTCCACCAGATTGGTGATTATCAGCGTCATCTTAACCTCGTCCACTTCCGCCGTCACGGCACGGTTGCTTTCCAGCACGATTTCAATATCCCTTCTGCGCGCAATGGGCCGGAGCCGTTTCAGCACGATTTCCGTCAGGGCATTGATATCCACCACGCTGATATTCATGGTCGCCACCTTCTTATCCATTTTCACCATGGACAGCAAATCATTGATAATCTTATCTTCCCTGTCTATTTCCTCCGCAATGTCCACCATAAATTCCCGGTACAGTTCCGCAGGCACATCCTCCTGCGCCAGCAGGGAATCCGCCAGTACCTTCACGGACGTAATAGGAGTCTTCAGTTCATGGGAGACATTGGACACAAACTCCTGTCTGGAAGTGTCCAACGCCTTCATACGGGCCAGCAGTTCGTTAAAGGCATCCATAATATGCTCCGTCTCCAGATAATCCGGCACGGAAACCGGCTCATCCGCAAACCCTTCCTTTGCCTCGCTGATGGCATTGGTCACCCGCTCAAAAGGCTTCATCAGTATTTTGGACAGCAAAATGGCAATGACAAAAATCACGGACAGCATCATAATTTCCATAATCAATGCTTTCCGGCTTAAAATATCCAACGTTACCACAATGCTGTCCGTGGATACGCTGGTCAGCATCACTCCCCGGATCACATCTTTTTCCTTATGGCCTTCCGCCGCTTTTTCCCCTTCCGCAGGCTTTACCGCAGGCACTTTTTCCAATATGGGCGTTATAAATTCAATATAGTCATACTCATTGTTGAAGCTTGAGCTGCCGGTTCCGTCTTTCATGCATTTGACCACATCCTCCGAAATCATTGTTTTCCCTTCGCTGATGCCGTAGGTGTCCCGGACCACCTTCAGATTGGCATTGATGATAATTACCCTTCCGTCATAGAGATTGGACAGCTGCTCCAGTTCCGCGCTGATTACCTCCGAAGAACTGTCCGCCAAATAATTGTAAGCAATCAGATGGTCGGCAATGATATTCAGCTGCCTCTGCACATCCGAAGTTCTCAGGCTGACGGCACGGTCCTCATAGCTGTTCAGTATTCCGTAGCGCATAACGACGCTGGGAATAATCCCAATCAAAAAAACGATGATAAAAATCCGTGCCTTCAGGCTTCTGAGGATTTTTAACTGGTTCAAAATATTCCTGATTTTTATATCCATGGTAAGGCTCCGCTCATTTATGCAAAATAGTATCCCACTCCCCATTTCGTATGCACATATTTCGGCTCGCTGGGACTGCTTTCTATTTTCTCCCTCAGCCGCCGGATATGTACGTCCACCGTCCGCACGTCTCCCGGATAGTCGCTCCCCCATACTATTTTCAGCAGATTTTCCCTGCTGTATACTTTATTCGGGTTCAGCATAAGAAGTTCCAGCACTTCAAATTCCTTGGCCGTTAAGTTAATTTCCCTTTCGTTGACGTATACGCGCCTGCCCTCACAGTCCAGCTTCATATCCTTGCTTTCAATGACTTTCGCGGATTCCTTTGCGCTGTCCTTGCTGTTGGTTCTGCGCATAATAGCCTTAATCCGTGCCTTTACCTCCAGAATATTGAACGGTTTCGTAATATAATCGTCCGCACCGTATTCCAACCCGAGAATTTTATCCATGTCATCCCCTTTTGCAGTGAGCATGACTACCGGCACATCGGAAAACTCCCGGATTTGCTGGCATACTTCAAAGCCCGTCAGCTTCGGCAGCATCACGTCCAATAGAATAATATCATAATTCTTATCCTTTGCCAGTTCCAGCGCCTCTTCCCCATCGTATGCACAGTCCACTTCCATTCCGTCCTGTTCCAAACTAAAGCGAATTCCCTTTACAATCAGTTTTTCATCGTCTACGACCAACACTCTCTTGCTCATTCCACACCTCTGACACAAATCTTATCTTTTATCCTGGAAAACATCCCTTCTTTGATGCCGTCCACCTTCATAATATCCTCTATTTTCTGAAATCCGCCGTTTTTCTCCCGGTAGGAAATAATGCTTTCCGCACGGCTCTCACCAATCCCCGTCAGGCTGCACAGTTCCTGCTTCGAGGCAGTATTGATGTTCACCAGTCCGCCGGTACTTTCCCCGGTTTCCGCAGCTTCTCCCGCTCCTTTTGCTTTCCCTGTAATCCCTGCCATATTCTGCGTTATGCCCGCCTTGTTTCCTGCCTTTCCTTCTCCGTTCTCTGCGGTGCCTCCTATGCCCGCCGCAAAGCTTCGGGCATCCGTCCCCGGCGGAGACATTTCCCCCTCTGTGCTTCTGCCCTCCGGCTCTGCCGCCGCCGACGCTTCTTCCGCTGCCGCTGCTTCTGCTAAAGCGGGAATTTCCACTTTCCATCCGTCGGTCAGTTCCAAGGCAAGGTTTACATAACTTTCCCAGGCTTCCTCGGTAAAGCCTCCTGCCGCTTCCACTGCCTCAAAGATACGGCTGCCTGCCGGAAGCTCATACACCCCCGGATTCTTCACCTCACCGCAAATATGTACAAACAGCGAGGGAGCCTGCGCCTGCCCTGCCGCTTGGCTTTCTTCCGGCCGGTTCTCCGCTGCCTGCCCTCCGGCTTCTGCACCGGAAGCTTCCCCCGGCAGGGCTTCTTCCTGCTGTCCCCGGCTGCCTTCCTCCGTCTTCGCCGTTTCGGCCCGCCGGCTCCCCGGCGCAGTCTCCGCGCCGTAGTCTCCCGCCGTCCTGACAAGATCCTCTTCCTCCAGCAAGACCGTCTCTTTGCTGCCGCAGGCCGTAAGCAAAAGCATCAATACGGCCGATGCCGCATACAAGGCATATCGTACGGCATGCCCCTTACGTCCTTCCGGATTACCCTTCCGGAGCCCGCCTGTCTTGGGACTGCCGCCATGCATGCCGTTCTTCTGCCAATCATTCCATTTCCATACATTACCGATATTACACATCATCCGCATAGTTTTCCTTTCTTTTTCCAACATGCCCTTACGGCACCAGACTTTGTTAGGAAGACCCCTCTATGCGACTGCTATTTTATTGTAAAGTAATTGTCCCGCTTACGCAAGTGTCTTTTCCCCTATTTCCATTTAAAAATGATGATGCCGGCAATTGCCGCTGCCATCCCGATTAGCTTCCGCCACTCCAAAGGCTGTTTTTCCACGCCGAACCATCCGAATATCTCTATGACATAAGCCACGATAAGCTGTGCAATGACAATCAGCATCACTGCCTTGGCAGGTCCCAGCATATCCATGCTCTTAATGACCGTATAGGTAATGAATGCCCCGATTGCGCCGCCCAAAAGCATATACTTAGGCTCCGTCCTGAAAATTGCCCCAAAAGATGACCGGTCTGCCGCCGCCCATGCCCCAAGACAGACAAGAAGTGCGGTAAACTGCACAAATGCGCTTGCCGTCCAAATGCTTGACGACTTCGTCACCTGTGTATTGAACACCCCCTGCACACTCATCAATGCTCCTGAAATCAATGCAATAAAAAATCCAATCATATGGGTCCTCCGAAATATTAAAATTGCAGAAACTGCCTGCCTTAATATTTTTCCCCACATGACCGGATTTCTATTCACGGTCAGGCCGATTCACCGCCTGCGCACGGAAGAAAGCCTGTGATACTACTCACTCTGTGCTTCCTCCCGCAGGGCATCCTCGTCCAGATACTCTTCTTCTTCCTCTTCCTGCGTCTCTTCTTCTATCGGCGTCTCCTCATAAGGCATGCCGGTAACCTGAGTCATAATCTGTTCCGACAGTTCCTTCAGCCGCCCGTTGGCATCCGCGCCGTCCCAGATCTGGGCAAACGCAATCTCCAGTTCCACCCAGAAATTGCTTGTTTCCACCATTTTAGGCATTGGCACGGATATCTCGTATTCACTGACGAACTGCTGCAGATTGCCGTTTCCGTAATCCACGCCGTAGCGGGATGCCACTTTCCCCGTCCTGGAGTACAGCGTGTCGGTATACTCGCAGGTAAGGAACCGGGCAAAATCCGAAGCCAGTTCCTGCCTGTCCGAATAACCGTTGACTACCACACAGTTTGTCACGGAAAGGGAACGGGTCAGCAGCCGTTCATTGATATCCGGAGTCTTGGCAATGCTGTATTCATAAGCAAACGTCCCGTTTCCCTTCGCTTCCTCCAGTTTCGCCACCGAATCGGTGGTCGCCACCGTAAATACAATTTTTCCTGCCATAAAATCATTCAGCACTCCCTCATAGCTGATTTCCTTTGTATCTATGGAGAAAAACTGATTCAGATCCTGATATACCTTCAGGCAGTCAATGGCATCCCGGTTATAAATATTCATATTTTCCGTACTGTCTCCGGCACTGCCGCCTACATTCAGATAATTGCCCACAAAAAAGTAATTATAAAAGATGTCCGTCACGTCCCATTTGAATATGGCCTCCACCTGCTCCGGCGCATCGTATTCATTGGCAAAATTCAGGATATCGTCAATGGTGTCCGGCAGCATGGATTTTACCCGTTCCTCCACCTCGTCAAGCCCGCCGTCCCCTTGCCCGTCCGTGCCTCCTGCCCCGTCTGCCGGCTGTCCGCCGTCCAACTGCCCGCCATCCGCCGATTCCTGACCCTCCGCCGGCTGTCCGCCGTCCTCCGGTTGCCCGCCTTCCGCCGATTCCTGACCGTCTGCCGACTGCCCGTCTTCCGCCGGCTGTCCGCCGTCCTCCAACTGTGCCATTGCTTCTTCCGCAGCAGCCATATCCTGCTCCGCCTCTATCTGTTTCCTTGCAAAGTCCTCCAAGTAAGTTCTGTTATAGAGAAGCGCGCTTGTCTCAAAATAAAAAGGATAGCCGATGGCTTTGTTTTTGTAAGTCACGGCCAGGCGTGCCGCATCCGGATAATCTTCTTTCACCTCATCCCATCTGCTTTCCGGAACCGGACTTGCCAGCCCTGCCAGAAAAGCCTTTTCCAAAGAATCATTGCTGACAATATATAAATCCGGCGGTGTCTCCGACTGAATGGATGCCTTATTGATGGATTCCAGATATTCCAAGCCGGACGCAAGCACCGGAACCACCCTCACGCCGTCATGTTCTTCCCCGTAAGCCACTGCCGCACTGTTCAGATAATCGGTCAGCGCCTCATCCGCATACCAGAAATAAAGGGTTTCCTTCTGTCTGGTAAAAATGGATTCCTCCCTCTCTTCGCTGACGGTCTTTCCCGAAAACCCTATCAGCAATACGGCGGCAGCCGCACCTATCAGTACAGCTGCCGTCAGAATTCTTTTCTTAAGCCCCATGCTCTTCTCCTCTGTTCACCTTCCTGTCTCAGACCAAACTTCTTTCCAATCTTTCAGCCATAGTATCCACATCTTCCCGGGTAATAATCAGGGGCGGCACAAAACGGATAATATTGGTTCCGGCATTGATTAAAATCAAGCCGTTTTCCAAAGCCCTGACAATCACCTCGCCCACCGGCTTGTGAAATACCAATCCCTGCATCAGGCCCAAACCCCGCCTGCCTTCTATAAAATCATACTTCCCGGCCAGTTCCTCCAGTTTCCTCTCCAAATACGGAGCCACTTCCCTCACATGGTCTGTGATACGGTTCTCTTCAAATAAATCCAGCACCTTACTGACCGCTGCGGCAGCCAGAGGATTTCCGCCGTATGTTGTCCCGTGATCTCCGCTGGACAGGGAATGAGCCGCCACCTTCTCCGTCATCAGAAACGCGCCTACCGGAATGCCGCAGCCAAGCGCTTTCGCCGTCGTCATAATATCCGGCTTCACGCCGTACTTCTGCCACGCATACATATACCCGGTACGTCCCATGCCGCACTGTATCTCATCCAGGATGAGCAAAATATCCTTTTCTGTGCAAAGTGCCCTCATCTGCTCCATAAATTCTTTTTCCGCCGGATAGATTCCGCCTTCCCCCTGTACGGTCTCAAGGAGAATGGCACATGTCTTATCATTCACCAATGCTTCCACGCTGCCGAAATCATTCATCCGTGCAAACCTGACATTGCCAATCATCGGCTCAAAAGCCTCCCGATATTTCGGATTCCCCGTTACCGACAGTGCCCCGAACGTTCTTCCATGGAAAGAATGTTCCATGGCTATGATTTCATGGTCGGCACACCCGTCCTTTAAATAAGCATACTTCCTGGCAGCCTTAATGGCTCCCTCCACCGCCTCCGCACCGCTGTTGGTGAAAAATACCCGGTCCATCCCCGATACTTTTTTCATCTTCCCGGCGGCTTCCACCGCAGGCACGTTATAGTAATAATTGGAAGTATGGATCAATTTATCAATCTGTGCCTTTAAGGCATCATTATAAGCCTTATTATTATAGCCTAAAGCAAATACGGCAATACCCGCCGCAAAATCCAAATATTCCTTTCCGTTCAGATCATACAGATGCACGCCGTCGCCCCGGTCCAGCACAATCTGATATCTGTTGTAGGTATGGAGAAGCGCTTTCTCCGCTTCCTCTATGTATCTCTTCATTTCATCCATTTCACCGTTTCCGCTCATTCCACCGTTTCCATCCATTCTACCGTTTCCGCCCATTCCACCGTTTCCATCTATTCTACCGTTTCCGCCATTCCACCGTTTCCATCTCTACCGTTTCCGCTCATTCCACCGTTTCCATCCATTCTACCGTTTCCGCCCATTCCACCGTTTCCATCT
>CAJTVK010000026.1:0-15721 GCA_910579645.1 uncultured Lachnospiraceae bacterium | reverse complement strand
TATTCTACCGTTTCCGCCATTCCACCGTTTCCACCCATTCCGTTTCCCCGTGCCTCTCTGTGCCTGCGAATCCCGCCGAAGGCATATTCCGCGTTACCGTCCGCTCCCAATGCCAGGAAGTCCCGCCGCGTTTGCCGCAAATCAAAAGCTCATCCGAATGAAATACCCCGGCTCGGGCAGCAGGGCATCAAACCTGAAACGCCTCAAGAAACGGGCTTTTGACCAATATCCTTCCAAAAGCGGGCTGCGGCTTAACTTCATGGCATCGGTTCCCTCCGTGACCGGCAACACGCTTCGCAATTTCAGACATGCTCTATATCATCGTCATCTTTCAGCAAAACAGTACCGACCCCATGGTTCGTAAAAATTTCCAACAGCAGACAGTGGGGAATCCTCCCGTCCAGTATATGCACACGGCTCACTCCGTTGCGGATTGCCGATGTGCAGTTGGTCAGCTTGGGAAGCATGCCTCCGCCGATAAAACCATCCGCAATCAGGCCGTCGGCTTCGGAAGCACGCAGTCTTGAGATAAAAGAACTTTTGTCGTCAATATCTTTATAAAGGCCTTCAATATCCGTAAGGAAAGCCAGTTTCTCCGCCTGCACTGCCTTTGCTATGGCACAGGCAGCATCATCGGCATTGATATTAAATGTTTTGAAATTACGGTCCAAGCCAATGGGCGCTACAATCGGCAGGAAATCCTTTTCCAGCAAATCATACAATATTTTAGGATTCACTTCTTTTATATCGCCTACGAAGCCGATATCCTTGCCGTCGGAATACTTCTTGTCCACGGTGAGCAGGCCTCCGTCTTTCCCGCTGATGCCCACCGCTTTCACTCCCAGCTCCTGTACCATGGTGACCAGGCTTTTATTCACTTTGGAAAGTACCATTTCGGCTATTTCCATAGTTTCCGCATCGGTGACACGCAGCCCGTTGACAAACTCCGCCTCTTTCCCTACCTTGCCGACCCACCGGCTGATTTCCTTGCCGCCCCCATGGACAATAATGGGCTTGAAGCCTACCAGCTTCAGCAAAGTCACATCCTTGATGACATTCTTCTGCAGTTCCTCATTGCTCATGGCGCTCCCGCCGTATTTCACCACAATGATTTTACGGTTGAACTTCTGTATATAAGGAAGAGCCTCAATCAGCACTTCCGCCTTTTTCATAACTTCGGTCATATCTTTATCCATCACTGTATCTCCCTTACTGTTCCGCTGAAACACCCGCTGCCCATGCGAAAATCAGCTTCCCGCCGCAGGCAATATGGGCATCATGGAACCAACCTGCCGTGGGCAGCTGCCGGGCATATGCAGATTTTCTTAAGAGCGGTAGTCCGCATTGATTTTTACATAATCGTAAGTCAGGTCACAGCCCCAGGCACAGGCCTGCGCGTCACCCATTTTCATATCCACCAGCACCCGCACTTCCGGATCGGAAAGGATTTTCATCGCTTCCTCTTCGCTGTAATCGGCAGCCACACCTTCTTTGCATATCTGTATTCTGCCGCTTTCCCCTTCAAAATAAATATCAATTATGTCCGGGTCAAACGACACGCCCGCATTGCCGAGGGCGCATAAAATCCGCCCCCAATTGGCATCATGCCCGAAAATAGCGGCTTTCGTCAGGCTGGAGCAGATCACGGATTTGCTCAGCAGCTTGGCTTCCGCCTTCGATGCCGCATTCATCACCTTTGCCTCAAACAAAGCGGTGGCCCCTTCCCCGTCGCCTGCCATTTTCTTTGCCAGCGTCTCATTGACATAATGGAGTGCTTCCAGGAATTTATAATAATTGTCGTCTTTATTTATAATCTCTTCATTTCCGGCCATGCCGTTAGCCAGCACAACCAGCGTATCATTTGTGGAGGTATCTCCGTCTATGGACACCATATTGAACGTATCCTGCACATCCATGCTCAGTGCTTCCTGCAAAAGTGCCTTGGAGATTGCAAGATCCGTGGTGATAAAGCCCAACATTGTTGACATATTCGGATGAATCATGCCGGAACCTTTGCACATGCCCCCCACAGTTACGGTTTTTCCGCCGATTTCCAAGCGGACCGCCGCTTCCTTGGGCACGGTGTCCGTAGTCATAATGGCAGTAGCCGCCGTTGTCCCCGCCTGTTCCCCGGCCGTTTTTATACGGATAAGGTTTCCGATTCCCGCCGTTATCTTATCCATGGGAATCTGCATGCCGATTACGCCCGTGGAGGCTACCAATACACTGTCCAACGGAATGCCAAGCCCTTCCGCCACGCATTCCGCCGTCTGCCTGCAGCAGTTATATCCTGCCGTGCCCGTGCCTGCATTGGCAATGCCTGTGTTCACGATGACCGCCTGTGCATAAGGGGAATTGGTGACTACATTTTTATCCCAACGCACCGGTGCCGCCTTTGCCACATTACTGGTGAAAACCCCTGCTGCCACGCAAGGGCTCTGGCTGTAAACCAAAGCCATGTCTTTTCTGTTCTCGTATTTAATCCCCGCCTCATATCCGGCTGCCTCAAATCCTTTTGCCGCAGCCACGCCGCCTGTAATGACTTCCATAATCATGTTCTCCCTTCGTAAATCCTTTTTTCCTCCATCAGGCCAAATCTGAATTTATGGTTTTTCTTTATACTCCCAATATTCTGTCCGGATTCTCTCCCTCACATGCACCCTGCCGCCCCCTCCATGGAGCGACCCGGACAAAGCCAATGCCCCTGTCTTTTTTATCGGTGCATTTTTTATTTTACCACATATTCGGCTTACTTCAATAGAGAATGTCTCACAAATTTCCGATTCGTACAATATGCCGAAAAATATATGTTAGGCTTGGCATTCATCCGCCTTCTTAATGTTCAATTTTCTCACCTGCAAAAAGGGAATGCCAGCACTAAGCATTCCCTTTTCATAGTTGATTTCCGCGGCTATTTCACCTCAAAAAAGTCAAAATCCGCATACTTCCCAAACCCGGTCAGGTCCTGGCAGCATATACCGATCATCGCCCCTGTGAACCATCCTTCCCCGCAGGCTTCGTCCGACAGAAACCCGGCATTTACGGCAATTCCGGCTTTGTGCATGTCCGCTTCCGAATATCCGTAATAAAACTGCACCAAGTTTTCTTCTATTTCCATTTTCAGATAAACCGCTGCCTGCTCCCTGAGCGGCAGATATTCCGTCAGGTATTCATATTTTTTGTTCTCCGCCTTCAATAAAGCTATGCATTTCCCAATCTCTTCGTCCCTGGACACATGCAGATAAAGATAATTGTCCGTATCATAAAGAAAAACCAGTCCCGCCATCTGTTTGAACACCTCCGGCTCAAACTCCATACAGGCCGATGCTTCCATCCGATATTCCGTCATCCTTCTGGCCAGCAGCGTCTGGGAGAACTTGGAGGAAAGCCCGCTGCGTCCGTACATCCGCAGCCATCCCGGCCTTGCTTTCAGTGAAATATAATGTCCGTCCATGGGAATCCGCAAAGACTGATAGTCTAAGTGTAAAGTCTCGCCGGAAAAATCGTCCCGTACCAAGCGGCCGGATACCCCCGGCATAAGCGAGCTCCTTTTCCCCGAGACAGTCCCCTCCGCCTTTCCTCCGCCCGCTTCGGGCAGATCCACTTCCTCCTGCGGCAAGCTTCCTCCGCCGTCCAGGACAAGCCAGCCGTCCTCCGTCCACCGCATTTTCTGTATGGCGGTTTCCCGCCCGATCATATAACGGCGGCTCCCCGGAAACTTTTTGGCTTCCGGCGGATTGCAGTCCTTGGACGCCCTTCCGCACAGATGAACCGCATACCATTCTCCCGCTTTTGTCTCCACCAAATCGCAATGCCCGCTTTTCTGCAGAAGAATATCCGGATGATGCCTGCTTGTAAGGATGGAATAAGCCTCATTTTCCTCTTTCCTCTCCATAAAGCCCGCCCGGAACATCTCATACGGCCCCCAGACGTTCCCGGCACGGAGTATGGACTGCCCATGTGCCTCACCGGTTCCCGTATCGGCGGCAAACAGATAATACCAGCCATTTCTTTTGAAAATATGGGGTCCCTCCAGAAAAATGCGGTCCGCGGCATATATGTCTTTCACTTCACCTATCATCTTCTTTTTTTCCGAATCAAATTCCTGCAGCACCAAACGCCCCGCATACTTTTTCGGCACGCGATGATCCGTTGCCATGCTGACGATATATTTGCGCCCGTCGTCGTCATGGAACAGCGAAGGGTCAAACCCGAAATTATTTAACCCTACCGGCTCCGACCAAGGGCCATGGATATCCTGTGCCGTCACCAAGTAATTTTCCGTATCATACATATTGCAGTAAAACGATCTGACAATCGTATATACAAGATAGAACGTTCCTTTATCATAAGTAAGGCAGGGCGCCCATATCCCTTGGGACGCTCCCACGCCTCTTAAATCCAGCTGCGACACCCTGTTTAACGGATACTCTATCAATTCCCAGTTCTTCAGATCCGTCGAATGATGCAGGCGCACGCCGGGCCACCACTCAAAAGTGGACGTGGCAATATAGTAATCATCTCCCACCCGTATAACGGATGGGTCCGGGTGAAATCCCCGTAATATAGGATTCTTAATCTTTTCTCTCATCCCGTTTCCTCCTACCATATTCCCATTTCGGTTCCTGTCAGCTTATACAAGGCCTCAATAAAGTAATAATCCGCGTATACCATGGTAAAGTGGTGGGCGTCGCTATGATAAGCCCCCGTGCAGTTTTGCACGATGGCATCGCAGTTTTTCGTCCAGTCGGCCCTTGTATCCGCAATTGCACGCAGAAGCTTCACCGCAGCCTGCCGGTATAGCTGCTTTTCCAGGCAAGGCACATGCTTCGCTATCTCCAAAAGCCCGCCTGCAATCACACAGGCTCCGCAGGAATCTTCCCAGGCCGGTTCCGGAGGCTGGCGGAAATCCACCGGGACAATACCGTCCTCCCGTATATTTGCCATGCAGTAATGCGCCACTCTCTTCGCGGCATCCAGATACTCCTGTTTTCCGGTATGGGCATAACTGTTGGCAAACCCGTACACCGCCCATCCCTGCCCTCTTGTCCAGGAAGAGCCTTCTCCATATCCCTGACCGCCGTAGCTTCTCACCCGCTCCCCGGACTCCGGGTCAAATTCCACAATATGGCATACCGATCCGTCAGGCCTGATAAAGTTCTCCATGACCGTATTCGCATGCAGAACGGCAATCTGGCGGAATCTGGGATCCCCGCTCTCTTCCGCCGCCCAAAACAGCAGGGAAATATTGAGCATACTGTCCACAATTGCCCATCCTCTCGTATCGCTGTCTGCCACCTGATTCCATGCCCGCAGGAACCTCCCCGCCGGATTAAACCTGCCGGCCAGCAGGTTCGCCGCATGCATGGCCGCCCGCCTGCTGTCTTCGTTTCCCGTCAGCCGGTAATCCGCCACTGCCGTGGGAAGAAACATAAATCCCACGTCATGATGAAGCCCGTAATACCTTTCAAAACACTTTTCCAGCTTCCTCCCGGATGCCCTGGCAATCTGCATATACTTCCCGTCTTCGGTGTCCTGATACAGCATCCATAAGATACCACCCCAGAAACCGTTTGTCCACCAGTTCAGCCCGTCATCCGTATTCCATTCCCTGCCCATATCCGAACGGTCGTCATAATTGCCGTCCGCATCGGTAGTATATGGTATCTTATCCTTATTCTTCTCACTCACCCATTCCATCTTCTCCCGTACTTTTCCCAAAACTTCCCTTGCCCACGCCTGATCTTTTTCCATTCGATCCACCTGCTCCTTTCCTATTTTTATATTTCCCTGAATTCTTATGTTTCCCCGCTTCCTTGTTTCCCCGCTTCCTTGTTTCCCTGCTTCCTATGTTTTCCTTGCTTCCTATGTTTCCTTGCTTCCTATGTTTTCCCTGCTTCCTATGTTTTCCCTGCTTCCTATATTTTCCTTTTCCGTCTTCCGGCTTTCCTGCTTAAAATTGTCCCCCTTCCCCTCCCGAACCCTTTTTCGATAATTTCCAGGCGTTTCCCGGTATATTTTCTGAAAGACCGAATTAAATACCCTGATGTCTCCAAACCCTACACTCTCCGCAATTTCATAGGTCTTCATGTCCGTCGAGATCAGCAGCGGCACCGCATGCTCTATTCTTACCCGATTGACATAATCCTTAAAATTCTCCCCCGTGTTTTTCTTAAAAAAAGCGCTGAAATAATAGGAATTCATATGGATTTCCTCCGCCAGCACATGTAAAGACAGATTCTCCATGTAATGAGTCTCAATATATTCCCGGGCTTTCCATATATCGCTTTTATCCCGCGTTGCCGCAGCGGATTTCATTCCTTCCAGATACTGCCCGAACTCCCCGGCAAACAATGCGGCCATTTCCCCGAAACCGACGCACCTCCGCCCTCTTTCCAGCAAATCTTTCATCTCCGGGTTTCTCCCGGGCAGATCCATGGCCATGCATTTCTCTTCCAGGAACCTCACTGCCGTACAGTAATAAAAACAGGCATCTTCCTTTTTCCCTTCCGCCAGCCGGCAGACCAGCTTTCCGTACCGCTCCCCCAGTTCCTTTACTGCCTCCCCATTCTGTGCCACAATCGCTTCAAAAAGCTTCTGCCTTGTCTCCCCTAACAGCGCGGAATCCCCTCTCCCGGCGAACACACTGCCATGCAGGCCGATTACCGGCATCGGCATCTGATCGGCAAAGAACAGATAGCCGCCCCGTTCCAGACAGCGGTAAAACATGTCTGGTATTTCCTGCATGGAATGAATGGCGTCGCCAATCACAAAAAATGTCACATGCCCTGTGGCTTTCCCTGACTCTGCCCAGAGTTCCTCCACCACTGCCCGGATTTCCTCCTGCCGGGTTCCTTTCAGAATCACTGCCGTCTTTTCCTCTTTCTGAAATACAATCCCTTTTCCCGTTTCGTTCAGATATTCCTCCAGAAATCCGGTCAGGGAAAAAGAAATCAGTCTCCGCATCTGCTCATTTTCCCCGCTCCTGTACATCACATCCGCATAAACCGGCGTGTACCCGCTTCCTTCATCTTCCATAAGAACACCGTAGTCAACCGCACCCTGCCGCCCCTCTTCCTCCTGCTCTTTTCCTGCGCCATCCTCCCCCCGCAGTATCCGTATGCTTTTTTCCACTGCCCGCAGCAGTTCCTCCCGGATGACCGGTTTCAGCAGATAGGCCACCGCCCCATACTCCAAAGCAGCCTTGGCATATTCAAAATCCTGAAAGCCGCTGATGAAGATAACGGAGACACGGTTCTCCATAGCCCTGCATTCTTTCAGTATTTCCACTCCCGACAGGCCGGGCATGGAAATATCCAGAAGCGCAATATCCGGCCGTTCTTTCACAATTGCTTCCAGAGCCTTTCTGCCGTCCTCATACTCCCCTATAATTTCTATGCCCAGCCGTCCCCAGTCCAAGAGTTTCCGGATTCCCCTTGTTATCACTGCCTCATCATCTGCCAATATCATCCGAATCATATATGTTTCCTTCCGTTTCCTCACAGCCGCAGCCATGCCCGTCGCCGTTTTCTCTTTCCGCTCCGGAGCATACGCAGTATCATCAGCTTAAACTGCGGGCTGCGGCTTAAGCCAATGATAACGGGCATATGGCTCCGCCCGTCAAATCAGCTTTCAGACACGCTCCAACGGCAGCAGAATCCTTACCATGGTGCCCACCGCCACCGTGCTGGTAATTTGTATCCCATACTCGTCTCCATACAGGAACCGTATCCTGTCATGCACGTTTTTCAGCCCGATGCTCTGCCAGTTATATTCTTTTTTATCCCCTGCGCCTGCTTCCGCAGGCTCTGCCCCGGCGGTGGGATATGTTTTCCTCTCCGCTTTCACTCCCGGTGCGTCGCTTTCAAACAGCCGCGCTATTTTTTCCAAGGCCTGACTGTCCATGCCGATGCCGTTATCCATTACCGATATCTCAAATACCCCCTCATTTTCAGCCGCTTCTATCATAATGCAGCCCTTCTCTTTTTTAGGCTTCAGGCCATGCACATAGGCATTTTCCACTATGGGCTGCAGAATCAGCTTCGGCACCTGAATCCTGGACGCTCCCTGTGCCTTCACAAGCAGCTGCACCCTGCCGCTTATCCTGCAGTTCAGCAGATACACATATTTCCGGACAATATCAATTTCCTTTTCCAATGTGACCATATCCTGCACAGGCCCTATCAGATAATGAATCTGCTCGGAAAGCGCCTCAATCATTTCCGGCACCCGCTCCCTCCCCTCTTCCTCCAAAGCCGTCATGCGGATAATTTCCAACGTATTATATAAAAAATGAGGGTAAATCTGTGCTTTCAATGCCGTAAGTTCCGCTTCGTTCTGCTTAATCTGCGCCACATAAGACTGATTGATATATTTTTTCAGTGCCCGGCTCATTTCGTTGAACCGCCCGGAAAGCACGCCGATTTCGTCCTTGGAACGGATGGGCAGTTCGATGTCAAAGCGGCCCGACTCTACCATGGACATCTGCGCCATCATCTCACGCATCGGGCGGGTCAGCTTCTTGGAAAAATAGAAGGATCCGGCCAGAAGAGCCAGCACCGATACCGCCAGGATAAAATACATCATCTTCTGCATCCTGCGGATACTGCTGAATACTGTCTTTGCATCCATAGATACAATGACGGAAAGCCCATATTCGTTTTCTGCCGTCTTTATCACCAACCGGTCCGGCAGGAGGTCCATTCCTTCCAGTTCTTCCGTCACATTTTCCCCGATAGCCTCCTGCCGGTTACTGTAAAAGCAGTCGCCCTCTCCGTTCACAACATAAAAATCTTCGTTTCCGGTAAACTCCACGCTGCGGAACAATTTTTCCATCCTCTTTAAATCCACATCGATAAATATGGTTCCCACATAAGGAGTATGTCCCACCTGCCCCCTTAAGTCAAAATAATTTCTGGCAACCGTAAACACCCAATCCGGCGCCCCGTAGAAATAGGTCGTCATATGCGGCGGAATCAGAATCAGCTTTTTCCCTTCTTTGTCCAATTTCTTATAGTTCACCGTTTCCTCAAACAACTCCAGATTGGTGAAAAAAGTATTGTAGGCGCTGTAATGAAAGGACAGTTCCTCGCCTCCGCTGTCCTCCGCCAGCACATGGACACCGTTAATATAGGAATCCACGCTCTGTATATATTGCAGGAAACGCCCCATGTCCCGGTTCCGGTCTTCTTCCATCCGCCCGTATTCATAACCTTCCCCGTATATAATCTGTCGCAGATGGTCAAAAGTCAGATAGCTGTCCTGTGCGCCGTACACGTCAAAATTGTAATAGTAGGGCATCTTGGAAACCGTGTTATAAGAATCCAGCAGCGTCTCGATGCCGGAAGCCACATATTCCGATGCCTGTTCGTACTGCACCCTTAAAGCCTGCGAATAATCCTTGATCATCCGGTTGGCAATAAAAGTAGCCAAAATTGCCATAGGCAAAAGCCCCAACAATATAATTGTCAGGGCAAATTTCTGATAAAGGCTGAAACTTCTCAAATTTTCCCTCCCTTACGGGCAATGTCATTCAGTTAAACCGCTGCCCGGCTTTTCCTATGCTCGGACTGTTACAGCATAGCAAATAATCCTTGAAAAAGCAATCGGCAGCCGACCGTCAGCCTTTCGCCGCCCCGGCCGTGATTCCTTTCACGAAATACTTCTGGAACATGCAGAAGATGGCCAATGCAGGGACGATGGAGATTACGGTTCCGGCAAACACAATGTCCCATCTTGCCGTATACTGCCCGACAAACCCGGCAATTTCAACGGTTATGGTTTTCGCCTTCCCGCTGGGGAGAACCAAGTAGGGCATCAGGTAATCGTTCCAGATTCCCAGCCCGTTGAGAATGACCATGGAACCTGTGCAGGGACCCAGCAGCGGAAAAGTCACTTTCCAGAAGGTCTGAAAGGGCGTGCAGCCGTCAATCATGGCCGCTTCTTCGATCTCCAGCGGAATCCCTTTCAGAAAGCTGCAGTAAAGCAAAGTGCCGAACGCGATGGAACCCGCAATGTAGCAGACAATCGGCCCCGCCATATTTCCGAACAGACGGAACACTTTCATTTCCTTAAACAGAGGAAACATATACAGGTGGAAAGGTATCATCATACCCGCCAGGAAATAGGTATATACAAAAGAGGTCGCCTTGCTTTTCCTCCGCTCAATGCCGAACGCGGCCATAGGAACGATGCAGACAATCAGCACTTCCGATACCACCGTCAGGAATATGGAGTGAATTATGGCGGTTGTGAAGTCCGACTGTTCGAACAAATCTTTAAAGTTCTGCACATACAGGCTGTTCGGGAATCCTATCGGATTCTTCAGAATATCGCCGTTGCTCTTGAAAGCGGACATCAGCGCAAACAGCACCGGATAAACGAACAGGAAGAACAGCAGAATTGCGGCGGCAAACAATACCATCTCGCTTACTTTTATTTTCTTCTTTCTTTTCTCCATTACATCTGCACCTCCCTGCTCCTTAAAAACTTCTGCTGGATAGTATTCAATACAATGATGATGAAGATCAGCATAATTCCTACCGCCGTGCCGAAGCCCTGCCTGCCTTCGTTAAACCCGACTTTATAAAGCAGATAAACCAAAGTCTCCGAAGTGAATCCCGGCCCGCCGTCCGTCATCACATTGATCTGATCGAAGACTTTCAGCCCATTGATGAGGGATAAAGTAAAATTAATGGTAAAAGCCCCGGATATCAGCGGCATGGTAATGGAGCGGAATCTTTGCCAAGGGCTTGCCCCGTCAATCTGGGCCGCTTCTATCAGATCCTGCGACACGCTCTGCAGGGATGCCAGATAAATAATCATATAATATCCCGCCCCTTTCCAAATCAGCACAATGCCGATCATCAGCAGCGTCAGCGCACTGTTCCCCAGCCAATCCTGCTTCCAGGCATCCAGCCCCAGCTTGCTTAATAAGGCGTTGAATGTGCCGAAATTATAATTATACATGATTTTCCAGATAAAGCCGGACACAATGCCGCTGATCAGTACCGGAATGTAAAAACCGCTTCTGAAAAAATTCTTTCCCCACTTTACATTGTCCACCAACAGCGCAAGTCCCAACGCTATGGAATTCTCAAAAACGGAAATAAAAACCGTCAGGATTACCGTGTTCTTCAAAGCATTCCCAAAACGGGCACTGGTAAATATTTCCTTATAATTGGCCAAGCCCACAAACTTCACCGTCGGGCTTATCCCGTCCCAAGAGGTAAAGCTATAATAAACACTGGATATGGTCGGGACAATGATAAAAAGGGTAAAAAAAATAAAGGCCGGTGCAATGAAAGCCAATGCCGTCTTATCTATTTTTCTTTTTTTATTCATTATAGGCTCCTTTTCTTTCTTGTCGTAAAAGCCCGGAGCCGGCTCTCCGGCCCGGGCTTCTACGGAACTGGTTCCCTTTGCAGCAGGGTATCTGATTATTCAATCCCCACTCCCGTCACGGGATTAAAGCTTTGTATGCTGACCTGCCAGGTCTTGTTCAGTTCCTCACAGGCAGAATCCCCTTGTCCCCTGGAGCACTTCAATCAGAGTCTTGTAAGTAAAGTTCCTGAAATCGGGCGGAAGTTCATTCTCCTCTACCCTTCCGTTCCACATCGGAGCCAAATCGTCTGCCGTTCCGTTTGCGTCAATCACTTCCTGGAATACATCCGGCACATTCAGTTCCGGGCTGTCAACCGTTGACGGGATGGCACTCAGTGTCTCACAGTAAATTTTGTAATTTTCCGGCGCATAGAAGAATTTAATGAATGCCTCTGCCGCCGCTTTCTTATTGGCATCCTTTGCGGATTCCGCCGAAATTGCCAGGCCGCCTACACCGCCGCCTCCCACCAGCCTGGTTTTTCCGTCCGGGCTGGGAATTGCAAACCATCCCATTTCAAAATCCGGATCCGCCTGGGAAATCTGAGAGAACATATGCGTCCCGGAATACATCATGGCTGCCATGTCATTCACAAGGAATGTGGTAATCTGTGCGTCCGGCGTGGATGCCCAGCCGTCCTGCGCATACTGCATAATTGTCTTAAGTTCCTCAAAAGTAGCTTTGAAGGTTTCATCCCCGAAATCCTTGGAACCGTCATAGCAATGCTTAATGAAATCTCCATCCTTGCTCAGCACCTGGTCGTTATATGCCTTATGGAACCAGAATCCCATATGCCAGATATCCTGTCCGCCCACTACAAGCGGAGCCATGTCCCCTTTATCCTTAATCTTCTGGCAGAGTTCGATGAACTCGTCATAAGTGGCAGGTTCCGTCCATCCGTTCTCGTCAAAATAAGTTTTATTGTAAATAATGCCGTTGGTATTTTCGCCTCCCAACGGAGCCGTATATACTTTCCCGTCAAATGCTATGGCCGTCCGGAACAGCGATACAATATCGTCCGCCAACGGCTCCAGCTTGCCGGCACGCACATACATCGCCGTATCCCGCATCTCCATAATATCGGGGAACTCCCCCACGCTGTCCTTCGTCTTGATAAATTCGCTGTAAGCCCCGCCGTTTCCGGGTTCTATGGTAACCGTTATGTCCGGATATGTCTCATTAAACTTATTCACGATTTCGTTCATGGAAGCTTTCGCGCCTTCGTCGCCGTCGGCAAAAATAAACGTCAGGCTGGTAGGCTCCGTAACAACGGCATCTGCCGCCTGTGCGCCGTCGCTTTCCGTCCCTGTGCTTTCCGCAGATTCTTCCTCCGAAGCCTTGCCGCCGGAATTGCTTTCCGCACCTGCATCCTCTGCTTTGCCCGTATCCTCCTGTGCCGTTCCCGCACCGGCATCTGCCGGGGCGCTATCCGAATTTCCGCAGCCCGCAAGGGTTCCTGCCGCCAGGGCAGATGCCAGCAATGCCGCCAATACTCTCTTTTTCATACTTCTACCTCCATTATGTAATCTCAATATTTTCCGGTCGGCCTTCCGTACTGGAACTTGTTTGAAAATGCTCTGCAGTTCCTTATCTGATTGTACTATATCAATTTCTCTTCATAAAAAAAATACACCTTTTTAAGTTCAAGGTGCATTTTTTTAACAAGTTTTCCATTACCGTTTTTCCACACTCTCTATCACACAGTCATGGGGCTTGTTTCTATTGTCTTTATCATAATTTATGCCTACAAGAAGAATGCTGCCGCAAAACCCCTCCAATGCCTGTAAATAATTCCTTTCTTTTATCTGCCGCAGTGCCGTATCGGCAGACCGGCTGTATTTCAGTTCCACCACCAAAGCCGGCCTTCCGCTGTGCGGCAGCGGCAGAAAGACAATATCTGCAAAACCGCGCCCTGCGGGCATTTCCCCGATGAGCCTGTAATCCTTCCTTGCACTGTAATATGCAAGGCCGATGGCACAGGCCAGGGAATTTTCGTCATGGTAGGTCAGCACGGATGCTACCTCCGCATGAGCTTTGTCAAGCCCCCTGGCCACACTCTCCGCATTGCCTGAAAGCGTATCTTCCAACAGTTTTTCCGATGCCCTCAGTACCTCCGTCACCGGCTGCCAGCCGCCCACACTCATGACATTTTTAAATTCTTCAATAATTTCCTTATTCGGGATAAATGCTTCTTTTTTTCCGGCATCATATGATTGAGTTTTAATAGGAATACTGTAATATCAAGGCTTTTCGGAGCCTGAAACCACAAAAAAATATATTTGAGCTATCACATTACGCAAAAGGCCGTCCGGCATGAAAAAACGGGCGGCCTTTTTGCGTGGATAGCCGGGAGGGAGGCGAAAAAACAGTAACAAACTTTCAGCACAAAATTAGTGCAACATTAACAAAAAGGAGGTAACGCCACCGCCGCCAGCGGGCCAGTGAGCTGGCCGGGTATCCCGCTTTGTGACATGGGCCTGCTATGCAGTCCATAAATACAAAAGGATAGACGGGGTTCAGAGGTCGCGACTGCCACTCTTTTATCTCCGGAAGTATCCTGTCTGTGATCTTGCTGACCATCTCAGCGGACAGCTCCATCCCGTAAAGTTCCTGTATCTGGTCATGGATATCCCTTGTACTCATACCCCTTGCATAGAGGGAGATTACTTTTTCTTCAATACCGGAGATGTCCCTTTGGTATTTGGGGATGAGCTTTGGCTCGAATTCCCCTTCCCGATCCCTTGGGACATCGATCCGGAATTCCCCATACTGACTCTTTACTGTTTTAGGCGAGTGTCCGTTTCTTTTATTGGATGTGGGGACATCGCCTTTCTGGTTCTTTTCATAACCAAGGGAAGCATCCAGTTCCGCCTCCATAAGTTCCTGAAGGATATCCTTGAAACTGTCCCTCAGAAGGCTGTAGACATCAGCCACGCTGTTTAAGCTGTTATCTGCAATAATCTGTCGTATCTGCTGTTTTGTTGCTGGCATAAAAAACCTCCTTTTCGATAAGAACTGTCATATCTTGATTCTTACCAAAAAAGAGGTATTTTTTTCCAAAGACACAATTTATTTTACACTACCGAACGTATACATGATATGTTCTTTGTATGCTTCTGTACAAGGCATAAATGATTCCCCTTTTCTCCCACATGGGGTGGTGCATGGTTTACAGTTGTTTTCAAGCAAAAGGCAACAGCTTTGTAAACTGTTGCCCTCCTTTGATTAACCTTTGCTAATTGGACTTATGGTTATGTCAGTTTTTGGAATCTATATCTGTAATAATCGGTTTTCCGTCTTTATCAACCAATACAGCTACTCCACACCCACTTGTCATATTAGACGAGATTAGCAAATAATTAACTCCTGTTTGTGTGTCAACAATAATCTTTCGAATATTGCTCACTCCTTGCGAATAGGTTTCCACAAATCTTTCCTTTGCCATGTTCAGCACTCCTTTCAAAATGATGTATTTTACTATAATATATTTTGTTCAAAATGTCAATTATTTCATACATAAATTTTGCAAATCATTCAATCCTTTTAATAATTTGAATTGCAATAATCTCAATCAATATCATAGTATCGTAAAGCCATTGAATGGTATTTGAATAAAATAAATAGTTCAATTCAGATGGAACCGTTTGGGAACCAACAGTTTTGGCTATCACGTTTGCTATAATCAAAAAATATGTAAATGAAATAACGCTGGACTTTCCTATGATTTTCCAGCCCCGCTCATCTCGATTTCTTCTCTGAACAAGTATAACAATAAAAATGATTGTAAGTGGGAGACCTGCCCATGCTCCAACGACTAAAGTCTCTTTTTCGTTAAAAAAGTTCCAAATAAATTCCTGAAATGGATTCATTAGAGTACCTCCTCAAAATCAAATAATTCTTCAATCGAAACACCAAATACTTTTGCTATGCTATATGCAAGTAACATGGAGGGATTATAACGATTTCGTTCAAGCTGCATAATCGTTTGTCTTGAAACACCCACCAGATCGGCAAGCTCTTGCTGTGTCATTCTTTTTGCAGCTCGGTAAATATGAATTTTGCTGTCAAACTGGTATTTGCTCTTGTTCGCCACTGGTTCACCGCCTTTCACTGTTTTTATTTTCTTTTCTCACGCAGCTATAAGTATAATATATTTCATACATTTTATAAAATAAAAATACAAAAAGAGATATATGTATGAGAGGGATTCCGTAGTAGTCGGCACTGTGCGTAATGTGCATAACTTGCTGTCTTATGGAGTTGTGGGAAAGTCTGTTTGCAGAATGTGGGAAAGCTGCACTTTAGCTTTTCCATGTTCTGTGAACGGACTTTTCCATGACG
>CAJTVK010000025.1 GCA_910579645.1 uncultured Lachnospiraceae bacterium | reverse complement strand
CCGTCCCGCAAAAAAATCCCTCCCGTGCGTCCGCCTCTCAACACAACATTCAGGCTGAACTATTACAAAATAAGATAACAGTTCAGTCCGGGACTTTGCATTTGCTGCAAGGCCTTGGACCCAAATTGCAGCTCGGCTTTGCATGGTTAGTGCCTGTGCAAGGCAAAATTCCGACGGCGATGTGATGCAAAATTTAAAAATCGGAATGCGGTAATGGTGCGGAACAGGCAAAGCGGAACTGCAATCTCCGTCTGTAGGGAGCATTAGGCGGCAGTTGCGAAATGGCTGCGGGAGAACAACCGTGTCAGGTAGTTAATTCATGTTAAGGAGGGTATATGAGGATGGAAAGCGGAAAGAAAAAATGGGAGACATCCAGGCAGGCGGAAGAGGGGTATTTGCGGAAGACCCTGGCAGTGGTGGAAGAGAATGTGAAAAGCTATGGGCAGGAAGTGGCACGGATGCAGGGAAACATAGATGAAATGCTGGCGCATTATCATGACAATGACGTGGAAGTATGGACTATTTTGAACAATACGCTGACTTTGCATGAGCATATGAAGCGTGCCTTGGAACGGAATGAGAAAGCATTGGACAAACCGTATTTCGGAAGGATTATTTTCCATGACAAGACCTTGGACAAGGAGGAATCTCTTTACATTGGCAGAGGCGGGATTTCAAGAGATACGACTCATTGGATGGTAGTGGACTGGCGTGCTCCGGTGGCGAACGCCTATTACGAAAACAGTTTGGGAAAATGCAGCTATACGGCTCCGGGCGGCGTGGAGATGGAAATAGAACTGGAACTGAAGCGCACTTATGAGGTGGAGGGCGGAAAGCTTCTGGATTTTTATGACAGTGAGGTAGTGGCCAATGACGATTTGCTGACGAAATATCTGGCAAAGAATAAGGAAGCGGTACTGGGGGAAATCGTGGCCACCATCCAGAAGGAACAGAACGAGATTATACGGAAGTCTCCGTATCACAACATTATCGTGCAGGGAGTGGCCGGTTCCGGGAAAACGACGGTGGCCATGCACCGGATTTCTTATATCCTGTATAATTATGCGGAGCGGTTCCGGCCGGATGATTTTTATATCGTGGGCAGTAACCGGATTTTGCTGGATTATATTACAGGGGTGCTGCCGGATCTGGATGTGTACGGCGTGCGGCAGATGACCATGGAGCAGCTTTTCGTGCGGCTTTTATATGAAGACTGGGAGGAAAAGAAATACCGCATCGGCAGTACTGCGGCAAGCGGGGGGACGGGAAGCATAAAAGGCGGGACGGCTTGGTTCCGGGATTTGGAGGAATTCTGCCGGCGGACGGAATGGGAAGTGATTCCTCGGGAATCCGTTTTTTTGGACCCCAGACAGTTTGTGGAAGGGATACGGAACGGGAAAACGGGGGTGTTTGACGAAACGGAAGGAAAACCGGCGGAACCGGGAAGGCTGGTGCGGTTGGCAGACAGGGAAACGGTTGAAAAATATATCAGGGAGAATCCGAAAATATCCGTGCAGAGCAAAATTAATATGCTGAACGAACGGCTGCTGAATAAAGTAAAGGAAGAGTTTCTCGGAAAAGGAATAAAGTATACGGAGGCAGAGAAGAAGGCCATTCTGAAAGCATACCGGGGGCGGTATGGGGGAAGAACTTGGAAAAAGTCCGTTTTCAGGATGTACCGGGAATTTCTGCAGGAGCAGGCGGCAAAGGGCTATGAGACAGAGGTTCCGGAAGAGGAATTTGATATTTACGACTTGGCTGCTTTGGCTTATTTATATAAGCGGGTGAAAGAGACGGAGGTAATCAGTGAGGCGCATCATGTGGTCATTGACGAGGCGCAGGATTTCGGGATGATGGCTTATCATGTGCTGAAGTTCTGCATCAAGGACTGCACATATACGGTAATGGGGGACGTGTCCCAGAATATCCATTTCGGCTTCGGGTTGAATGACTGGGAAGAACTGAAGGGACTGCTTTTGCCGGATGCCATGGACAGTTTCGGGATTCTGAAAAAGAGTTACCGGAATACGGTGGAGATATCGGACTTTGCAACGGGGATTTTACATCACGGGAAGTTTTCCGTGTATCCCGTGGAGCCGATTATCCGGCATGGGAATCCGGTGCAGGTGCGGCAGGCGGCGGACAGGAAGGAATTGGTACGGCGTGCGGCAGGAGTCTGCCGGGACTGGCAGGAAAGCGGGCTCGGGACGATTGCCGTAATCTGCCGCAGTCAGGTGAGTGCGGCAGCCGTATCGGAAGAATTGGCGGAGTATGTGGAGGTGATGGAGAGCAATCTGGAGAAAGCCGTGTTCGGAAACGGGATTATGGTACTGCCGGTGGAATATACGAAAGGACTGGAGTTTGACGCGGTACTGATTCTGAACCCAACGAGGGAAGAATATCCGGCTGACGACGGACATGCGAAGCTGCTTTATGTGGCCGCTACCCGTGCTTTGCATGAATTGTGCGTGCTCCATACCGGAAACCTTACGGGGCTGATTGCGGATCCTTTGCCGGAAGATGCCTGCCGGTATGCGGAAGAAGGGAAGCAAGCAGGCTCTGAGGAGGGGCGGACGGCTCTTGCGGAAACGGCGGAAAACGGCGGACGGCAGTCGGAGCCGGGCGGGGCAGTGCAGGAAGGACAAGGCATCGGAGAGCAGAAGGGAAAGGAGCCGGAGAAACGGAAAGGAGCGGGAGAGCGGAAGCAGCCGGATGCGGAGAGAGGCGTGGGAGAGCGGAAACTGCCAGAGGCAGGGAGAGGCACGGGAGAGCAGAAACTGTCGGATGCGGAGAAAGGCGGTGGAGAGCGGAAGCTACCGGATGCGGAGCAAGGCAAGGAAGCGTGGAAGCAGCCGGCGGGGCAAGGAGCGGAAATACAGAAGAAAAAGAAACCGGTGGCTTCGTTAAAAGGAGTTGCCGGCCGGAAGGGAACGATGTCGGTAAGGACTCCGGAAGAGAAAAGGCCGTTCATAAGCCGGCAGCTGCAAAAGCCTTCCGCCCGGCCTGCGGAATCCTGCCTGCCGGCAGGAGCAGGCGGCATTGCCCGGAAGGAGGAGCATGCTGCGGACGTTCTCGGTTCCGGAAGCAGGGAGACGGAAACCGGAACCGGCAGCCGCCAGGTTTCCGACAGCCTTGGAAACGGAAAGCCTCAAGCGAAAACCGGCAGCCGGCCGGCAGCCGTCAGACGGAAAGATAGGGACGGTTTCGGCTTCGGAGATATGCCTGCCACCGAAAAGCTGCGTCCGGCGGGACATGCGAAGATTGATTTGACCGTCCGCTGGTTTTCCAGGCAGGAAGACGGCCTGTATCTTCAGAGCAGATACGGCACGCTGCGGCTGAGCCCAGTGAGCGGTTCCATTGTCAGAGTGACCTTTGCAAAAGACAATAGAATCGCAGGCGGCACACATCCTTTGGTGAAGGACTACGGAACGGATCAGGCATGGATGTACCGGGAAAACGGGAAATATGTGGAACTTCTGACCGACAGCCTTTGCCTGCAGGCAGAGAAGGCCGGCGGAAGCATCCGCTATATGTCAAGGGATAAAAAACAATTGTTTTTGGCAGAACGGGAAAAAGAATGCCGGCAATCGGAAAACGGTACGGGCGGAAACATGCAGGGATGGATTTATTTGGATTGGCAGAAGGGAGAAAAGCTGTACGGATTCGGAGCCGGCAAAAGGGGAGGCATGAACCTGCGCGGCACTGCCAGATACATTTCCCATGGCAGCGGCACGCAGGAACTGCCCTTCGTTATTTCGGACAACGGGTACGGACTATTGCTGGCGGCGGACGGAAACGCATTCTGCTGTGACCTGCCGTCTTACGGTTCCTATCTTTACGGAGAATATAAAAAACAGACCGACTTTTACTTTATTGCAGGGCAGAGCCGTCAAGCCGTCCTGGAGGGGTACGCATTCCTGTGCGGCTCCATGCCGGGATGGGTGTAGTACTAGTATGACCCGCACCAATTAACCATATGTTTCGCTTGTCTAAATTTCCCTCTGCCGCGTTGTCATCGGTCAACGATGCCACCGCATCGCCTCCCTCTTCCGCCTTGCAGACTGAAAATTTATCCTGCGCGAAACATATAGCTAATTGGTGTGGGTCATACTAGCACCGCTGGCGTGTCCGAAAAAGAGAGGGTTCCGTATGCGGGCCGGATGTTTCGCCGTCCGGTGCCGCCTGTCCATGGGCTTTCGGTTCATGGCCGCCGCGCTTAATCATCAGGGAATCCGGAGAGACTGCTTCGGATTCTTTTTCTGTATTCGGAAGGGGAAGTTCCTTTTTGCTTGTGGAAAAGCCTGCTGAAATAAAGGGGATTGTCATATCCGACAATGCGGCTGATTTCGGATATGGTATAGGAAGTGGTTTCCAACAGCATCTGTGCATTGGTGATGCGGATGGATACAATATACTGCATGGGGGTTGCGCCGGTATACTGCCTGAAGTTCCGTATGAACCAACTGACGCTCATCCCGCGGGAGGCGGCATAATCTTCAATATGGATATCCGTGTAATAGTTATCATTAAAATACTGAGCCGCAAGGTCCATTTCCCCATCCAGATATTCATTGGCCGTTTTTTGTTCCTTTGTGACCTGACGATGAATACGGATGAACAGCTGACGAAGCAAAAGAACAAGTAGTTCCTGATAATCGGGCTGACATCTTTGCAGTTCGGAAATTGCCCTTTTAAATATTCTTTCAAATTCCAAGGAAGCGCCTACATAGAAAACACGCATATCATCAGTGATTCCATAGCTTCTGAGTATATTCTTCACATTGTTCCCGGTAAAATGAATCCAGTATACTTCGGCATGTTCGGAACCATAATATTCATATTTCTGAAATTCTTTGGGACGGTACAGAACCATATTTCCGGCAGTGACCACTGTTTCATTGGCTTCATTGCCGAAATGAAAATGCGCGCATCCGGAAGCAACATACAGCAGTTGGTAGTCAATCCGGCCGCGGGGGCGATAGGTGGGCAGCCGGGGATGGTTTTGCAGGCGGTAAGTGCCGCAGCTTCCGACCACAAGGGGTTTGCTTTTGTCTTTAAAGTCAATGAGAGAATTGTTCAGGTATCCGGAATTGATATACATGGGAGACGCCCTTCCTTTCCTGTTTTCTGCATTGTATCATTTTGTGCATGTTTTGTCCAATCCTATTTATGGAAAACAGAGGGGATAAGTCCTATAATTTTAGGAAAAGAGAGGGCGCGTTCTCTCTGAAGCTGCTGAGGAAAACAGAAAATATAGTTAGGAGGGCTGTGATGATTGTACCGAGATATTATGAAAATCTACAAGTGCTGCATGACGGGACGATGCCGCCCAGGGCATATTATATCCCGGCTTCCGGGAGGCTGGGGGATCTGGTGGAGCATCGGGAAGCTTCGGACCGTATGCAATTGCTGAACGGAACATGGAAATTTAAGTATTATGAAAGTATTTATGAAGTGCAGGACAAATTTTACGAAAAGGAGTATGACGCTTCGGATTTTGACGAACACAGAGTTCCGGGCACATGGCAGATGGCGGGCTATGATTCCCATCAATATACCAATATCCGTTATCCCTTTCCTTTTGATCCGCCGTATGTGCCTCAGGACATACCATGCGGTGCATATATCCATGAGTTTCTCTATAAAAAGGAGGAAAAGGCACCAAGGGCATATCTGAATTTCGAAGGGGTGGATTCCTGTTTTTATGTATGGTTGAACGGCGCCTATGTAGGTTACAGTCAGGTTTCCCATGCCGTCAGTGAGTTCGACGTGACGGACAGGCTTACGGAAGGAAAAAATAGGATGGCGGTTCTTGTCCTGAAATGGTGTGACGGAAGTTATCTGGAAGATCAGGATAAATTTCGCATGAGCGGTATTTTCAGGGATGTTTACCTGCTGAAAAGACCGGAGAGGGCTATCTGGGATTACCGGACGGAAGCGTTGGCTGAAGGGAGCCAGGGAAAGATAAGGCTGGAAGTCTCCAATATCGGGCAGCCGCCCGAAACGGATGCGGCGGTCTATGACTTACAGGGAAACTGCGTGGCATTCGGGAAAGTGCGGGAGAAGAGCGTTTTGCTGGAAGTGAGGGAACCGAAATGGTGGAGCGCGGAATGTCCGTATTTATATACTCTTGTGCTGAGGACGGAGTGGGAAACGATTACGGATCATATCGGTTTCCGGCGGATAGAGATAAAAGACAGTGTTTTATATTTTAACGGACAGAAAATAAAATTCCGGGGAGTGAACCGGCATGATTCGGATCCGGTAACCGGGCCGGCAGTCAGCGTGGAACAGGTAATGAAAGACCTGACAATGATGAAGCAGCATAATTTCAATGCCGTCCGCTCCAGCCATTACCCGAATGCGCCATATTTTTATGAACTTTGTGACCGTTACGGTTTTATGGTGGTGAATGAAGCGGATCTTGAGGCGCACGGGCCGGCAGAGATTTATTACAGCGACAATACGGACAGGAATAAATTCAGCCGGTGGAATGAGATGATTTCGGACAATCCGGACTGGGAAGAAGCCATTATGGACCGTATCCGGCTGATGGCGGAGAGAGATAAAAACCGTCCCTGCATCGTTGTATGGTCCATGGGAAACGAGAGCGCTTATGGCTGCAATTTTGAAAAGGCGCTGAAGTGGATAAAAGGTTTTGATCCGGGAAGAATGACACAGTATGAAAGCGCAAGATACCGCAATTATCAAAAGGCATATGATTATTCTAATCTGGATTTATACAGCAGAATGTACCCGGCATTGGAAGAAATAACGGCTTATCTGGAAAAAGACGGGAGCAAGCCTTTCCTATTGGTAGAGTACTGCCATGCAATGGGAAACGGACCCGGGGATTTGGAAGACTATTTTGAGGCGGTACAAGGGGATGACCGTATGTGCGGCGGATTTGTGTGGGAATGGTGTGACCATGCCATAGCCGGGGAAAGAACGGAAGACGGGAGAGTGCAATACGCATACGGAGGGGATCATGGGGAAAATATCCATGACGGAAATTTCTGCATGGACGGGTTGGTATATCCGGACCGCAGGCCTCATACCGGATTGCTGGAATATAAGAACGTCCATCGGCCGGCAAGGGTGGTAGCCTATGACAGGGAGAGGAAGGAACTGCGGCTGCATAACTATATGGATTTCGTGGATCTGAAGGATTATGTTTCCGTATGCTATGAAGTGAACTGCGACGGGGTTTGTGTGGATGCAGGGGAGATACCGGCTTTTTCGGTCAGGCCGCATGGGGAGGCGGCAGTAAGCCTGCATGTTAAGGTCCCGGCGGCGGGCCGGGCTTATCTGAAGATTATATACAGGCTTTTGGATCCTTCGCCTTTAGTGCCGGCCGGGCATGTGCTTGGCTTTGACGAAGTGCTTTTGGAGAATGAGGACGGGAGAAATCAGACTGCATTGCAGTGGCTGCAGCGGGCCACGGCAGAAGAGGGAAGGATGGACATTTGGGAAACGGAAAAGGAAGCTGTCTGTAAGGGAAGAAATTTTACCTACATATATGATAAGAAAACCGGCTTATTTCGGAGCATAAATTATGCGGGAAGGGAATATCTGGACCGGCCGATGGAATTCAATCTTTGGAGGGCGCCTACGGACAACGACAGATATATTAAGGAAGAATGGAAGCGGGCACGTTATCATGAGGCATCTGTCAGAACGCATGGAATCATTATCCGGCAGACAAGAGAGTCGGTCACGTTCAGCAGCCGCAGCTTGCTTTCGGCGGCATCCGTGCAGCGCATGATGGACTTGGCCGTAGTGTGGAGAATTGACGGCAGCGGCGGCATATGGGTTTCCGCAGAGGCATGGAAAAACAAGGAGTTCCCGGTGCTGCCCAGGTTTGGGCTCCGGCTTTTTGTAAATCGGGAACTGGAAAACGTTACTTATTACGGAATGGGACCGACGGAAAGCTACCGTGACAAGCACAGGGCGGCCAGCCATGGGCTGTACCGGGCAAAGGTTACGGAACTGCAGGAAGATTATATTCGGCCTCAGGAAAACGGAAGCCATTATGATTGTGATTATGTGGAACTGACCAACGGGCAGTTCGGGTTTGCAGCAGTGTCGGAACAGCCGTTTTCTTTCAATGCGTCAGTTTATACGCAGGAAGAACTGGAACGGGCCGCACACAATTATGAGCTGAAACCGTCAGACAGCACTGTCTTATGTTTGGATTATGCCATGAACGGAATCGGTTCCAACAGCTGCGGGCCGGATTTGGCAGAAAAATATCGCTTGGATGAAGAAAAATTTACTTTTTCCTGGAAATTGGTTCCGTTTGTGAAGGGATGATTTTCGTCTGATGCCGGTTCCTTTCCCGGATGCATAAATTGATTGCTGCGGGCAGCGCTGCAAGCCTGATGTTCCGTTGCTTGCAGTGGGGCTGCCGGCTTTTTCGGAAAAGAGTGTGAAGAGTAAACAGGAATATTTGAAATGGGAGAAAAGCTTATGGGAGAAAAAACATATTTAAAATGGTATAACAAAGTGGGTTACGGTTCCGGGGATGTGGCGGGAAACGTGGTGTATGCGTTCCTTTCTTCTTTCGTTATGATTTACCTGACCAATTCGGTGGGGCTTTCGGCAGGTATTGTGGGAACCCTGATTGCCGTTTCCAAGTTGTTTGACGGCGTGACGGACATTTTCTTTGGAGCGATGATTGATAAGACACATACCCGGCTGGGGAAAGCCAGGCCGTGGATGCTTTACGGTTATGTGGGCTGCGCGGTGACGCTGGTGGCAATATTTGCCATTCCGGTGGATATTGGCACGGCGGCTCAGTATGTTTGGTTCTTTATTGCGTATACCTTGCTGAATGCAGTGTTCTATACGGCCAACAACATAGCTTATTCCGCGCTTACCTCCCTTTGCACCAACAACAGCAAGGAGCGGGTGCAGATGGGATCCTGCAGATTTATCTTTGCTTTTGCCACCAGCCTTCTGATTCAGTCGGTTACGGTAGGATTTGTGGCGGCCTGCGGCGGCGGCGCAGGCGCGTGGCGGACGGTGGCGGTGGTCTATGCCTTGGTTGGGCTTGCAGTGAACACCGTCTCCTGCCTTTCCGTGAAAGAACTGCCGGAAGAAGAACTGACGATGGCGGCAGGGAAGGAAGAAAAGAACGAGGAAAAATACGGCCTGCTGGAAGCCGGGAAATTGCTGATTTCCAATCGGTTTTACCTTATGATATGCGGGGTCTACATTTTGCAGCAGTTATATGGGGCAATGATTAATGCAGGTATCTATTATATGACCTATGTACTGAAAAACGAAAATCTGTACGGGGTATTTTCGTGGGCAGTCAATATTCCGCTGATTATTGCCTTAGTGCTGACTCCCATGCTGGTAGAGCGGTGGAAAGGGCTTTATAAGCTGAACAAAAGGGGATATATGCTCGCGGTTGCCGGACGGCTGTTGGTAGTGGCGGCGGCCTATATCGGAAGCGTGCCGCTGATGCTGGCATTTACCGCCGTTGCCGCTTTCGGCCAGGGGCCTTGGCAGGGAGATATGAATGCCGTCATTGCCTCCTGTTCGGAATATACGTTCCTGACAAAAGGGAAAAGAGTGGACGGCACCATGTATTCCTGTACCTCCCTTGGGACGAAGCTGGGCGGCGGCTTGGGCACAGCCATTTCGGGATGGCTGTTGGAAATCAGCGGTTTTTCCGGAACCTTGGAGGTGCAGCCGGTTTCCTGCATCAACATGCTGCATTTTATGTACTTATGGCTGCCGCTGATTCTGAACCTTCTGATTCTGTTTCTTCTCTCCAAGATGAATGTGGAGGAGACGAACGCGGAAATTAAGAGAGGTCGGCAGAACCTGGGGACAAATTAAGGAGCAATGCCGCGGCCGTTTCCGTGGCCGGTAAAAATCTTTATGGCAATCAGACATGGAGTATGGTATACTGTCCGTATGATTCTTTACGGATAGCAATCGGAAGGTAAAACAGAGATGGGGCTATTATCCGCTCCATCTCCGTTTTTGGCTGTGCGGCCGCAGGAATGAAGCAGGAGATTGGAAGGATGAAGATACTGGTAAGTGCATGTCTGTTAGGTGAGAATTGTAAATATAACGGAAAAAACAATTATAATAAGAAAATCATTGAATTCGTGAAGGGGCACGAAGTGACGGCAGTCTGCCCGGAGGTGCTGGGCGGGCTTAGCGTGCCGAGAAAACCGGCGGAAATCGTCAACGGGGCAGTGATGACGGAGGAACGCGTAAGTGTGGACAGAGAATTTCGGGAAGGAGCCGCCCTTGCCCTGAAGAAGGCCATGGACTGCGGGGCGGACATGGCAATCCTACAGTCAAGAAGCCCAAGCTGCGGGATTTATCAGGTTTATGACGGGAGTTTCAGCGGTAAGCTTGTGGACGGACAAGGGGTGTTTGCCGAATTGCTGCAGGATGCCGGCATTGAACTGGTGGATGCGGAAGATATTATAAACGGCAATGTTGGGGAACCGGAGCCATGCCGGCAAGAAAGGGCAGTTTCTGCCTCCGGCAGGAAAAGCGGGAGACGGCACATATAAAAAACTTGACATTAAAATCCTACGGGTGTAATATTCATGAAAAGAGACAGTGAAAGAAGATGTCCGGTCGGAGGATAAAATATGGCAAAAAGAAAACACGGGGGCAGGAGAAAAAAAGCGAACATGGCCGCATGGGTAACCGGCGGCCTATTGGCGGCCGTCATAGTCGGAGCAGCCGTATGTCTGATAATTATAATAAGGAAAGAGAGCCTGCTTCCGAAGCCCGATGAACTGCTGCTCACATATATGGGATATATACCGCAGCAGAAGTATGAGGAAATGTATGGGATGCTTGCTGCAGAGTCGGCAGGGCAAATCAGCCGGGAAGCATTCATAAAACGCAATTCTGCCATTTATGAGGGCATGGAAGTGCAGAACATGACAGTGGAGATTGTGTCCTATGATAAGGAAAAAAATGAGGTTCAGTACCAAACCGCGTTCGATACGGCGGCAGGCTCGGTCAGCTTTGAAAACAAAGCATTTTTTCTGAAAGAGGAGGAAGGATACCGGCTGGCATGGGAGGACTCACTGATTTATCCGGGATTGGAAGCCGAGGATAAAGTAAGGGTTTCCACGGAGCAGGCGGAGCGGGGGCAGATTTTAGACCGGAACGGCCGGCTTCTTGCAGGAGCAGGCGTGGCTTCTTCGGTGGGAATCGTTCCGGGGAAATTGGAGAACCGGGAGGAAGCAATCGGGCAGATGGCGGAACTGCTGGGAACGGAACCGGAAGGGATAGAGAAGAAATTATCGGCCAAATGGGTAAAGGACGACTATTTTGTCCCCATTAAGACGTTGCGTAAGGTGGAGGATGTGGAACTGCTGGCCTTGGAGTCGGAGGAGGAGATTCTGGAAGAGTATGAAAGGCAGCAGCAACTGCTGGAAATACCGGGGGTCATGATTTCCGATACGGAAGTCAGGACTTATCCCCTGCGGGATGCGGCGGCGCATTTAGTGGGTTATGTGCAGAATGTTACCGCGGAGGACTTGGAGAAGCATGCGGGGGAAGGATATACCGCAAACAGCGTAATCGGGAGAAGCGGGGCAGAGAGTCTGTTTGAGAAAGAACTGAAGGGGCATAATGGCTGCCGGATTTATATCGTGGATGCCGAAGGCGGGGAGAAAGAGGAACTGGCCAGCCGGGCAGTGGAGCATGGAAAGGATATCAGGCTGACGATAGATGCGGAGCTTCAGCGTGTGCTGTATGAGCAGTTTAAAGAGGATAAAAGCTGCTCCGTGGCCATGGACCCTTTTACCGGGGAAGTGCTGGCATTGGTCAGCACACCGTCCTATGACAGCAATGAATTTATTTTGGGACTTTCCGGCGGGCAGTGGACCGCATGGAATGAGGATGAAAGCCGTCCGCTGTATAACCGGTTCCGGCAGGCATGGTGCCCTGGCTCTGCATTCAAGCCTGTGACTGCGGCCATAGGCTTGGAAACCGGAACCCTGAATCCGGAAGAGGACTATGGGAATGAGGGGCTAAGCTGGCAGAAAGATACTTCATGGGGTTCCTATTATGTGACTACTCTGCATGCCTATGAGCCGGTTGTTCTGGAGAATGCATTGATTTATTCGGATAATATTTATTTTGCCAAAGCCGCTTTGAGAATCGGGGCGGAAGGAATGAAAGATTCCCTGCTGCGCTTAGGGTTTCAGGAAGAAATGCCTTTTGAGGCAGGAATGGCGGCATCGCAGTTCTCCAATACGGAAAGTTTTGAAACAGAGATACAGTTGGCGGACAGCGGATACGGGCAGGGTCAGATGTTAATCAATCCTCTGCATTTGGCATGCATTTATACGGCTTTCTGCAATGAAGGAAATATGGTGAAGCCTTATCTGACATACCGGCAGGACGCGGCACCGGAGTATTGGATGGAAAATGCTTTTTCCGCAAATACAGCCGGCATTGTCCTGGAGGGAATGAAAAAGGCAGTGAACGACCCTGCCGCAACCGGCTACGGAGCGCATCGGGAATATGTTCTTTTGGCCGGAAAAACAGGGACGGCGGAAATCAAAGCTTCGAAAGACGATATCGGCGGGACAGAGCTGGGATGGTTTGCCGTTTTTACCGCCGAACATACGGTGCAGCGTCCGATTCTGCTGGTCAGCATGACGGAAGATGTGAAAGGACGGGGCGGGAGCGGATATGTGGTAGAAAAAGCGGATCGGGTGCTGGGAAGCTGGTTTGGAAGGATGGAGTAGAATAAGCCGGAGGCAGAAGACTTTTGGGTAAACGGGAAGGAGAGCCTTTGGAAAAGCGGAAGGAGAGTCTTTGGGAAAAGTGGGAAGAAATTTTTTGGGAAAGCGGGAAAAAGACGTTCAGGCAGGGAAATGATTTCCCTGCCTGAACGGAATCCGGCGATTAACATAGTTCAAATCTCTGTACCATTTTATTTAAGGCATCTGCCTGTGAAGCCAGTTCTTCCGAGGTTGCGGAAGTTTCTTGGGAAGCGGCGGAATTGTCCTGTATTCCATGGGCTATTTCCTCAATCCCTATGCGGATCTGTTTCATGCTTTCCGCCTGAACGACAGCATTTTCGGCCGTTCCCTGAATCATTTCATTCACCTTTCCCACTACGGTTACCGATTCCTTCAGAGAATCCATGGCGCCCACGGCGATGGTGTTTCCTTTGTTGATTTCTTCCATTGAGATTTCAATCAGTTCTTTCGTAGTGCTTGCCGCTTTGGAACTTTCCAATGCCAGCTTGCCGATTTCATCGGCCACTACGGCAAAGCCTCTTCCGGCATCTCCGGCACGGGCCGCTTCTATGGATGCATTCAGTGACAAAAGGTTGGTCTGTGAAGCGATTTCTTCTATGGTTTGGATAATCCCCACAACTTTCTGCGAAGTTTCTTGGATCTTGTTCATGGCTTCCATCATCCGCTTCATTTTTTCCTGATTTTCTTCAATCATAGCCGTGGCTTTGGCGGTGGCCTTGGCGGATGTTTCCGTTTCCCGGAGACTGTTTTCTACCTGATCCGTAACCGTATTTGCAGTGGCGGCAAGCTGCTCTACGGCAGCGGCCTGTGTTTCGGCTCCTTCCGCCAGAATCTGGGAGGCGGAGGCCAGTTCGGAGGCACCTACGGACACCCGTTCGGAACTTTCGTTGATTCCCATCATGACTTGGTTCATGGAATCGGATATATTGAGCAGGGCTGTCTTGATTTTCCGGAATTCGCCGGCATAATCGTGCTGCAGGTCAATGCTCAGCTTTCCGTCGGCAATCCTTGACAGCACTTCGGCCGTCTCATCTATGTATGCAATATATTCTTTCAGCCGGCTGACCGTCTTCTGGAAAGAGTTTCCAAGAGCCCCGATTTCGTCTTCGCTTGTAATTACAAGCTGCACGTCCAGATTGCCGTCGGCAAGCTGCTGTGCGGTATGGTTCAGTTCCAGAATCGGCTTCGTCAGGTTTCTGGCGCTTTTTTTGATTCGGAACGCAATGAGAAAGATGCCGGCTGCAAATATCAGCATCAGCGCAATGACCATGGCAATTAAGGTTGCATAATATTCCCCAAAGGGCAGGCAGCTGAGCACAAGATAGCCGGTATCCCCGGCTGTCTTCAGCGAGCCGTATTTGGTATGGCCGTCCACTTGATATGCCAGGAACTTATTGGTGCCGGATAAAACGGCATTCATGGCATTTTCGGATATATTTACGTCTTTTATGTTTTTCTGGATGATATCGCTTTGCGGATGGTAAAGGAAGGTGCCGTTTTCGGACAACAGCAGGATGTAGCCGCTGCGGCCGATTTTATATTCAGACATAATATCCGTCATGTGCTCCAAGGAGATATCCATGCCTACTGCGCCGAGGACGGTTCCGTTGGCATCGTCAAAAACCGGGCATGCTGCACTTAAAATCATCTTTCCGGTGGAGGAATCCAGATAAGGTTCCGTCAGGATGGGTTCCCCCGTCTCAATACATCCGTACCAGCCGCGGCCTGTAATGTCCCAGCTTTCGTCACTGATGAAGCCGTCGGACTGTGCCAACGAACTGGTGTCCAAGTCGGACATCCAAGCCGACAGGACATTTTCGGTATCCGTTTTGGCAATGCCTATCAGGTTCTCCATGGCAGTATCTGCCTTTTCGGCATCCATCATGTAGTCTCCGGGTTTTGTTTCAGCCATAACTTGTCTGATTTCCGGATTGACAGCCAGCTGTTCCACGCTTTTTGTATATTGCTCCAGAAATCCTGTCAGCTGATTGGCGGCGGCATTGGATTCCTGTGTCAGCTCTGCCTTTTTGGATGAAAAGAAAAGCCATCCGACCATGCAGATGGAAACAATCTCTATGAGCAGAAGCACCAGAATCACGCTTCCGCCGATTTGACGCAAAATTTTAGTCTCTATGCCTTTTTTTGGAATTTTAGTTTTCTCTTGCTGTTTCATAATAACCCTCCCTGTGCAGTTTGTTCCCCTTCTTTCTATTGTATCTCTGTTTTTATATAAATTCAATGAAAATTTATGCTTTTTTTAGAAATGTTATTGTGCAAAATGTTATTGACTATGGAATTTCTTTGTGGATGTAAATGTGATATACTAGTATGACCCACACCAATTAGCCATATGCTTCGCGCAGGATAAATTTTCAGTCTGCAAGGCGGAAGAGGGAGGCGATGCGGTGGCATCGTTGACCGATGACAACGCGGCAGATGGAAATTTAGACAAGCGAAACATATGGCTAATTGGTGCGGGTCATACTGGAACAAACAGAATTGGTTATCGGAAGGGAGATGTCTTAAAGCATGAAGTCAACGGATTTTTCAAAGGGGAAGGTCTGGCAGAACATTGTGGCGCAGTCCATTCCGCTGATACTGGCGCAGCTGGTACAGCTTTTATATAATGTGGTAGACCGCATTTACATCGGCCATCTGCCGGGGGCGGACAGCATGGCACTGACAGGCATTGGCCTGGTGTTTCCGCTGACGACCTTGATTGCGGCGTTTACGTTTCTCTTCGGCACGGGAGGGACGCCGCTTTTTTCCATAGCCAGAGGGGCAGGAGAGGAGAAGCGGGCGGAGAAAATATTGGGCAATACTTTTTCTCTTTTGCTGGGAACCTCGGCTCTGCTGTTTTTGTTCTGTTACATATTCCGCAGGCCGGTTCTTTATCTGTTCGGAGCCAGTGACGAATCCTATTTATATGCGGATGCGTATCTGAGGATATATTTGCTGGGCACTCCGTTTACCATGCTGGCCACGGGACTGAACGGTTTTATCAATGCGCAGGGATTTCCGCGTATCGGCATGCTGACTACGCTGCTTGGGGCTGTGCTGAATTTGGCGCTGGATCCAATATTTATTTTCGGGCTGAATATGGGCGTGGGCGGCGCGGCGCTGGCCACAGTGCTCAGTCAGGCGGTTTCCTGTATATGGGTTGTGAAATTTCTCACAGGGAAGAAAGCTTTGCTGCGTATGAAAAAGGCAAATATGCGGATAGACAGAAAACTGACCGGTGAGATTATGGCTCTGGGAATGTCGGGATTCATTATGCAGGGCACAAACTGTCTGGTGCAGGTGGTGTGCAATGCTACGCTGAAAGTATACGGAGGCGACTTATATGTAGGTGTGATGACGGTAATTAATTCCGCCAGAGAAATTCTGTCCTTGCCTGTCAGCGGCATTACAAACGGGGCGCAGCCTGTGCTGGGATATAATTACGGCGCGGGGGAATACGGCAAAGTCCGGCAGGCTATCCGCTTTACTGCCGGACTTGGCATTGTTTACACGCTGTTTGCATGGCTGCTGGTGATACTGAGCCCTCATCTGCTGCTGTCTGTATTTACGGAAGACATTGCCATGATAGAGGCAGGGACTGACGCGCTGCGGCTGTACTTTTTCGGCTTTTTCTTTATGGCCTTTCAGTTTACGGGACAGTCGGCCTTCACCGCGTTAGGCTATTCCCGGCATGCAATCTTTTTCTCCCTGCTGCGTAAGGCAGTTATTGTTGCCCCCCTGACCGTGCTGCTGCCAAGGCTGGGGCTTGGCGTGGACGGTGTGTTTCTGGCGGAACCTATCTCCAATGCAATAGGGGGGCTGGCGTGCTTTGTGACGATGTATTTTGCGCTTTACCGAAAATTGAAGGGAGGTAAAGCGAAGGTTAAAAGCTAAGCGTCAGCAGCTTAATGCTGCCGTAATCTGTTCCGGCAGGAACGGTTTTGTGACATATGCGTCGGTGCCATGCTTTTCCGCCGTATGACGGGTTTCCTCGGGGATTGATACGTTTTCTGGAACCAATGATGTTCCCGGCACGGATTCCTGCTGTCTGTAAGCACGGCATACTGCCCGCAAAAATTCAGTGCTTCCTCCGGAGGATAACGGTGAACGGGAAATCTGTCCGTTGTTTACTATAGAGCGGGAATACACAATCGCCGGAAATCATCTGATGTTGACGAGTGAGCATACTGCCAGAGAAATTGAGCAGAAAGCGAAAAAATAATGGGTATGTTAAAGCGTGGTACTAAATTCACTCCAACGCAGCCGGACGTTATGGCGATATTAGAGAAGCTTTACTGTGAGGAAAAGGAAGTTCAAAGTGTTTTCGGAAAAGGGGCATAACAAAAAAGTATCAATCCGAATCGGCCTAAAACAGTGCCTTGTTCGGACTGATACTTTTTTATTGCCATATACTGCCAAAGGAAGCCGCGCCATATTTTCAGCTGCCTAAAGAGACATGAAAGTTCTGCTGGAATGCAAGACTTTCTTCCGATGAAGGAAAAGCGTTGGCAAAGATATTGTTTTTTTGGCTGGGCTGATTGATCTGCATCCCGTTCTGCGTTCCTGCCATATTCGTCTTTTCCGCCGGCTTCATGGCATTATTTGCTTCGCCTAAAGCGGAGAACTGGAAGGTCATTGCCCTTTCTTCCTTTTTCTCCAAGGTTTCAAGTTCTGCCTGCTTCCTGCCTTCCGTATCCGTGCCATATTTTTCGTCCTGGTTTATTTCGCCTTTCAGAATGGCAATGCCGTTTCTGATTCTGGTTATGACAGTTCCCTGACGTTCTGCCTGCTGCACGGAAATATCCGCCGATACAACTGTGCGCAGTTCTTTGCCGGATAACTCTTCATCCGTGTCACGGTTTGTGCCTGCCGCTTCTTTTTCGGCTGAGATTTCTTCTTTTTCTTCCG
Source organism: uncultured Lachnospiraceae bacterium (assembly GCA_910579645.1). Classification (GTDB taxonomy): domain Bacteria; phylum Bacillota; class Clostridia; order Lachnospirales; family Lachnospiraceae; genus Kineothrix. The sequence continues at coordinate 24,070 of CAJTVK010000025.1, read as the reverse complement.
CCTGCTTTGTCTCTGCGCCCTGCTTTTCGTTCGGATTAAGTTCCTCCTTTAAAAGAACGACGCCGTCGTTATTTTTTGCTATGACGGCTCCTTGCCTGTCTGTCTGCCGGCTGTCTGCCGGCAGATTTTTGTCTTCTTCCCTGTCGGGCGATATGCTGCCGGCCTGTATTTTATCTTCTGTTTTCTCTTCTTTTGTCGGTTTGATGTCTTCCTGCAGTTCCGCTATCCTGATTTCCCTTTTCTGGGATTTGTTCAACTCTTCCTGCCGTTGTTTCAGTTCCGTGTTGAGGCTGGATATTTCTTTCTGAAGCTTCTTTTTTTCCGTTATCTTTTCATTGACGGAAAGCCCTTCCTCGGAAGATAAAGCCTGCATCTGCTGCTGTACGCCTGTGATTTCGTTCTGAATGTTTTTAATCTTCGGTTTTGCCGAATCTGCCATGGATGTCTTCATGACCGTTCCGCTGTTCATTGATGTTACGCCGCCGATTCCCATAGTGTCACTCCTTTCCTGCCAAGGGATGCTTCTGTATAAGGCATCTTTTGACATATATTTTCTTGCTGAGGTTATATTTACCTATATTTTACTATTTTTTGCAGGTAAAATGCAAGTACAATTTCTGTTTTCATACGGAAATCAGGTAACAGTTTCAGCCTGCGGCTTCCCTGCTACGGAATCTGCCCATTCCAAGCCGCTTGCGGTGAAGGGCTGCACAGGCACAGGATTGAAAACTGATTTCCGCAGGCTGACAAAGAGGTGGGTTGTAATAATGCAGAAAAATGATATAATTTAAGTTGATTTTAATCTGTATATTGCTGCTCTTTACGGACTATAAGGAAGGAGGCTTAATATTGAATAGAGAAAAGAAGCCCATAGACCGAGGTGAGATAGCTTCGGGTATGGTGTTATTTGGGCTTGCGGGCTTTATTTTTACGGTGATTTTGGCAAGTTATATTTACACTGTAAGTATTGCATTGTTTATTATTGAGATTCTTTCTATTGTCATTGGGTTAATCATATTGGAAATAGAAAAACGTAATAATCAAGCCGCCTATTTCTTGAATGTAAATATCTTTCAAAAAGAATATGATGAATATGCAGCTAAATTGGGAGTAGTAAAAAGTAAAATTCGTGTAACTTTGTTAAAAGATGATGAGCATGATTTTCAGATGGAAATACCGCAATACTTGTGGGTGGAAAAGGATTGTATCAATCTTTTCCCAATGGCACAATATTACATAAAATGGCACACGAGTTCAGTTGAGAGACCAAATATATCAGAACTAAGAATAACTTCCATTCCCATTAAAAGTATTTTGCATTTCAAGAAGGCTGGCAGAGTATATCGGCATGAAATAGAGGTTCCCGAGAAAAGTGTAGTAAAACATCTTTTCCATGGAGAGGTGATTTTGGATGCCAGCGGCGAGGTAATAGGTATCGAACAACTGGTAAAAACCAAGATAATTACGGAAGATAAACGAAGAACTGAATTGGTATATAAAAAATCAAGGGGCAAAATCAAAACTTTAATTTTCCGCCATGACGCGTACGAGACTTTTAAAGAATTAATTCCGTCAAAAGAACGATAGAAATTGAGCAGGTGGCCATCTGGCTTGCCGAAGCAGCTAAACAGGGGGTGATGAACAATGTTTTTCAGGAACGGCAGAAAAAAAGAAGTAACGGCATATGATAAAACAGGAAAGGTGCCCGTTATCCGTGCCAGTATCTGCACCGGGGAGAAGGTGGCCGGGTTCAGGGACGAAACAACGGGAAAATTCGAGGAACTGATGCTGCTTAGGAATGAAGAGGACAAAAAAGATTTTATGCTCCGGTACGGCGTGAAGGAAGAGGAAATCAGGAAAGAGTGGTAGAAAGGCGGCGAAAGGCCGGGCGAAGCCGTAAGGCTGAGCGGGAAGAAAGAGCGGAAAGCTTCGGAAGGAGTGTGATAGTATGAGAATGTATGACCTGATTATGAAGAAAAGAAACGGGGGGAAACTCACAAAGGAAGAAATCGGCTATATGGTGCAGGGCTTTACCGCAGGGGAAATTCCCGATTATCAGATGTCCGCCATGATGATGGCCGTTTATTTCATGGGGATGGACGAAGAGGAGACGCTGCACCTGACCATGGCAATGGCGCATAGCGGAGACATGCTGGATTTATCCGGGATTCAGGGAATCAAGGTAGATAAGCACAGCACCGGCGGAGTGGGGGACAAGACTTCCCTGGCGCTGGCTCCCATGGTGGCGGCCTGCGGCATTAAGGTGGCGAAAATGAGTGGCCGGGGGCTGGGACATACGGGAGGCACGATAGATAAACTGGAAAGCTTTCCCGGATTTACGACGGAAATACCGGAGGACAGATTCATGGAAAACGTCAACCGGATCGGCATAGCCATTATGGGGCAGACCGCGGATTTGGCTCCGGCGGATAAGAAACTATATGCACTGCGGGACGTGACGGCTACCGTGGACAATATGTCCCTGATAGCCAGTTCCATTATGAGCAAGAAGCTGGCTTCCGGTGCGGACGCCATTATACTGGATGTAAAGTCAGGCAGCGGCGCATTTATGAAAACGGAGGAAAAAGCCCGCGCTTTGGCGGAGGAAATGGTGAAATTAGGGAAAAATGCCGGCAGGAGGACGGCGGCGGTGATTTCCGACATGGATCAGCCCCTGGGCTATGCGGTGGGAAATGCCCTGGAGGTGAAGGAGGCCATCGACACGCTGAACGGAAACGGGCCGGCGGATTTTCTGGAACTGTGCCTGACGCTGGGCTCCCATATGGTAGTGGCCGGAGGCATGGCAAAAAATACGGCCGAAGCGGAAGGAAAGCTGCGGCAGGTGATTGCGGACGGCAGCGCGCTTGGGAAACTGGCGGATTTCGTGGAGGCGCAGGGCGGCGACCGGGAAATGGTATATCATCCGGAACGGCTGCCCCGGGCGGCTTTTACGGAAAGCATACCGTCGCCCCGGGAAGGATATGTGAGCAGGATAGTCTGTGACGAAGTGGGTGTCTGTTCCCTTATGCTGGGCGGGGGAAGGGAAACGAAAGACAGTGCCATAGATTTATCCGTCGGGCTGGTGCTGCAAAAAAAGGTAGGGGATTTTGTACGGAAGGGGGAAGCTTTGGCAGTCATCCATGGCAATGACAGGGAGAAAATGCAGGCGGCGGCCAGGAGGTTTACGGAAAGCTATGCTTTCAGCGACTGTCCGGCAGAGCGGCAGCCTTTTATCAAGGCAGTCATAGAATAAGTTTATCCTGCATATATTGTTCCATGAGAAAGAACAGAAAAACAGCCGGCAGGCAGACCGGGAAACAAAGACTGGAAAGACAAAAAGAAATTATTGTGGAATCGTTAAAACTTCCGAAGGATTCCATGCTGGGCGCATCCATAGTGACGGTGACGGGGAATGCGGATGCCTTTGTGGAAAATTATAGAGGAATACTGGAATATTCGCCGGAATGCATCGTGCTGCAGGGAAAGACCTGCCAGATCAGTATAAGCGGGAAGCGGATGACCATCGACTATTATACCAACGAGGATATGAAAATAAGCGGGTGCATCGAGTGCATCCGCTACCACTGACGGTAAAGAGGGAGGGAATCGCAGCTATGCTTCAGTTTATACAGTTTCTGAGAGGCTATGTCTGCATCCGGGTATGGGGATATTCGCCGGAGCGGTTTATGAATCTGTGCAGCAATCACGATATTTTCCTATGGGACATAAAAAACTGCGGGGAATATTATACGATGTGCATTACGGTATCGGGATTCCGCAGGCTGAAGGGGATTGTAAAGAAAACGGGGACAAAGGTAGCCATACAGAAGCGTTGTGGACTGCCTTTTTTTGTGCCGGGGATGAAGCGGCGGAAGATTTTCCTGCTGGGGCTGATAGGAAGCCTGGCATTCTGGGTGTGGATGTCCACGTTTATATGGGCAGTGGACGTGAAAGGGAATTTTTCGGTTTCCGAAGATGTTTTCATGGATTTCCTGAAACGGCAGGACGTGTATGTGGGGATGAAGCGGGATCGGGTGAATATTGAGGAACTGGAGAAAAAGATACGGCAGGAGTTTGACATTGTTACATGGACTTCGGCAAAAATTGACGGAACCCGGCTGGAAATTCAGATTAAGGAAAATGAAGTGGATTCCGGCGGGGAGACGCAGGAGCAGGAGAACCGGTTCGGCTCCGATTTGGTCGCCGAAGAAGACGGGCAGATTGTCAGCATGGTGACGAGGGCAGGCGTGCCGCAGGTGGCAGTGGGGGCGGAGGTGAAAAAGGGAGATATACTGGTGGCCGGGAGCGTGCCGGTATATAACGAAGACACTACGGTCAGGAGATATCAGTATTATGATGCGGATGCGGATGTCTTAATCAGCCGGAATCTCATACAGACAGAGGAAATCCCTCTTTCCTACCGGAAAAAACAATATACGGGGGAAGAGAAAAAGGAATTTCTCTTGGGCATTATGGATAAGGAGCTGATTTTCCGGATAGGGAGGGTGAAATATGAGAACTATGATAAAGTGACGGATAAGAGGCAGGTAAAGCTGCTGGATAACTTTTATCTGCCGCTTTATTATGGAAGCAGCGTCAACAGAGAATATGTTTTTCATGACCATATTTATACGGATGGGGAGATAAAAAGAATATTTTCCGAAAAATTAATAAAATTTGTACAGGGTTTGGAGGAAAAAGGGGTACAAATAATGAAAAAAAATGTTACAATAGATAAGAAAAATAAAAAATGGCAGATGTGCGTGAATTTACAGATTGTGGAGCAGACGGGAAAGAATATTCCCATAGTGCCGCAAATGCCGGAAACCGTGCCGGAGGAAGCCGGGGAGGAAAGCCGGTAGGCATCTGTGGGCAGGCACCGTGGAAAGGCAGGCTGCCGGACGGGAGTTATATATGGAATTGTCGGAGTGCCGGATTCATCTGCCGGCGGAGCATATGCGGAATATCTTCGGGCAGTATGATTCCTATATGAGGAAAATAGAAAGAAGCTTTGAAGTGACGGTTATTGACAGGGACGGAGAAGTCAGGATTTCCGGAAAGCCGGTCAGGGTAAAGCGGGCGGAGCATGTGATAAAACAGCTGGCAGGGTTGTCAGAGAGAGGAAATGTAATCCAGGAACAGAATGTGGATTATGCGATAGCGATGGAAATGGAAGCAGGGACGAAAGAGCAGGACGATATTTTAATAGAGATAGACAATGACTGTATCTGTCATACGGTCAGCGGGAAACCCATCAAGCCGAAGACGCTGGGGCAGAAAAAATATGTGGATGCAATCAGGGACAATATGATAGTGTTCGGGCTGGGGCCGGCCGGAACCGGAAAGACTTATCTGGCTATGGCCATGGCGATTACCGCATTTAAGCGGGAAGAGGTGAGCCGCATCATATTGACGCGCCCCGCCATCGAAGCCGGGGAAAAGCTGGGATTTCTGCCGGGCGATCTGCAGAGCAAGGTGGACCCTTATCTGCGTCCCCTGTATGATGCGCTGTATCAGATTATGGGGGCGGAGAGTTTTGCCAAAAATATGGAAAAGGGGCTGATTGAAGTGGCTCCTCTTGCTTATATGCGCGGACGGACGTTGGACAATGCCTATATTATATTGGATGAGGCACAGAATACTACGCCGGCGCAGATGAAAATGTTTTTAACCCGTATCGGGTTTGGCTCCAAAGTGGTGGTTACCGGCGACGCTTCCCAGAAGGACCTGATGCCGGGGGCGGTCAGCGGACTGGATGTGGCGGTAAAAGTGCTCGGGAAAATCGACGATATCGCTTTCTGTAAGCTGACAAGCAAAGACGTGGTAAGGCATCCGTTGGTGCAGAAAATAGTACAGGCCTATGAGGACTATGAAGAGAAGGGTGCGCGCAGGCATGCAGGAAATAGGGCAGGCAGGGAGAAAAGAAGGACATGACTTGTTATTTGGAAAACGAAACGGATACGGCCTTTTCCTTTTCGGAGGAGGAAACGGCTAAGAAAGTGATGGAAGCGGTTTTGGACAGTGAGCAGTGTCCGTATGAGGCGGCGGTAAACGTGCTTCTGACGGACAATGAGGGGATACGGCAGTATAATAGGCAGTACAGGGGCATTGACCGGCCTACGGACGTGCTTTCTTTTCCTAACTTAGATTACCGCACACCTGCGGATTTCGGGCCTGCGGAAGCCGCCGAGGCAGACTGCTTCGACCCGGACAGCGGGGAACTGGTTTTGGGGGATATTATTCTGTCCGTGGATAAAGTGAAGGAACAGGCGGAGAATTACGGGCACAGTGAACGGCGGGAGTTTGCCTTTTTAGTGGCTCACAGCATGCTGCATTTGTGCGGCTATGACCATATGGAGGAGACGGAAGCGGCCGTTATGGAAGAGAAGCAGGAACGGGTGCTGAAAACGCTGGGGATTACGAGGAATTAAGGAACTGTTAAGAAATAACTTTTCAATAGTGCGCAGGATTTTTTTCGAGAGTGCCGCTCAAAAATCAGGCGCATAGCAGGCTATGCAACGGATTTTTGAGTGGTGCTATCGGAGAAAAAGACAAGCAATATGAAAAGTTATTTTTGAACAGTTCCTAAGGCAGAAAAACAGAAGGAACAGGGATAAAATGAGGAAAGTAACGAAAGCAAACAGGGGCAGCAGGGGAAAGCGGCGGGAATGGATGATGAATGTGGGGCTTATCGCATATCTGATAGGGCTTGTCCTGCGTATACCCTTAAGCCATATGATAGGGGATAAGGGCATGGGTTTTTACGCAGGCGCACTGGAATTATATATACTGGTCAGTGTGGTATTTTCCTATGGTGTTTCAAGGGCGATGGCAGCCCTGGTGAAATATAGGGTCAGGCGTGAAATGTTCAAAAGCGCGAAGCGGGTGTACCGGAACGTCATGATATTTACAATGGCGGCCGGTGCGCTGCTGACGGTGGGAACCGGTATTTTCTCGGGGTTTATATCACAGACGGTATTGCTGGAAGAGAGAGGCTCCATGGCAGTGCTGGCGATTGCCCCGGCTATGTTCCTGTCTGCGGTAACGGGAGTGATGCGGGGATATTTTCAGGGCATGGGTTCCATGCTTCCTACGGTACATTCCAGGCTGCTGGAAAAGGTGATGCAGTTCGGCGGCAGCCTGCTGTTCGGTGCGGCACTCTATGCCTATGGGGAGAAGGTGGCGGCTTTGAAAAAAACTTCCGAGTTTGCGCCGGCCTACGGTGCCATGGGAGCAGCCTTGGGGGTGTCTGCGGCATGTGTTTTCTGCCTGCTGCATTTGGTGTTTCTCCGTATGGTCTATGCCAAGACATTTAAGCAGCAGCTGCTGCGGGACAATACCAAATATGCGGAATCCAATGCGCAGATTTTCCTGACCTTTTTCCAGACCTCACTGCCGTATATTCTTTGCGCGCTGCTTTATAACATGAATTATGTGGTGGATCAGAGGATTTTCAACTATGCCATGAATGTGAAGGAAAAAGGGAATCTGCGGGCGGCGCACTGGGGCATATATTACGGGAAATACAGTACGGTCATCGGGATAGCGGCAGTTGCCTGTGCCTATGTGGCGGCTGTGGGGGTGCCCAGAATCGTGCAGCTGCAGGAAAAGCAGGAAAGCCGGGAGGCACAGTTTCGGTTCGGCAATCTGATGCATTATGTGGCAATCTTCACGATTCCGTGTGCCGTATGGATGGCCGTGCTGGCGGAACCTCTGGTGGGGGTTCTGTTTACGGGGGATACGGAAACTGCCGTTTCGCTGGTCAGGTCGGGCAGTGTGCTGACGGTACTGTTTCCGTTTGCCTATTTATTCATGGGCATCCTGCAAAGGACCAGGAATCAAAGATATGTGATTTTCGGCGGCCTTGGCGCTTTTCTGCTGCATCTGCTTGTTTTGTTCGTGCTTGTTTCCGCTACGGATATGGGGATTCATGCGGTGGTCTGGGGCATGGCGGTATTCTGGCTGGCGGTCTGCGCGGCAGGGTATTTTGGAATTATGAGGTATTTGTCCTATACGCCGGACTGGATTCGGTTTTTCGTCATTCCGGCAGCCTGTGCAGGCGTTTCGGGGGTGGTGGCCCTGCTTCTCTGCAAGCTGCTGATGGGGCTGATAGGAAAGGCCGTTACCTTGGTGATTTGTGTTGTGCTCTGCATTGTTATTTATAATGTGCTGTTGGTGCTGCTCAAGGGCGTGCGGGAAGACGAACTGCGGGAAATGCCGGCAGGGGGGATTTTGCTGAGGCTGTGGGAGAGGGTACATTTGATTTAGGAACAGCGTAGATTGCGGAAAAGGCTGCAGAGGAGTTTCTCGGCATGTTTAGAGAACGGAGAGGGTTGGGATGCAGAAATTGGAGAAAATTCAAAAGATATGCACGGATCATGCCATTACGCTGTTTTGGGAGAAGCCGGAGGGAAGGACGGATGCCTGCGGCTATGGCATTCTGTTGGACGGGGAAAGGCACGGTACGGCGGAAAGCACCCATTATACGATAGAAAACCTGGAAAGCGGACGGGAATATAAGGTTCAGGTGGAGCGGTACCGTGACGGGCAGTGCATTGCGGTATCGGAACCGTTTGTATTATGTACGGAGCAGGAAAAGGAAAAGCTGGATATTACAAAAGAGCCTTATTGTGCCGTGGGAGACGGGAATACTTTAAATACGGCAGCGATTCAGAAAGCCGTCGATGACTGTGGGGAGAATCAGGCGGTTTATATACCGGCGGGAATATTTCTGACAGGCGCGCTCTGTCTGCACGGCAATATGGAACTGTATCTGGAAGAGGGCGCGGTGCTGCAGGGGACGGATGTGCCGGAGGATTATCTGCCTAAAATATGGAGCCGTTTTGAGGGCATTGAGATGGAGTGCTACCGCAGCCTTCTGAATTTAGGGAAGATGGATCACGGGACGGGATGTGATTGCGGGAACGTGAGGATTCGGGGAAAAGGGACGATAGCCGGCGGCGGAAAGCGGCTGGCAAAGAATGTGATTCGGGCGGAGCGGGAACGGATGAAGGAAAGGCTGGAGGCGTTGGGAGAGGGCATTGCGGAGTATGAGAAAGAGGATACTCTTCCGGGGCGGGTCAGGCCGAAGCTGATCAATGTGAGCAATGCGAGGGATGTATTGATAGAAGGGCTGGAACTGAGGGACGGGGCCTGCTGGAATGTGCATATGATATATTCGGAGCATGTCGTCACTCACCATTGTACCTTCCGTTCCCAGGGTATTTGGAACGGGGACGGGTGGGATCCGGATTCTTCCGAGAACTGTACGATATTTGCCTGCACGTTTTATACGCAGGATGATTCCATAGCCATAAAAGCCGGAAAGAATCCGGAAGGGAACGTAATTAACCGGCCTTGCAGGCATATCCGGATTTTTGACTGTAACTGTGCCTATGGACACGGATTTGCCATCGGGAGCGAGATGTCGGGCGGCGTGGACGATATTTTCATATGGGACTGTGATTTGGGGAATTCCGCTTACGGAATCGAACTGAAGGGGACGAGGAAGAGGGGCGGCTATATCAGAAACGTACAGGTGCGGGACTGTGTGGTGCCGAGGATTATGTTTCATTCGGTCGGGTACAATGACGACGGGGAAGGGGCGCCGGTTCCGCCGGTGTTTGAACAATGTCTTTTTGAGGGGCTTACGGTTCTAGGGGAGTTTACGGATGTGGACGGGGAAGGGAGGAGACTGCCCTGCCTGGCCGCGGAACTTTGCGGCTTTCCGGAGGAAGACTATCATATCCGGGATATTACCTTCCGGGATGTGACGTTAAACGGGAAAGCGGGCACAGCCGGTCAGAATATATCTTTGAAATATTGTAAGAATATTGTTTTTGACAATGTGCGGGCATGATTGCCGGAATATGCGGCGGCGATTCAGAAATTATCCGTTGGGGACCGGCAGGAAGTCACTTTGCATCGCCGCCCGGTGAAACGCGGCATGAGAAGAGATAGGCAAGTGAGAGGCAAAAGGCAGTTCACGGACAAGCGCAGGAGGAAGCCGGAAGGCTCACTGCCGATAAGGAGGTATCCGGTGCAGAGAATCAATGAAGACATAAAGACCGGCAGGCTGAAACAGATGTATCTTCTGTACGGCGAGGAGGCATATCTGCGGAAACAATATAAGGACAGGCTGCGGCATGCGCTGGCGGCCGACGGGGATACGATGAATTGCAGTTATTTTGAAGGGAAGGACATTTCGGTGGGAGCCGTGGTGGATTTGGCGGAAACCATGCCTTTTCTTGCCGAGCGGAGAGTCATCGTCATCGAAAACAGCAATCTGTTCAAGGCCGGCGGGGAGAAAATGGCGGAGTATTTGGCGGATCCGGCGGAATCGGCATATTTTGTTTTCGTGGAAAAGGAAGTGGATAAGCGGAGCAAACTATTCAAGACGGTTTCCGCCAAAGGTACGGCGGCAGAATTTGCGGTGCAGAATGAAGGAACTTTAAAAAAGTGGATTCTCGGCATGATAAAAAAGGAGAACAAACAGATAACGGAACAGTCGCTGAACTATTTTCTGGAAAAGACAGGCACGGATATGGAGAATATCCATAAGGAATTGGAGAAGCTGCTTTGCTACTGCATGGATAAGGAGGTTATTGCAAAGCAGGATATCGAGGAAATCTGTACCAAGCGTGTCAGCAGCCATATCTTTGACATGGTGAATGCCATTGCGGACAGGCAGCAGAAGAAAGCACTGGAGCTGTATTATGAACTGTTGGCTCTGAAAGAACCTGCCATGCGTATTCTTTTTCTGATTGCAAGGCAGTTCAATATGCTGCTGCAGGTGAAGGAACTGAAGGGCAAAGGCTATGACAATAAGACAATCGGGGGAAAGGTGGGGCTGCAGCCTTTTATTGCCGGAAAATATGTGACACAGGCCGGGAAGTTCAGGGGCAGTGATTTGCGGAATGCCTTGGAGGCCTGCGTGGAAGCGGAGGAGGCCGTGAAAACAGGACGGATGAATGATGTGATGAGCGTGGAGCTTTTGATTGTGCGGTATAGCAGATGAAAACCGTTTGGGGACAGGAAACGGGAAGGAGCCGTGATGGATAGGGGGATGAAAAAGAGAACTTGGGCAGCAGCCGGAATGATTGGAATTGCCTTGGGGATAGCGGCTCTTTTGGGCGTACAATGTGGGAAGTTTTTTCGGCAAAATATGGATTTACAGAAGATGCTCGCAGCACAGGAAGAGGCGGCAGTGGTTTATGAAGAGGAAATAAGCAGGCTGCAGGCGCGGCTGGCGGAGATTTCGGAAACAGAGAAAACGGAAGAAACGGAGACGGAAATAGGTTTTCTGAAAAAAGGAGGAACCTATTTGATTGACAGCAGTTCCCAGTTGGAGGAACTGGCCGCTATGATAGAGGAAAAAGAGGAAGTAGAGCCGGGAGTATTGGCATCGGAGGCTTCTTATCGGCTGCGGGCAGACTTGGAGATGCCGGATTGGTTTTGCATTGGGACGGAAGAAACGCCGTTTGCAGGGATTTTTGACGGGGACGGGAACGCTGTAAGGGGAAAATTTCCTTTCCGCGGGAGCGGGGCGGAATGTTTGTTTTATGTAGGGGAAAATGCCTTGATAGAGAATCTGGAAGTGGATAATGACATGACTCTCTCTGCCGCGGCAGAAGTCAGGGTTTCCGTGCAGAGCGAGGATGAATGCATGGAATTGGAGCGGAACTTGGAAACCTTCCCGGACTGTAGGATTCGGCTTGGGATTAATGCATGGGATTTGAATATGGATGCGATAGCAGAGAATCTGCAGGAAAGGTGGGAAAGGAATCAAGGGGAAGAGGATTATTATATCAGTGTATATTTTTATCCGGAAGAGGATGAGGACGAGGCAGGATGGAAGCCGGATATGGCGACAGCCATGACATCTTTTGCGGGACTGGCCGGGGAAAGATGGGATGGGGACGTAACGGAAATTATAAAGCAGGAGGGCGGCTATCTTCGGTATATCGGACTGAAGCATTTGGAAGGGCTGAATTATTGCATTGTGGAAACAGGGGCATTGGATTACTTCAGGAGAAATAACGCAGGATATCATTTGTTTCTGGAAGGGAAATGGGAGGGGAAGAACGTGCCGCCACAGCATATATATATTCCGTATACGGATATGGAAATGGGATGGCTTGGATATGGCGGGGACGGCTTAGTGACGGCGGAAGATATAAACTTTGACGGACGGAATGATTTGCTGATTCATGAGGGATATTCCGGCGGCAGCGGAGGAAGCTGGAATAATTACCGGGCGGTAATCTGGAATGATGAAAAGGGTTTGTTCGAATTTTATCCGTCTTTTCCGGAACAGCTGGTTTCTTTGGAATTTGACAGGCAAAGAGTGGTGACACGGTACCGGTTGGGATTTGATTATGAATGTGTGGAAGAATACGGAGTGGTGGACGGGGAATATGTATGCACAAGGAAGCTGGCATTGGAGGCGAAGCCCGGTGAAACAGATTGGATATTCGTATTATCTTATTATGAAATGGAAAAACTGGTGGAAACGGTGGATGTGACGGATATGGGAATAGATGAAATCGGAGCATTGTACCCGGATTTGAATTATTGGCCGAAAGGGTAGTTAGAGAAAGAGAGGAAAAAAGAATGAGTAAAATCGATGAAATCAGGGCAGAAATGGTAACGGCGATGAAGAATAAGGATAAGGAGAGAAAAGACACGCTTTCCATGCTGTTGGCGGCATTGAAAAATAAAGCGATTGACAAACGGGAAGATCTGACCGAATCAGAGGAATATGAGGTAATTAAGAAGGAAATCAAGCAGACGAAGGAGACTATGGAACTGGCTCCCGGGGACAGGGAGGACATAAAGGAACAGTGCCGGAAACGTCTGGAGGTGCTGCAGGAGTTTGCGCCGGAAGAAATGGGGGAGGATGCCATCCGGGAGGCCGTACGGGAAACACTTGCCGCCCTTGGCATTGACAGTCCTTCCGTCAAGGACAAGGGGAAAATAATGAAGGAACTGATGCCGAAGGTAAAAGGAAAGGCGGACGGCGCTGCGGTAAACAGAATTGTAGGGGAAATCATCGGAAAATAGCAGGAAGGGTGAGAGGATATGATGAGGCATACGCCGAGACCACAGGAAATATACAGGCATTTCAAGGGGAATCTGTATCAGATTATAACAGTGGCAAAGCATTCGGAAACAGGAGAGCAGCTTGTCGTCTATCAGGCTATGTATGGCGAATTCCGCATATATGCCCGTCCGCTTTCCCTGTTTATGGAACGGGTGGACCGCAGAAAATACCCGCAGGCGGAACAGGAATACCGGTTTGAAATCGCGGAACCCAATCGGGACGCAGAAGGAGCGGATATGGCCGGGGGTATGGCATGGAGCGGCGCACGGCATATGCAGAGTGAGGCCGCAGTCAAAGGAGACGGCTATGGCACAGATTACATGTCCGGAGAGAAAAAGGATGCGGTTCGGAACAACGGCATGGCAGATGATAGTTTCACCGGGAAGGAAGAGCGGGGCTGCGGAGCGGAAGCGGACGGCCGGAAGGAATCACGTACCGGAAGCCGTGAAGAAGCAAGTACCGGAAGCCGTGAAGAAGCAAGTGCGGGAAGCCGTGAAGAAACAGGTACAGGAGGCCGGAAGGAAGCATATGCCGACGGCATAGAACAGGAGGCCGAGGAACTGAACATGGATCCCATGGTGTTGGAGTTTCTGGATGCCTCCACTTATGAAAAAAGGCTGAATATATTAGCCGGCCTTCATCATAGAATAACGGACGACATGATTAATGTAATGGCAATGGCGACGGATATTGAGGTGAAGCCGGGAGAGGTGGAGGAACGTTATGCGGAACTCCGCAACTGTCTGATGACGATGGAGCGGTTTGAATGCAACAGGCTGCGGTAGGCAGCGGACGGGCGGCATGCAGTACTAGGGTCTATAAGGAAACGGGAAGATGGGAGCGGGCATGAAGTATAACCATATTGTGGAAGGAAAGTTTATAAGCAGGCCGAACCGATTCGTTGCCTATGTGGATATCGACGGGAAAACCGAGAAAGTACATGTGAAGAATACCGGAAGATGCAGGGAACTTCTGACGGAAAACGCAATTGTTTATCTGGAAAAGAGTGAAAACGGGCAGCGTGCCACAGCCTATGACCTGATTGCGGTGCGGAAAGGGGAACGGCTGGTCAATATGGATTCCAATGCGCCGAACAAGGCGGTGGGGGAATGGCTGCTGACAAAAGCATTGTTTCCCTCGCTCAAGACAGTGCAGGCAGAGAAAACTTATAAGAATTCCCGTTTTGATTTCTATGTGGAAACGGAGGAAGAAAAAATTTTCCTGGAAGTAAAGGGAGTCACGCTGGAAAAAGAAAACGCCGCCTATTTTCCCGACGCCCCGTCGGAACGTGCCGTAAAGCATGTGGAGGAACTGGCGGAGGCAAAAAAGGAAGGCTACGGGGCATATATTGTTTTTGTGATACAGATGGAGGGAACGGACTTTTTCTCTCCGAACCGGGAGACACAGCCGGCTTTTGCGCAGGCACTGGAACAGGCGGAACGGGCCGGGGTGGAAATCCTTGCATATGACTGTATGGTAACGCCGGATACTATGGAAATCAGAAGACAGGTGCCGGTAAAACTATCTTTACTGAGCCGGATTGCGGATCCGCTGCTGAAATGGTACGACAATGGCAGGCGGGTTCTTCCTTGGCGGGAGAATCCTAAGCCTTATTATGTATGGCTGTCGGAGATTATGCTGCAGCAGACGAGAGTGGAAGCAGTAAAGCCCTATTTTGACCGTTTTATACGGGAGGTGCCGGACATCGGCACCTTGGCAGGCTTGGAAGAGGATAAGCTGGTAAAGCTTTGGGAAGGGCTTGGCTATTATAACCGGGTACGCAACCTACAGAAAGCGGCACGGATGATTATGGAGGAGTACGGAGGGAAGATGCCGGGAGAGTATGGGCAGATTATGAAACTGCCCGGTATCGGCAGCTATACGGCAGGAGCCATAGCTTCCATTGCATTCGGGCAGGCCGTCCCGGCGGTGGACGGCAATGTGCTCCGGGTGCTTTCCCGGCTGCGTATGGATGATGCGGACATACTTTCACAGAAGACGAAAACAAGGGTGGAAACGGAACTGTCTGCATTCTTGCCGCCGGGCAGAGCCGGGGATTTTAACCAAGCTTTGATGGAACTGGGTGCCATGGTCTGCCTGCCGAACGGAGAACCGAAATGCGGGGAATGCCCATGGGGAACCTTCTGTCTGGCGCATTTACAGGGGCGATGGCAGGAATTTCCGAAAAAGAAGCCAAAGAAAGCAAGGACAATAGAGGAAAAGACCGTATTAATCGTGCAGGATGAAGAAAGGGCGGCATTTTGCAAACGCCCGGACAAAGGCCTGCTGGCCGGAATGTACGGCTTTCCCATGCTGGAAGGATACCGCACGGAGGAGGAAGTGCTGGAATACTTAAAGAACATGGGATATCAGGTAATCCGCATTCTTCCCGCCGGAGATGCCAAGCATATTTTTTCCCACCGGGAGTGGCATATGAAAGGGTATGCGGTGCGGGTGGACGAATTGGAGCGGAAAGAGGATAAAGCGGCGTCGGAAGGATGGATTTTCATAGACCGGGCAGAGGCCAGGGAAAAGTATCCTATCCCGTCGGCTTATGCGGCCTATGCCGGATATCTGGATATCCGGCTGGGGATATAAAATAGGGAAGGTTTTAAGGGAGGCGGAGTTTAAGATGAAATTACTGACATTTACCGTGCCATGTTACAATTCCGGGGAATATATGGGAAAATGCGTGGATTCGCTGTTGGCCGGCGGCGAAGATGTGGAGATTATCATTGTGGATGACGGTTCCGCAGATAACACGGCAGCCATAGCCGATGCGTATGAAAGAAAATACCCGTCCATCGTCAAGGCAGTGCACAAGGAAAACGGGGGACACGGTTCTGCGGTTAATGCGGGACTGGAACAGGCATCGGGACTTTATTTCAAAGTAGTGGACAGTGACGACTGGGTGAAAGAATCGGCTTACGAGGAAATACTTGCCGTCCTGCGGGAACTGGCAGGAGGGGAAAAAGTGCTGGATATGCTGGTCAGCAATTTTGTATATGAAAAAGAAGGGGAGAAAAAGAACAAAGTCATGCGCTACCGCCATGCCCTTCCCGAGGACGAATTGTTTACATGGGATAAAGTAAGACATTTTCACAAAGGACAATATATCCTTATGCATTCCGTCATATTCCGTACGAAGCTGTTAAAGGAATGCGGCCTGAAACTGCCGGAACATATGTTTTATGTTGATAACCTGTTTGTATTTGAACCGCTTCCGTTTGTAAGGAACATGTATTACATTGACGTGAATTTTTACCGTTACTATATAGGTCGGGAAGGCCAGTCCGTCAATGAGACAATTATGATATCCAGAATCGACCAGCAGATTGCCGTCAATAAAAGAATGGTGGACTATATGACGGAAAATAAAGCAAAGCTGAAGAACAATAAGAAAATGCGGACTTATATGACGAACTATCTGGAAATCATCACCACGGTTTCCTCCATATTGCTTATTCGGGGCGGAACGGAAGAGCACCTGCAGAAAAAGAAAGAACTTTGGGATTATATCAAGCAGAAAGACCGGATGCTTTATAACCGTCTGCGATACGGAATTTTGGGAAGTTCCATGAACCTGCCCGGAAAGGGCGGGCGGAAAATATCCGTGGAAGGCTACCGCATCTGCCAGCGTTTCTTTAAATTTAACTGATGGCCGCAGTCCTATCCCTCGGTTTATCTGAGGGGTAGACTGCGGCCATCAGTTTATTTAAGGGGCAGACTGAGGCTGTCAGTTGATCTGGGGGGTAGCTTTTTTGCGGGCGCGTATCCGTTCTTGGAATGCCGTCACGATGTCATATTTGTAGGTGATGCCGTACATGACGGCCGACAGGACAAATGCAGTGATGACATCAAAGGCGGAATGCTGTTTGATGAACATGGTTGACAGGATAATCAGGATACACAAAACGAAAGATCCAATCCGTACCCAACGGATTTTGGAAAGCTTCCTGCTGCGGGCAACGGCAAAGTGGGCTCCCAGCGAATTGTAAACATGGATGCTGGGGCATATGTTGGTAGGGGTATCCGTCCGGTATAAGTGGGCTACCCATGCCGTGAAAATGTTATCCCTGGGCATGACGGCCGGACGCAGGTTATGTCCGTTGGGGAAAAAGGTGGAAACGAAAAGGAAAACGGTCATTCCCGTAAAAAGAAAGACACAGGCTCTCCAGTAGTCGTCCTTGTCCTTGAAGAAAAGCCACAGCACCACCACGGAAACATAGGCAAACCAGAGAAAATAGGGAATGACAAATAATTCACAGAACGGGATGTAATCGTCCAGTGTCACATGAATCAGGGAATATCTTGTCACATTTTTTTCCAGCCATACGAACCAAGTCATATAAATAATTCCGTAAATCAAGAGCGGAATGGCATGCTTGTATTTTGTATATATTTGTCTGACATATAATTTTTTCACAGAGTTATTCATATATCCTCCCTCCTGCCAATTGTGCCGCGCTTTTGGTTGCGTTATGCTCCGGCATGTCACATCATGAGATGAAGCTTCTGTTTCAGGCAGGTAATTGTGATGGAATCCGATTTGCGGGTAACTTCGCCGTCTGTGTGCACCCATAACGGTGCGGAAGAGCAGAGGGTGGCTTTTTCGGCGGTAAAATGCCGTATGGCGGGGAATATGTAATGTTTTCCCCAAAAGGCGGTGGGCAGCGCAAAAAGGATTACTAATTTCGGTATGCGGCCGACGGCGCATAAATCCAAAAGACCGTCGGAGGCATCCGCCGTGGGGCAGAACTGAAAACCGCCGCCTTCATATTTGTGAATCATAAAAGCGGTGAAGAGGAACCGATTCAGGCGGATAGGTGTTTCCGAATTGTCCAGATAGATTTCGCAGGATACCGATTTGGCGGCAGCCAGCTGCTTCAGCGCAATGGACAGGTAGGTCAGTTTTCCCAGACCGATTTTATTCAAGGTTTTCTTGAAACGGGAAGCGAGGGCTTCCCTGCATACTGCGGCGTCAAAGCCAATGCCGCTGCTTACGGCGAAATATCTTGCGGCAGAAGTCCGTTCTTTCCCGTAGGTCAGAAGACCCATATCCAACGTGCGGACAACTTCGCCTTTCAATATGGTATCCAAAATAAGGGCCGGATTTTTCGGCAGTGACAGATCCCTTGCCAAGTCGTTGCTGGAGCCGGTCGGTATGTAGCCTAACCAGAGCCGGTCAAAGTCTGCAATTCCCTGCAAAGCCTCGTTCACGGTGCCGTCGCCGCCAAGAATAATTAATTTGACGGGAGCGGCATCCGGCAGCTGTCTGCCCGGGGCGGTCAGATTGGCGACAATGCGTGTGACGTGGCCCGTGCCTTTGGAAAAAATGACTTTATATGCAATGTGCCTTGCTAAGAATATCTGCTCTAATTTTTTCCATATTTTCCTGCCGCGTCCGGATTTGGATGCAGGATTTACAATAATATAGTACATGGCGTGCCTCTTTGGTGTATATTGCAGCGTTATTGGTGTATATTGCAGCGTTACTGGTATATATTGCAGCGTTATTGGTGTATATCGTAGCGTTAAAGGAAACGATTTTCTGTCGGTTTTTGAATCTTCCCCATTGTAGCAGTATTTTTTTATGAAGTAAAGATTTCTTTTCATATAATTTTCTTAATAATTCTTAAAGATTTCTGGTTATATGTTATACTTATTCCTTTTTATGGTTTTCATTCGATTTAATTTATGGTATACTTCAAAATATCTTTTGGATAAAGTATAGGAAGGAAGAAGACGGAGGAATCGGTTTATGTATTCATTTGATGAAGTGAAAAATGCGGATCCTGAAATAGCGCAGGCAATTATGGACGAGCAGGAGAGACAGAACAGCCATATTGAGCTGATTGCATCGGAAAACTGGGTGAGCAAGGCCGTAATGGCGGCGATGGGCAGCCCGCTGACCAACAAGTATGCGGAAGGGTATCCGGGAAAAAGATATTACGGAGGCTGCGGCTGTGTGGATGTGGTGGAGAACCTGGCCATGGAAAGGGCAAAGGAACTGTTTGGCTGCGATTATGCCAATGTGCAGCCCCATTCCGGCGCGCAGGCAAATCTGGCGG
This sequence comes from uncultured Lachnospiraceae bacterium, assembly GCA_910579645.1. Classification (GTDB taxonomy): domain Bacteria; phylum Bacillota; class Clostridia; order Lachnospirales; family Lachnospiraceae; genus Kineothrix. The sequence continues at coordinate 4,897 of CAJTVK010000025.1, read as the reverse complement.
TGCAGTTTGCCGTCTGCGAACCGGGCGACACCATTATGGGGATGAACTTGGACCATGGCGGACATCTGACCCATGGAAGCCCGGTAAATATTTCCGGAAAATATTTTAAGATTGTGCCTTACGGCGTGAACGATGAAGGTTTTATTGATTATGACAGGCTGCGGGAAATAGCATTGGATGCAAAGCCCAAGATGATTATTGCAGGAGCCTCCGCTTATGCAAGAACCATAGATTTTAAGAAGTTCAGGGAAGTTGCGGATGAGGTTGGCGCAGTGCTTATGGTGGACATGGCTCATATTGCCGGGCTGGTGGCGGCAGGGCTTCATCCCAGCCCGATGCCCTATGCGGACGTTGTGACAACCACGACCCATAAAACGCTGCGGGGACCCCGCGGCGGCCTGATTCTCTGCAATAAGGAAGCGGCAGAAAAATATAATTTTAATAAGGCAGTGTTCCCGGGAATTCAGGGCGGGCCTTTGATGCATGTGATTGCGGCAAAAGCGGTATGCTTTAAAGAAGCTTTAAGCGAGGAATTTAAAATTTATCAGAAAGGCATCATTGACAATGCACAGGCACTCTGCAAAGGGCTGACGGACAGGGGAATCAGGATTGTTTCCGGCGGCACGGACAATCACCTGATGCTGGTGGATCTGACGAATTTTGACTTGACAGGAAAGGCAGTGGAAAAGCTTCTGGATGAGGCGCATATTACGGCCAATAAGAATACCATTCCCAACGATCCGAAATCGCCTTTTGTCACCAGCGGCATCAGGCTCGGCACGCCGGCGGTTACTTCCAGGGGGATGAATGTGTCGGATATGGATGAAATTGCGGAAGCGATTTCGCTTGTCATTAAGGGCGGGGAGGATAACATCCCGGAAGCGCGGGCTATCGTGCAGAAACTGACGGATAAATATCCCCTGCTGTAACAGGGGATAGGAAAGGCTGTCTCGGGGCGGATTTGAAATATATCTCAAATCCGTTCCGGGACAGTCTTTTTAATGATAAGCATGCCACTCAATGGTTTCTATTCTTCCGTAATTTTTGTGGAATAATATATAAAATATTAAGATATATTTTGATTTATTTGTATAATATGTAAAATATATTTGTAAATCAGCGGAATATATGATAAAATATAGTATCCGTAAAAAGAAGGGTCATCGGAAGAACGGTAAAAGCAAAGGGTCTGTATAGGAGGCGCAGGAAGAGAAGGGACTTTATGCTAAGGAGGATAATGGAATGAGTATGGCAGAGAAATCATTGGTGTATACGAACGAGAACTGCATTGGATGTAACAAATGCATCTCGGCATGTCCGGTGCTTACTGCAAATTATGCCATAGAGCAGGACGGGGAGAATAAAATTGTAGTGAACGGCGATGCCTGCATCAGCTGCGGAGCCTGCTTTGATGCCTGTGAGCATGGGGCGAGAAGCTATCAGGACGATACGGATCGATTTTTTGAAGACTTGAAGCGGGGGGAAAAAATATCCCTGCTGCTGGCTCCGGCATTTCTGGCAAATTATCCGAAGGAGTATGCTTCCGTGCTCGGCGGGTTAAAGGAAATGGGCATTAACCATATTATCAGCGTGAGTTTCGGGGCGGATATTACCACATGGGGATATATAAAATATATTACGGAACATAATTTTACAGGGGGGATATCTCAGCCCTGTCCGGCAGTGGTGGGATATATTGAAAAATATATACCGGAACTGCTTCCGAAGTTAGTGCCGGTTCATTCACCCTTGATGTGCGGGGCTATTTACATAAAGAAATATATGAAGCTGCCGGATAAGCTGGCATTCATCAGCCCGTGCATAGCAAAGAAAATGGAGATAGAAGACCCGAATACATACGGATATGTTTCATACAATGTGACTTTTGACCATTTGATGGATTATGTGCGGAAGCATAATATCAAGGGTAAGGACGTTTCCGACGAAATCGAATACGGCTTGGGCTCCATATATCCGATGCCCGGCGGGCTGAAAGAAAATGTTTATTGGTTCTGCGGAGAGGAAGTGTTTATCCGTCAGGTGGAAGGCGAGAAACATATGTATGAGTTTCTGGAGGATTACAGGGAAAGAGTGCTGAAAGGCAGGAAGCTTCCTTTTATGGTAGATGCCCTGAACTGTGCCAACGGCTGCGTATACGGCACGGCAATCGAGCCGGAGAAAGCGGAAGGGGACGATAACCTGTATGCTCTTCAGGAAATTAAGGAAAGAAGCAAACGGAACGGACGGAATCATCCTTTTTCGAAAGGGCTTTCACCGAAACAGAGGCTGCACAGGCTGAACAGCAAGTTCGCAAAGCTGGATATCAATGATTTTATCCGTAAATATACGGATCATTCCAAAGAAATTGTCATTAAAAGGCCTAGCAGGGCGGAATTGGATGAAATTTTCAGCAGCATGGAAAAGAAAACGGAACAGGAGAGAACAATCAACTGTTCGGCCTGCGGCTATGAGACATGTGAAAAGATGGCCAAGGCAATATATAACGGCTGCAATACAAAGAATAACTGTCTTCATTATATGAAGAATATGATTGAAAAGGAAAAGGAGACGGCAGAAGAACTTTCCAAGGAAATGCATGAAAAGAATGCAATCATTGAACGGAAGAACCGGAAGATTTCGGAAGTGGTGGAAAGCGTTGCAAATGATTTCGGGCTGCTGGACAAATCAATCCATGAGATGGCAGCAGGCAACACGAACAATGCGGAAGAAAGCACTAATATTAATCTGCTGATGATGAAAGTGGTGGATTTCAGCGATGAACTGAAAAAAGCACTGGAAGGCATCGAGACACTGACCCGCAGCCTGCAGAGCAATAATGAGGAAATCACGAATGTGGCAGACGAGACGAACCTTCTGTCGCTGAATGCCAGCATAGAAGCCGCACGGGCAGGAAGCGCAGGCAGGGGATTTGCCATAATTGCTGAAAACATTAAAAAGCTTGCGGATTCTTCCAAGGAGACTGCGGCGGACAGTGAAGCAAATCAGGCTAAAATCGAGGAGGCCATAGAGATGCTGCTGCAGAAAGCGGAGCAGCTGATCGGTATTATTGACGATGTAAATCAGAAAGTCACCAGCCTTGCGGCTGCCACGGAGGAGATTGCCGCCGCTACCGTAGAGGTGGGAGGCGTGTCGGAAAGCTTAAAGGAGAAGATGGGAGAACTGGTTCAATAACCCAGTTCTTCCGCTACAAAATACAATTTAATCCGCCCTTTGATGCCGCTGCGGCGCGTAATGACAATCTGGCTGCACATGCAGTCCGGAGACAGGCAGTCATTGCAGTGTCCCGCAAAGTTGCAGGGGGTCTGCCGATTCAGCCGTTTCGCATTGGGCGGAGCGGCGAAATTGCGCACCCGTTCCAGGCCGGCGGCAATGTCGGTAACGATTTTATTCATGCCTACAACTAAAATGACGTTTTTCGGGCCATGGATTAGGCAGGCTACACGATTGCCGGTTCCGTCAATGTTGACTAACTCGCCCTGAAGGGTAACAGCGTTGGAACTCATCAGGTAATAGTCGGAAAGGACTGCCTGTGCATAAAGCGAACGGCTCTCTTCCGGTGAAGAGGCGCTCATGCGGTCAATAATCTGATAATTGCCGTTTCGTATCCCTTCCATAAGCCCGGATTCTTTTATGGATTCGCTTCCTCCCCACGAAACGGAACTTCCTTCCGGAATGGATGCAAGGATGGCATCGGTGCAGGAAGCGGAATCTTCAAAAAAATATCCTTCCATGCCTCTTTGGCTTAAATTTTTAATAATGGTTTCTGCGGCTGCCTGAAAGGCAGCTTGTTTGTGTGTCATATGTAGGTACCTCCTTTTATCGGGCTTACTGACAGAGGCTTCTTGCGGCAGAACCGTATGAAGTGTCAGCAGTGTGAGGGTGAATACCCCATGCTTCAAAAAAGTGCTGAATCATGCCTACGATGTCGCAGGGTATTTCATTCTCAAATAATATTATAGCTGATTTCAGGAGGGATGCAAGAGTTATTGACAGTGTGCCGCGAAAATCAATTTTGGGCTTTATGGCTGTGCAGCTGCCGGACCCAAGAGTTTACAGACAGCCGGCACCCTGCGGCAAGAAAGCCGGCCTGCGCACGGAATATTTCCGGCGAAATAAATATCCGGTTTTGATCCTGTGTTGAGATAATGATGAAAAAACTGAAAATTATGGGCATAAATGGTTATTGAGGGAAAAAATGTCACATAATCAGATAAAATGGGAAAAAAACAAAAAAAACAGAAAAAAGTGTTGACAAAATAAATGACAGTGATTATAATAACACTATAAACAAAAGAATTCCCATAGATGAACAGAACACAAAGGAAAGAGAGGTAAGGTTCTCCAAAAATTTAAAGTAATTCATTTGGTATACAAAAGAACCGGTACACCAAAGATTCGTATTCGAGTACATAGGAAAAGGTAACGAGCAGCAGAAGATGACAGTTAAATATGTTTATCAGCCGTTACGGTACGGTAGTACAGAGGAAAAGTGGAAAGGGTACGAAAGAAAAAAGTGAATATTGTAAAATCTGATGAATTGGAGGTATAGGCCATTGGATAGCATAGTTTAGGAGCGGGTATTAATCGTAAAGGTTAGTACCCGCTATAATTTATGTATAGCCCCGTGCAGGTGAGATATGCTGTGCACGGGGCGCGCGGCAAGTAGGGGAAATGGCTCTTCCCTGCTCGGTGGCACGGAATATTTACGGACAGTCAATGCAGCCGGTGAATGTCCCGGTATTGGCTGTACGGAGGTTTCCGGGACTGCGGCTTAACATTATGACATTGCGGAGTGAACGGCAGCAAACCGAAAATTCATTTGTAACAGTTCAGCCCAGGACTTTGCACTTGCTGCAAAGTCCGTGCGAATGTGTAA
>CAJTVK010000024.1 GCA_910579645.1 uncultured Lachnospiraceae bacterium | reverse complement strand
AAAAATCCCTCCCGTGCGTCCGCCTCTCAACACAACATTCAGGCTGAACTGTCACCAATTTGTAGGTTTTCCATACACCCTTCTTGTTTTTTTCTTTTTCAGGACTTATAATATTAGGGACCGTGAAAGAATGGGCCGTGAAATGATTTTTCAGACGTGCCGTAAGAGCCGGACATATGTCCGATATCCATACTGTTCTATAAAATATCATCCCGGAGGTAAATTCTCATGACTTATGCAAGAAAAAAAATCTTTTTTTCATATGTCCTTTCAGGAATGCTTTTCGCAATAGGAGGCTGCGGGAATTCCGGACAGAATTCTCCCGAATCCGGTTCTGTCACACAGATAGTAGAGCCTATTGCCGAAGGGCAGCCGGCGGATTCGGAAAAAGCAGACGAATTCCCGGACACCACAGAAGAAAACGGCGGAAAAACAGGCGAACTCCCGGACACCACGGAAAAAAACGGCGGACAGGAAGCTTCGCAGAACACAGGGAACCTGATAGAAGAACAGTCCTTTTCCGTTACGCTCCGACCGTTAGGCCAAGTGCAATTTGCCTCTTACCGGCCGGACACTTCGCAAGACCTTTTTGCCGACGTAACATTTTCCATTGAGAAAAACGGCACCCGGCTTCAGGAACTCCCCGGCGTATTCGAGAATAACTGCCGCAGCAACGAATCTTTTCTCCGGGTGGATGCCGTATCCTTTTTAGATTACAATCAGGACGGCTATGACGACATTATTACAATATGCAGTTATTCCATGGCCTCCGGTCCTGACGCTGCCAAGGAATATTCGGAAATCCGGTATTATTCAGGCAGCGAAAACGGTGCTTTTATCTTCGAAAACGAAATGTCGGTAGCTGCGACTTCCGCGCTGACGGAAATCAGCATTGAAACGGCTAAGAGTTTTATCGGCGTAGGGAAAGGCGTTTCCGCAGAACCGTGGCAGCAGGCATATATTGACTACCTGACACAGGAATCCGAGGTGGAAAGCCAAGAAGGATATACCTTGATTTATTTGGATGGGGATGAAATTCCGGAACTGGTGGAAATAGGAGACTGCGAGGCAGTGGGATGCCGAATTGTCAATTTTTCAGACGGAGCCGTCCATGTGGCACAGCTGAACAGGCTCCACTTCTCCTACCTTGAAAAAGAAAACCTGCTCTGCAATTCGGAGGGGAACATGGATTGCTATTATGATCTGGTTTACCAAATAAAGGACGGTGAACTGACTCTCCTGGCCGAGGGGTATTATGGAGCAGAAGACAACTCCAACGTACAGTATGACGAAGAAGGAAATCCCATTTACCGCTATGAATGGGAAGGCGTGGAAATGAGCAGGGAAGATTATGAGAAAGCACTGAATGCCATATATGACACTTCCCGGGCGAAAGACGGGCATCTATATGGCGAGTCACAATCCGTAGAGGAAATGATTTCCTTACTGGAAAATTTTGCGGATTAACAGCCCATCACCATTCATTATTCCGTACCTTTGCAGACGGCAGTTCTTTACCGCCACACTGTCTTCCCGCCCTGACAGCGTATCTTCCAGCAATTGTTCCGACGCTTTCAGGACATTCATGACTTCCGGCCAGCCGCCTGCACGCATGGAATTTTCAAACTCTTCTCTAATCTCCTTATTTGGAATAAATGCCTCTCTCCGTTCAGAATCATAGGCCAGCATCTTCAATGTCATTGATTTGCCAAAACGCCGCGGCCTGCTGACGCAGATATACTTCTGTTCCGTATTGATAAGTTCGTTTGTCCATGCAATCAGCCCTGTCTTATCCACATATATCTTGGATCGGACCGACTCACGGAACCCCTCGTTCCCCGGATTCAAATAAATTCCCATGCGTCGTCTCCTGTTTTCCGCAAGTACCTGTTACCGATATGGTTTCATTCTATCATTATCTTCCGTAGATGTAAAGAAATACACCGAACGGCTCACGGAAATCAATTTTGGGTTTTCTGCCTGCACAGCTGCCAGACAAAAAACCCAAAATTGAATTGAGGCTATCCTTTCTTGTTTATATAGTTCACCAATCCTTCCGAATCAATAATTTTCTGCATAAATTCAGGAAAAGCCTGTCCCTGAAATTTCGTTCCTTTTGTCACGTCGGTTATGATGCCGGAGTCAAAGTCCACTTCCACTTCGTCCCCTGCCTCTATCCCTCTTGATGCCTCCGGGCACTCAATAATCGGCAGGCCGATGTTGATGGCATTCCGATAGAATATCCTGGCAAATGTTTCCGCAATGACACAGCTTACTCCTGCGGCCTTAATGGCAATGGGCGCATGCTCCCTGGAAGAGCCGCAGCCAAAATTTTTATCTGCCACAATAATGTCCCCTTTTTTTACCTTGGACACAAATTCTTTATCGATATCTTCCATGCAATGCGTGGCAAGTTCTGCCGGATCCGATGAATTCAGATACCTTGCCGGAATGATAACATCCGTATCCACGTTATCCCCATACTTAAATACCGTTCCTTTTGCTGATTTCATATCTCATTTTCCTTTCCTAATCCCGCTCTTTCCCGGAGCGTGTCTGTCCTGATACTGATTCCATGCCTTTTTAAAGCGCGTATGAAAATTGCTTTCCGTCAGACGCGCGTTACAATTTATAAGATTTTGCAGCATTTCTTTGGGTCACCGTCTACAGCCGGCACGGACAGGAAATTTTCCCCGCCACTGCACTTGCCGCCGCCACGGCAGGGCTGGCAAGATAAATCTCGGACTTCACATGGCCCATCCTCCCCACAAAGTTACGGTTTGTGGTGGAAACACAGCGTTCCCCTTCCGCAAGGATTCCCATATATCCCCCCAGACAAGGGCCGCAGGTAGGCGTGCTCACTACGGCTCCGGCCTCAAGAAAAGTTTTCAGGAGCCCTTCTTCCATTGCCTGCATATAAATGGCCTGAGTGGCAGGAATAATGATGCAGCGGATTCCTTTTGCCACATGACGGCCGGCCAGAACCTTCGCCGCTATGCGCAGGTCATCCAGCCTCCCGTTGGTGCAGGATCCGATTACTGCCTGATCGATTTTTATATCCTCCGTAATTTCATCTATTGTCTTTGTGTTCTCCGGCAAATGGGGAAACGCCACCGTAGGGCGGAGCGCGCTGAGATCAATGGTATATTCTTCGTCATACACCGCATCCTCGTCCGCCTCATACACCGTATACGTTTTCGCGGAATGTTCTTTCATATAGGCAGCCGCCAAGTCGTCCACCGGGAATATGCCGTTTTTCCCTCCGGCCTCAATGGCCATATTCGCAATGGTAAAACGGTCGTCCATGGAAAGATTCCGGATGCCCTCTCCTACAAATTCCATGGATTTATACAATGCCCCGTCTACTCCGATCATGCCGATAATATGTAAAATAACATCCTTGCCGCTCACCCATTCCGAGGGTTTCCCGACTATATTGAATTTCATTGCGCCCGGCACCTTGAACCAAGCTTTTCCCGTCGCCATGCCGGCCGCCATATCCGTGCTCCCCACGCCGGTGGAAAATGCTCCCAACGCACCGTAAGTGCAAGTATGAGAATCCGCCCCGATAATCACGTCCCCTGCCACGGTAAGCCCTTTTTCCGGCAGCAGCGCATGTTCAATTCCCATTTCCCCCACTTCAAAATAATTGGTTATCTCGTTGCGGTAAGCAAATTCCCGGACACATTTACAATGCTCTGCGGATTTAATATCCTTATTCGGCACAAAATGATCCGGCACCAATGCAATCTTATCTTTGTCAAAGACACCTTCCACATTCATTTTTTCCATTTCCTTAATCGCCACCGGGCTTGTAATGTCATTTCCCAGCACCAAGTCCAGATCTGCTTCTATCAGCTGCCCTGCCTCCACCTTTTCCAGCCCTGCATGCGCCGCTAAAATCTTCTGGGTCATTGTCATTCCCATATTCCAATTCCTCCTAAATATGTGATCTTATTAATGGGATTGTAGCATATCCTGCCGGATTTGAAAAATATTATCTATTCATATGTGCCATAACTTGCAGTTATGAAAATGCCATGCTATAATTACCGTGAATTAGAGCATGGAGGAAATCATACAATGGAACAAAATCTGAATCTCTATCGGATATTTTACGAAGCAGCCAAATGCCGCAGCTTATCCGGTGCCGCCAAAAAACTGTACATCAGCCAGCCGGCCGTCAGCAAAGCCATTGCCCGGCTGGAAGAAAGCATGAACACCGCCCTTTTTTTCCGTTCCTCCCGGGGCGTTGCCCTGACCCCGGAGGGAGAACTGCTCTGCCGACATGTGGAAGATGCCCTGGCATCCCTGCAATCCGGAGAAGAACTGCTGCGTTATGCACAGGCACAGGGAATCCGCAGGCTCTCCATAGGCGTCAGTACCACTTTATGCAAATATGTGCTGCTCCCGCTGCTGAAGCCCTTCGTGACGGAAAACCCCAACATCAAAATAACCATTTCCTGCCAGCCAACTCTTGAAACAATCTCCGCCCTGCGGAATAACACCATTGACATCGGGCTTGTGGGAATCCCTTCCGATGAAAACATAAGCGGGAATTCCGGCATTTCCTATCTTCCCCTGAAAACCATAGAAGATATCTTCGTCGTTTCCCGCACTTACCTTACTCCCTTCTTGCAGGCCTATGGCAATGAGCCTTATGCCAACAAACTGTTTTTTGAAGAAGCAGCCTTCATTATGCTGGATAAAGACAATATTTCCCGAAAGCACGCAGATAACTTCTTAGCTGCCCGCCGCATCACCCTGTCCAATATCATAGAAGTAAACAATATGGATTTGTCCATTGAATTTGCCCGTGCCGGTTTGGGCATTGCCTGTGTCATCCGGGATTTTGTAGAAAACGACATAAAGAACGGTACTTTGACGGAACTGGAATTAGGGAAAAAAATCCCCCAACGCCGCATTGGCTTCGCTTATTCCGGCAATAAAGAAGTCAGCAAAGCCATGGAGCTTATTATGCGGTATTATTCCTCTTTGACATAATTTCATACTATCTGCCGCAGCAAATTTTTACGGAATCAAGCAGGAAAACTATCGCTGCTCGCTTTTCTGTTTTCTGCCCTACAGGCAGTAAGTTTCTACCAATTCAATAATCTCTTGATTAGTCGGTATTCTATTATCATCTTTTTTATAATAAATCGTAAGCAGATATACTTCCTCATCATCCCGAACTGCATAATAAATAATCCGATACCCATTGGACTGTCCAACCTTGGTATCGGTATTTGCTGACCTTACTTTAAAAGTATGCCCATCCTCAGAAATCTTTAAGCCCGGAATTTCTGTTCCGATTAGATTTCCTTTCTCCAATTCATCCGTTATTGCTTTAATGTCATCACCAATATGCCTGAATCCTTTTTTCTTTACATAATACTTTACATCTTTTTCAAATTGTTCCGTAGGTATCACTGTATACATTTATTTTTCTTCCTCTTTGCTCCATTTCTCAATATTTGCAAATAAGTCATTTAAAGAACGTTTTGGGATCTTTCCTTCACGCATATTCTTTACTTCCTTGCATGATTGCATAATAGATTCAGAAATGGTACAGGGTCTTTCCAGATTCGAAGCCGCATGCATTGTCTGCTCCTCCTTTTCCTGTGCTTTGCTATTTCCTGTTTCCTTAAACATATCATACCACCTTTTCATATTTATGTATAGTCATGAAAAACAATCCACATAGAAGTCAATTGGGGAGATTAAATTGCGCAGCCGCCTGCATGGTCATTGCCACCACATTCACTCCTTCCCTTCCTGCCCGCCCGTCTCTCCGCCCATGCCAGAATCAGGCAGCCTGCCGCGTAGCAGGCGATATCCTTCCAATCAAAAGTTGCGCCCAGAATCATCCTTGCAGCAGGGATATGCTCCACCCCCAGCAGAGAGGCCAGCTGGAAATACTGGCTCACCTCCACTGCAACGGCAAAAAGAAAAATCCAAAACGGAAGATGTTTCCGTCCCTCCGGAAACAATACCCTTATAAAAAAATACAGCAGAATCACCACAAGCATATCCCCTACATAAGGCCGGATGAACCGATCTCTCACATACAAAGCGATAAAAGCTTCCGTCACAAACAGCAGGCAGAATATTCCTGCAAATAGAATCCTTTTTCTCAGGTTTGGCTTTCCCATGGCCGTTTTCTCCTATCCCATCATTGTATTAATCCCTTCGTAATCAGTGCCGGCTATTTGCGTCAGGACAAGGCGGAAGAGAGAGGCGATATCACGATTTCCCCGAGGGAATATTCATCGTCATGTATAATCTCCCCTACCGAAGGCACATAGATATGCCCCGCCAAAGGATTTTTAATGCTGTCCACCGGCGTGAGAATCCTGGCCTCCACCTCCGATTTTTCAAAACATAAATCCGCTGCTTCCATTTCGCAGTCTATCAGCTTCAGCCCCTTACAGTAGCAGAGAGGCTGTGTGCCGATAATTTTGCAGTTTTCAAAAGTCACATTCTCGCAGTACCAAGCCAGATATTCTCCTTTTATGACACTGTTTTTTACCGTCACATCCTTGGCATGCCAGAATGCATCCTTCGTGTCAAAGAAACAGTTTTCAAAAACGGAATCCCGTATATATTGGAAAGAATACTTTCCTTTCAGCCTTACCTCGGAAAAGTGAAGACCGTCGGAACGCATCATAAAGTATTCACTCTGCACCGTACAGTCTTCCATATCCGCACCGTGCACGGACCAGCCGAATTCCGGTGAAATAACATCACAGCCTTTCATACGGACCGAACTGCATTCCCGCAAAGCCTTAATGCCATGAAGCTTTGTATTCCTAATAGTGATATCCGTGGAATACCAGAGAGCTGCGCGGCACAGTTCGGTCATTTCCGAATCCGCAATTTCCAGCCTGTCATCATGCCAAAACGGATACCTTAAGTTAAAGAAGCAATGAGATACCCGAATATCCCTGCTTTCCTTCAATGCGCTTTCTCCGTCCGCCGGTCCGTCAAAAGCACAGTTTCTGACTATCAGTTCCCTGCTTCCGTACAATGCACGTTCCATGTCAAAAGTTTCGTTTTCTGCCACCTGCATATTCTCTCTCTCCTTTCACGAAAAAAGCCATCGTTCGTCAATATACCGATGGCCTTTCCTATTCTCATATGCTGTTCTTTCGGCAACTTTCCAATATTCAAAGACCCCGCTGCAAGCAACGGGGTCTTTGACCCTCACGGCAGCCGTCAAATAACCCGGCCAATCAAAGCTTTGATTTTCAGCGGCCACTTGCCCCGCTGCCCGCCGGAGTAATTATCCTATGCAAAATAGGCCAACAAATGACTAATTATTAATCAGCTTATCGCTTTCATTGTTCCAGCTGTATAATTTACGGATTTCCTTGCCCACGGTTTCGGAAGGATGCTCCGCCGCCAGTTTCCTCATAGCCTTGAAGTGAGCCTGCCCGCCTGCCGGTGACATATCGAGAAGAAAATCTTTGGCAAAAGTGCCGTCCTGGATATCGGAAAGGATTTTCTTCATCGTCTTCTTTGTTTCCTCGGTAATAATCTTAGGCCCTGTTATGTAATCGCCATACTCCGCCGTATTGGAAATGGAATATCTCATGCCTTCAAAGCCGGACTGGTAAATCAGATCCACAATCAGCTTCATTTCATGGATGCACTCAAAATATGCGTTCCTCTCGTCATATCCTGCTTCCACCAAAGTCTCAAAACCTGCCTGCATCAAGGCACATACGCCGCCGCAGAGCACCGCCTGCTCGCCGAAGAGGTCGGTTTCCGTCTCCGTACGGAAGGTAGTCTCCAGCACGCCTGCCCTTGCGCCGCCGATTGCCAATGCATATGCCAAAGCCATGTCCAAAGCTTTCCCCGTAGCGTCCTGATGAACCGCTACAAGGCAGGGAACACCTTTGCCTGCCTGATATTCGCTCCTTACGGTGTGGCCGGGGCCTTTGGGCGCTATCATCGTCACATCCACATCCTTGGGAGGAACAATCTGATTGAAATGAATATTGAAGCCATGGGCAAACATCAGCATATTTCCCGGCTCCAGATTCGGCTCGATGGATTCTTTATACATCTTCGCCTGCAGCTCGTCATTGATCAGAATCATAATGATGTCCGCTTTCTTTGCCGCCTCTGCCGCCGTATATACTTTAAAGCCCTGTGCCTCTGCCTTTGCCCAAGATTTGGATCCTTCATAAAGCCCGATAATTACGTTGCAGCCGGATTCCTTCGCATTCAGTGCATGCGCATGCCCTTGGCTGCCGTAACCGATTACTGCGATTGTCTTCCCGTCCAACATGGAAAGGTTACAGTCTTCCTGATAATAAATATTTGCCATCTCTTCTTCCTCCGCTTATCTCTTCTTTATAGTTACGATAATATTTTATCACTGAAAGGGTTTCCCCTAAGAGCCGCTTTCCGTCAGTCCGTCAGGTAAGTGACATTTTCAATGCCCCTTCCCAGTCCCGTAATGCCTGTCCGCGCCAGTTCCAGGATCTCATATCCCTCCAGAAGGCTTATGAACGCTTCTATCTTGGACTGTGCGCCGGTCAGTTCCACCACCAAGCTCTCCGGTGCCACATCCACAATCTTCGCCCGGAAAATGTCTGCCACGGAAATCACTGCCTGCCGCTCCTTTGCCGTGGCTTTCACCTTAATCAGCACCAGTTCCCTATAAACACTGTCGTCCGGTTCCAGAATCTTAATGTCCCGCACATCCACTAATTTTTCTACCTGCTTCTCTATCTGATCCAGAATCTCATCGTCTCCCGAGGTGACAATGGTTATCCTCGTATATCTGGGATCTGCCGTCACGCCGGCCGTGATGCTCTCAATATTATATCCCCGTCTGGAAAACAGACCGGAGATCCGGCTCAGAACGCCCGATGTATTGTCTACCAAAAGCTGAAATACTTTCTTACGCATCTAATTCCTCCGTTTCCGTCTCAACATCCGACATTTATTGTATCAACTGTTATTTAAAAAGTCAATATACATCATCCATTCTCCGCATCCTTGCATTTCTGAAGCGCCAAGGTGCCTGTGCGTGCCACTTCCACTATGCTGATTGTCCTTAACATCTTAATGAAAAGCTGTATCCGTTCCGGCACGTCACAGATCTGGATAATCATCATATTTTTTGACATGTCCACAATCTGCGCTTTCATAATGTCGCAGTTCTCCATAATATCCCTGCGGTTGCCGCGGTTATACTTCACCTTTATCAGCATCAGTTCCCGGCTGATGCTTTCGCTCTCGTCGAAAGTCTTCACTTTTATGACATCCAGTTTTTTATTCAGCTGCTTCTCAATCTGCTCGATGGTTCTCTCGTCCCCGCTGCTTACGATTGTCATGCAGGAAACCTCGGCGTCGTCCGTCTCCCCTACCGCCAGGGAATCAATATTAAAGCACCTTCTGGAAAACAGCCCTGCCACCTTGCAGAGAACACCGGAACGGTTTTCCACGGAAACCGAATATATTCTTTTCATCCTTGCCGTCCTCCTATTTCACTAAATCCATGGGATCGATAATACATTCCAGCAACATGGATTTGTCTTCTTTCAGAAAAGCGTCTATTGTCTCTTCCGCCTTTTCCATATTCTCCAGACGCAGGAAATCCATATCATATGCCGCCGTCAGCTTCTCCAGATCCGGGCTTCCCGACAAATCCACCACGGAGTAATTGTCCTTATAAGTATAATGCTGAAATTCCCTTACCATGCCCAGATAATTATTTTTCAGCACTACGATTTTTACCGGTATGTCATGCTGACGCATGGTAGCCAGTTCCATCATGGACATCTGGAAGGAACCGTCCCCGCATACGGCAATTACCTGCCTGCTTTTGTCCGCCAGCTTTGCGCCCATGGCTGCCGGAATGGAATATCCCATCGTCCCCATCCCCCCGGAAGTGAGAAACCGCCCTTTCCGCACGATATGATAGCCGCAGGACCATATCTGGTTCTGCCCCACATCCGCCACATAAATGCCGTCCTCCTCCATTTTGTCCGAAAGCATGGTGATGAACCGGGCAGGGTCCACATAATCCTTATTGGGGCTGCGTTTTACCTGCATGCTTTCCCGGTAGCCGTCCAAGGTCTTCAGCCACTCCTCATAGGCACGGTGCGTATGGCCTGTGTCCAGATCCTGCTCCGTCATATCTTCAAAGATATGCTTGATATCCCCTACCAAAGGAATGTGCGGACCTACATTTTTCCCGATTTCCGCCGGATCCACATCCATATGGATCAGCACCTTATTGTTGGTAATCAAATCCGGCTGACTCACCGCCCGGTCCGCCACTCTGGCTCCCACCATCAGAAGCAAATCCGACTCGTTCATGGCACGGTTCGCATAAGGCTTTCCGTTATTTCCCACCATGCCGTAATACAGCGGATGCCTGGTAGGCATCACTCCGATTCCCATCATTGTGGAAACCACAGGAATGCGGTATTTCTCCGAAAATGCCCGCAGTGCGGCTCCGCCGTCGCTCAGCAGCGCGCCGCCCCCGGCACAGATAATCGGGCGTTTTGCCTTTTCCAGTTCCTTTACCACTTTCTTAATCTGCGCCATATTTCCTTTCACGGTAGGCTTATAGGTTCTCATATTCACTTCTTCCGGATAATGGAATTTGGAAATCGGCGCATTCTGGATATCTATGGGCACATCTATCAATACCGGCCCCCGCCGGCCCGTATTGGCAATATGGAACGCTTCTTTGAACACTCTGGGAATATCGTTCACATTCTTAATTAAATAGCTGTATTTCACAAAAGATTCCACGGCTCCCGTGATATCCGCTTCCTGAAAAACATCGCTGCCGATTAATTCGCTGTTCACCTGACCGGTAATGCAGACCAAGGGAATGCTGTCCGCAAAAGCCGTAGCCACTCCCGTAATCACGTTGGTCGCCCCCGGCCCCGACGTCACGGCGCATACCCCTACCTTGCCCGACACCCTTGCCAGCCCGCTGGCCGCATGGGCGGCATTCTGTTCCGTGCGAATCAAAATAGTACGGATATCCGAATCCAGGATACTGTTGTAAAAAGGGCATATGGCTACCCCCGGATACCCGAATACATACTCCACTCCCTCAGCCTCTAAACATTTTATTATCGCATCTGCACCAATCATAATCCAAACCTCATCTCCTTTTCCTTATCTGTGCCATTTCCTATATTCTCCGCTATTTCTCCGAAACACTGCCGCAAATGTACGAAAGCTGCTGCTCATCGTGAATTTTCAAA
This sequence comes from uncultured Lachnospiraceae bacterium, assembly GCA_910579645.1. GTDB lineage: Bacteria > Bacillota > Clostridia > Lachnospirales > Lachnospiraceae > Kineothrix. Next base: position 31,235 of record CAJTVK010000024.1, on the reverse strand, counting down.
CACACTCTAAGACACCGCATTCTCATATCAGTCTATATGCAGAATATGCTTCGTCAGCTTCACCGCTTCCGCCGCATCCTTGGAATACCCGTCCGCCCCTATTTCCTCTGCATACTCCGGCGTAATGACTGCGCCTCCGATAATCACCTTTGCCTCTGCCTGCTGCTCTTTCGCATAAGCAATGACCTTACGCATCTCCTGCATGGTAGTGGTCATCAGCGCGGACAGGGCAATCACGCTGGCATGATGCTCCTTTGCCGCTTGGACAATCCGCTCTTTCGGCACATCCTTGCCCAAGTCAATCACACGGAAGCCATAATTCTTCAGCATTAACGCCACCAGATTCTTTCCGATATCATGGATGTCCCCTTCCACCGTGGCGATAACTACGGCAGGCATTTCCTTCCCTCCGCTTTTCTTTGCCAGGAGAGGTTCCAAATATTCGATGGCCGCTTTCATTGCCTCCGCACCGGCAATCAGCTGAGGCAGGAAGTATTTCCCTTTGTCAAACAAATCCCCCACCTCATTGATGGCAGGCAAAAGCACCCCGTCCAATATCTCCTGCGGCAGCATGCCGTCCTCTAATGCCGCAGCCGTATATTCCGCAATCTTCTTTCTGTTCCCTTTCAGGACAGCCTCCTTCACCCGATCCGCAGCGGACAAAGTCTCCTTCTTTTCCCCGGCTGTCTGCATGGGGCCGGCCTCCCCGTTTTCCTTTTTCTCCTTCCCTGCTTCCATGCGCCGGATATAGCGCAGGTCTGCCTCCTCTTTATCCAGAAGCAAATCCGCGGCAAACGCGCTGCTCATCAACAATTCCTGCGAAGGATTGGCTATCGCCATGGTCAGCCCTTCCCGGATAGCCATGGTCAGGAAAGCCGTATTTACATAGCCCCTTTCCGGAAGCCCGAAGGAAATATTGGAAAGCCCGCATATCGTGGCATATCCTTTTTCCCTGCAGTAGCGGATTGTCTCCAGCGTTTCCAAAGCCGCCTTTTTATTGGCTCCTACCGTGGCCACCAGCCCGTCCACTACAATATCCTGCCTGCACATGCCCAGTTCCAAAGCCCGTGCCGTAATCCGCTCAATGATTTCTTTCTTCTCCGCCAAATCTTTCGGCAGCCCTTCGTCCGACAACGGCAGAAGGATGAACATTGCCCCGTATTTCTTTACGATAGGCAGCAATTGTTCGAATTTTACCTTTTCATAAGAAACGGAGTTAACAAGCGCCCTCCCCGGATAACGGCGCAGCGCGGCTTCCAGCACCTCCACATGGCTGGAGTCTAAGGAAAGGGGAAGGGAAGTCACTCCGGCCACTTCCTCCAAGGCACGCAGCATCATTTCCTTTTCGTCAATGCCGCTCATGCCCATATTCACATCCAGAATGCCGGCTCCGCAGTTTTCCTGCTCTTCCGCAAACCGTGCCACCATATCCATATTTCCCTGCCGCAGCTGTTCCTGCAGTTTTTTCTTTCCTGTCGGATTAATCCGCTCGCCCACAATAAGGAAATTGTCTTCCAGACCGAATTCCACGGTCATCCGCTCGGAGGTCAGATACCGTTTCTCCGGTTTCGGCCTTTCCCTTACCTCCATATGCCCGGTGCGTTCTTTCAGCCTGCGGATAAATTCCGGCGTGGTTCCGCAGCAGCCGCCCAAAACCGATGCACCGGCCTCCACTAACCGTACCATCCTCTCCGCAAACTCCCCGCAATCCATGTCATACACCGTATTTCCGTCCCTGTCCAAGGAGGGAAGCCCTGCATTGGGTTTGGCAATAATCGGCACCGTAGTCACTTCTGCCATTGCGGCGATAATGTCCGTCATCTTGTCCGGCCCGGTGGAGCAATTGGCCCCTATGGCTGCCGCCCCGAGACTCTCCAGTACCACCGCCGCCGTCCTTGCATCGGTACCGTACAGTGTCCTCCCGTCCGCTTCAAACGTCATGGTTACCATCACCGGAAGTTCGCAGCACTCCTTGGCCGCAATCAGCGCCGCCCGGCTTTCCTGCAGGCTCATCATCGTCTCTGCCACCAGCAAATCCACTCCCGCTTCCGCCAGACAGCCAATCTGTTCTTTATAAATATCCACCAGCTGCTCAAAATCCATTGTGCCCATAGGCGACAGCTGCTCCCCGGTCATTGTCAGGTCCCCTGCCACCAGACACTTTCCTCCGGCCGCCTCTTTGGACAATGCCACCAGTTCCCGGTTCATCTGCCCCAGCCTGTCCGACAGCCCGTATTCCTTCAGCTTCACGGCATTTGCGGAAAATGTGGGCGCATAGAGAATATCCGTCCCGGCCTCCACAAACTCTTTCTGCAGCCCGATGAGCACTTCCCTGTGTTCCAGTATCCACTCCTCCGGGCATACCCCGGCGGGCATGCCCCTGTTCAGAAGGTTGGAGCCTGTGGCGCCGTCCAGATAAACGGGATGTCCTTTTCCTAATCTCTTAAACTCTTCTCTTGTCATCCTGCACTCCTATCAATATCCGGCCTCCGCACAGCAGGAAATATTCGCGTGAATACGCCCCGAAACAGACTTCGCCCGAAAATTTTACGCTGTGACTATGTTACCATGGATTCTTCAAAACTACAATACACAGTTAAAAATTGATTTCCGTGGGAATTTCCCTTTCAATCCGAAAGGCTTGGTGAGAAACAATGAGAAATGCAGTGGAATCCAGCATGTCTATATATTTATTTAACATGTTTTTCCGGTTGGCATCCAATGTATTATACGGCTCATCCGCCAGAATCATTTTCGGCTTTCTTAATAATGCTCTTACAACCGAAATGCTTTGTGCTTCTCCCCCTGATATTCCTTCCCCGCCAAAGCCCACTGTTTTCTCTTCGATATCCTTTAACCTGAAATCATTCAATAATTGTTCATACAGATTCCAATCCGCATTTCTGTTCCCAAACAGGATGTTATCCTTGACACTCATATGAAACAACAATGGTTTTTGGGGGATAAAAGCAACGAAACGATGCCAGTCCTTCTCATCAATATCCTTAAGTTCCTGCTTTCCATTGACCAGAATACTGCCTTCATAGCCGCAATAATGCTGCCCCAGTATCTTTAACAAAGTTGATTTGCCCGCACCGTTTTTCCCCACAAGATGATAAACCTTGTTTTCCTCCAAGGCAAGGCTGGGATATGCTATTCTGGTATTGTTTTCCGCATACTCAAAACATACATTTCTCAGAGTAAGCTTATGCAGACAGCTTAACGGCTCCCCATCTGCCCCATCCTTTTTCAGCAGAATCGTCTCGATTCTTTTTCGGCTGTTTTTCACGTCATGGATAGACTGCACCCCTTCCATCAGCCAGCTTACACCGTTTTTCGTTACCGATATCATCAGCACTACCTTTACAAATGCCGCAAGGTCAATGCTTCCCTTTGAAATCATGGAACAGCCGGCCGCATAGATGAACATTTCAATCCATAATAAAACAGCATTTACCAAATAATTTAATACGGTTTTCAGTTTTTCATAAGAAATGGCGGCTTCCGCGTACTTGTGCTGAACCGGTCTTAACAGGCTTCCTACAATAGCTTTTCGCTTTTGCAGACGTATATACTCCACGCCTGCGAAAATATTCTTCATATTTTCTACAAGGCTATCCTTTTGACTGAACTGCTCTTCCTTCCTTTCTTCTAATTTTTTCTGGAACAGCAAAGGCAGCAGCAGCACTGTAAGGCTGATTACAATGGCCAGAACCGCAAACCCTACCTGATAACAGGCAATGATTCCCACAGAAACAAGAACAGTTACGGTACCTGCCAGAAAATAGGACACAAGAAAAACGAGATTCATTCTGTAAACAGGAAAATCTCCCCATAAGATATTCATATACATTCCGTAATCTTTCTCTGCGATGGAATAGTTCTTCTGATTCAGGAATTCTTTGAAAAAAGCCACGTCCGCCTCGCCGCCCTGCTTTTCCATCAGGTTTGCTTCCTTGTACTGCAAAACAGGTATCACAAAGCAGTTAATCAGTGCAACAATAATAATCTGAAGAAATATCAGCCCCATATGCCGATAATCTCCGTTTAAAAATTTATCCGTCAGATCGGAAAAGACAAAGGCTATAAACATGCCCATCAAACCAACCAAAAGGTAATTTACGGTCCGAAACAAAATTGCTTTCTTCAGCCTGCCAATCCACTTCCACTTATTTACCATATTGCCCTCCCTTCCTTCCGTCCGGATACCCTATTTCTCTTTTTCCAGGCTCCAGATTTTGTCGGCAAATGAATCAAACGCTTCTATGTGGCTGACAATAATGATTGTCCTTTTATCACTTTTCAGAAACGATATCAGTTCCTTCAGCACCTCCCCGTCCAGATGATTCTCCGGCTCATCTAAGAGCAATATTTTTTTATCCGTCCGATATAATTCCTCCAGAACAATCCTTTTCTTCTGGCCTTCCGATAATTCCATGATATTTTTCCGCAGTTCGGCATTTTCACCAGAAGCAGGGACAATCCCCCTGAGCCGCAGATTTTCTTCTGCCGTTCCCGGAAGGAACAGGTTATTCTGAGGAAGATAAAAAATATTGGACACAATCCATTCTTCCCGGATATCATGATTGCAGATGCCGCCTATTCTTATTTCCCCTCCCTGCATCTCATAAAATCCGGTCAGCAACTTGAGCAACGTGCTTTTACCCGCTCCGTTTTCTCCTTTTATAAGCACCTTCTCTCCTGTTTTCATTTCATAGCTTAAGTCCTGAAATAATTTCCGATTCTCATAGTCAAAATCCAGATGTGTAATTTGAATATCGCAGGAATCCGGTACTTTCTCGCCGTGCCTTTCTTTCCCTGTCAATTCCATTAATCTTTGCATTGAAACAATAACGTTTCTCCGGTGCACATATTTCGTCATCACCAAAGATAAAATATTTTGTATGAGCGGAATCAGCAGCACGGTTCTGGCTACCGTAGCCAAATCGATTTGTCCTGACACCGCAAAGAACCCGGCAGTTATGTATCCGGCATAATTTGAGAACTGATTCATGCCGCTTTTCAATCCCATTTCCATATGCGCCGTCCTGTTTGCGTTTTTCACGGCACTGACGAAATGAAGGACTTCCTTTTCATAGATTTCTTTGTACTCCTCTTCCGCGTTCAGGCCTTTGATGCCGGAATAATTTTCGATTCCCTCCTGCAGCCGTTTTGCCCAGTTATCGTTGGCCTGCATGACCTGACTGTAATCGGCTACCATATGCTTGTTATATAGCACGGGAATCAGTAAATTTACAAACATGATTGCATAAATAGCACCTGCCAGCACTACGGAGAAAAAGCTTATGTATAAAAAAATACTCAAAAGTAAAACTATCGACAAAACAAGTTCCGTTTTTGTCTGATAAGACCAAGTGACCACTGTCCGCAGATCATCGCAGACGCGGTTGACTAATTCCAGTTCGCTGTATTTCTTGCTTTTTCCTGATTTCATCAAGTCCTGCTGAATATATCTTTCCTGAACAGGAATCATCTCTTTTTCAAAAAGGGCTGTCAGTCTTCTGCCTGCAAAAATGAGAAAAGCATACATACAGACCGAAAGACCCCCAAAATATGCCAACTGCAAAATTGCCCCCTGCATTTCCCTTCCTGCCTCCATGGCTCCCATTACCTTGCCGGCCAGTTCGGCCCAAAGCAGAACCATGGAATTGGTGAGAATAAAAATGCCTCCAAATCCTATCCTTAAAAAAACGCCCTTATCCCCCACCCATTTTTCCATCCTGCTGTCTCCCCCACGATTCTATTCCCGCCTTGCCAGTTCCTCCAAAATTTCTTCCCAGGAAACCCCCTTTTCCACCATCAATACCATCATATGGTAAAGGAAATCGGAAATTTCATATTTAATCTCATTAGGATTCGGATTCTTGGCAGCAATTACGATTTCCGTCGCTTCTTCCCCCAGCTTCTTAAGAATCTTATCTATCCCTTTCTCAAATAAATAATTAGTATAAGACCCCTCTTTCGGATGCACCTTCCGGTCCTTTATCACATTCATGACCGATTCCAGCACCTTCAGCGGATTCGTCTCTTCATATTCTTTCTTATAGATTTCATGGAAAAAGCAGGAACGGTTTCCGGTATGGCATGCCGCCCCCACTTGGGAAACTTTAGCCAGCAGAGTGTCCATGTCGCAGTCCGCAGTCAGCGACTTCACATACTGGTAATGACCGCTGGTTTCCCCCTTCACCCAAAGTTCCTTGCGGCTGCGGCTGAAATAGGTCATTTTCCCGGTCCGGAGCGTAGTATGGTATGCTTCTTCATCCATATAAGCCACCATCAGCACCTCTTCCGTTTTATAATCCTGCACCACCACCGTCACATGCCCGTCCGAATTCTTCTTGAAATCCGACCATTGGAATGCGGAATCCAACGTATTGACCTTGATGCCGTTGCCCTGACAAAGCGACTTAATGGCCGGCAGTTCCTTCACGTTTTCATCTATGGCATATCCCGTAATACCTCCAATGGCAGGGAAAGAGAGAATTTCCATCAGCTTATCCAGAGAAACATCCTGAAGCAAGGCCAGTATCTTCGCTTCTCCGTCCCACTTATCCACGCTTTCCCTCAAGGCAGAGGACTTAATCAGAATGAGTTCCTCCACATATCGCTCAATCGTATCCCTGTTGTTTTCGATTGTCTCAAAATCCGCATAACATGCCGCAATCTTTTCCTTGCCGAATTTCTTGGACACTTCCTCCGAAAGTGCAATGTTATCCTGCCTGGAATAATTGAGAGCCGCTTTCCTGCAGCCTGCATACAGCAGCTTCTTAATATCCTCCATCCGCTTTACATTGCCCGCGCCGGTCACCGGTACCTCCGCTTCCTGACAGATTTTCTTTATCATATCCAATGCTTCTTCATGTTCCGTATCCCCGTTCGACATATCAAACACCAAAAGCTCATCCGCACTGTTATCGCTGTAATATTTTGCCAATTTCACAGGATCCGTGTCTACAATCGTAATATCCGCAAAATCCCTTACCGCATTTCCTTTGTATAAATAAATGCAGGGTACCAGCTTTTTGTATTGACTGCTCATTCGTAATTTCTCCTCCTTATAGTCGGCATAGGCTCCCGGAACCCCTCTGTGCCTGACTTTGCAGAAAAGTATCCGGGGGACTACCCATGTAAAGTTATGCTATAAGCTGCCTTTCGTGCTAAGCACTTCCGTTATCCTTGGATCCTTGCCCGCCGCCTCATCCAGCGCCTTGGCAAAAGACTTGAACATAGCTTCCGCCATATGATGGTTATTCTCACCCGAAAGCATTTTTATATGTAAGTTCATGCCCGCCGTATAAGAAACCGCATAAAAAAACTCCCGTATCAGTTCCGTGTCCAGCCCGCCGATGCGCTCTGCCGTATAGCTGCCTTGATAATTAAAGTAAGGCCGTCCGCACAAGTCAACGGCACAGAGCGACAGAGCGTCATCCATAGGCAATATGCAGGAACCGTACCGCCTGATGCCCACCTTATCCCCCAGAGCCTCCCGGATTGCCTGCCCAAGGACAATTCCCGTATCCTCCGCCGTATGGTGGCCGTCCACCTGCAAATCCCCCTCTGCCTTTACCTGTAGGTCAAAAAAGCCATGTCTGGCAAACCCTTCCAGCATATGATCCAAGAAACCGATTCCCGTGTCAATGCTGCTTTTTCCCGTCCCGTCCAAATCCAATATGACCCGAATGTCCGTCTCTTTTGTCTTACGCGCTATTTCCGCTTTTCTTCCCATCTCATCCCTCCCCGGAACGCATCTGCAAATTGCTTTCTGCCGGATGTGTGTCATGTTTTGCCGCTTTCCCGCAGCTTCACTCAAATCTCACTTTAATGGAATTCGCATGTGCTGTCAATCCCTCACTTTCGGCAAATTTCTCAATCTCTTTATGTACGGCCTCCAGAGCCTCTTTCGAGTAAGAAATAATGCTGGTTTTCTTCAGAAAATCGTCCACGTTCAGCGGAGAGAAAAATTTCGCCGTGCCGTTCGTGGGAAGAATATGGTTAGGCCCCGCAAAATAATCGCCCAGCGGTTCGGAGGAATATTCTCCCAAGAAAATTGCCCCGGCATTCTTTATTTTGGCCATGACCTCATAAGGATTGGCCGTCAGTATCTCCAGATGTTCGGACGCAATCTCGTTGGCGGCTTCCACCGCATCCTCCATACTGTCCGCCACCAGAATATAGCCGTAATTCTCCAGAGACTGCCTTATTATCTCCTTTCTGGAAAGTTCCTCCGCAAACCGTTCCGCCTGACGGCTCACTTCCTCTGCCAGCTTTCCGTCGGTAGTAATCAGAATGGCGCTGGCCATCTCGTCATGCTCTGCCTGGGACAGCAAATCCGCCGCCACATACCTGGGGTTGGCCGTCCCGTCCGCAATGACCAGTATCTCGCTGGGTCCGGCTATGGAATCTATGCTTACATGGCCGAAGCAGGCCTTCTTTGCCAAAGCTACGAAAATATTGCCCGGGCCTGTGATTTTATCCACTTTCGGCACGCTTTCCGTCCCGAAAGCCATGGCCGCAATGGCCTGTGCGCCGCCCATTTTATAAATTTCGTCCACTCCGGCGATATCCGCCGCCGCCAATGTGCCTTCGTAAATTTTCCCCTCCGCATCCGGCGGCGTGGCCATAATAATCTTCCCCACGCCCGCCACCTTGGCCGGAATCACGTTCATAAGCACGCTGGAAGGATAGGCCGCTTTCCCGCCCGGCACATATACGCCGGAAATCCCTATGGGCGTAATCTTCTGCCCCAGCATGGAACCGTCCTCCTTTAAGTCCATCCAAGAATTATGCAGCTGCTTTTCATGGAAAGCCCGGATATTCTCCGCCGATTTTCTCATGACCCGCACCAGTTCTTTGTCAATTTTCCCGTAAGCCTCTTCGATTTCCTCCCTTGTCACACGGAAATTCTGCGTGTTTATCCTGCACTTATCAAACTTTTCCGTATAGGCAAACACCGCCTTGTCCTTTTCCTCACGGACCTTCGCAATAATCTCCGCCACAGTCCCTTCATACTGCCCGTAATGCTCCGGGCTTCTTTTCAGCAGACTGTTCAGCAAATCTTTTTTTGTCTCCGCATTTAATTTTATTATCCTCATTCCGATAACCTCCTGCAGCCTTTTCCGAAATTATAGGCTTCGCCTCAGTAATTATAGACATTCCTCTCGGCAATGATAAACATTCCCTCGGTAATTGCAGACGTTCCCTCAGCAATTATAGTCGTTCCCTCAGTTCATAAATCAGCTTTCTTATCCGTTCCGTCTGCATCTGCATGCTCACCTGATTCACAATCATGCGTGCCGACAGCGGGCAGATTTCCTCCAGCACCGCCAGCCCGTTCTCCTTTAACGTAGACCCGGTTTCCACAATGTCCACAATCACATCCGACAGTCCCACCATAGGCCCCAGTTCCACCGACCCGTTTAACTTTATAATGTCCACCGTCTGATGCTTCTTATTGTAAAAATAATCCTTGGCAATATTGGGATATTTGCTTGCCACCCGGATCATTTCGTGATGCCGCAGAAGTTCCCTTGCGCTCTCCGGCCCGCATACACACATCCTGCATTTGCCGAATCCCAGATCCAGCACCTCATATACCCTTCTGTTTTCTTCCATAATGGTGTCTTTCCCCACCACGCCGATATCGGCTGCGCCATATTCCACATAAGTAGGCACATCCGGCCCTTTGGCCAGAAAGAAACGAAGCTTCCGTTCCTCATTGGCAAAGACCAGTTTCCTCGAATCCTTATCCTTCATTTCCTCACAGGTAATGCCGATTTCTTCCAGCAGCTGCAAAGTCTTCTTTGCCAGCCTCCCCTTTCCCAAGGCAAATGTCAGATAACGCGTCTCTTCACTCATTTCCTGTCCAATCCTTCCTTTTTCTTCCCGCAGCATCGCATTTTTTCTGCCGGCATTGCCCTCCCGCTCATGCTTTCGGGCGCAATACTGCTTTTTTCCCTTCCCGGCGCAGTTTCTGTGCCTTTTCCAGACTTTCCCTATAATTCTGCGGCGTATATTCCACCGTCTCCGCCCTCTCCGGCAGTGCGATTGCGATGTTCTGCCTGTCCAGAGCCGCCATCAGGTCATCCATGACCACCACGAACCCAATGGCCGGGGCTTCCTTGCCGAAACGGCCAAGAAGAGTGTCATATCTTCCGCCCTTCACCAAGGCGTCGCCCAAGCCATAAGTATAAGCCTTATATATCACACCGGTATAATAATTGTACTTGCTCAGCATCCCCAAGTCAAAAGATACATATTTTTCCGCCCCGTACAGACACAATACCTCATGCAGCTTCTCCAGCCTCTCCACCGCTTTCGTGGAACGCACGTTTCCGGCCACCAATTCTTTAGCCTCCGCCAGCGCATCTGCCGTCCCGAACAAATCCGTCATTCTCAGCACGGCCTCCCGGATTCTGTCAGGCACTTCCTTATCCCGCAGCAGTTCCTCCGCCCCGAAATAATTCTTTCCGGAAATATATTCCCGCAGTTCCAGTTCGGTTTCCTCCCCCAATCCTGCTTCCGCGCAGATTCCCTTGAAATACTCCACGTTTCCGATGCTCAGCTGGAAATCCCTAAGCCCTGCCGTCATCAAAGCCTCTATGACCATTGCCGCCATCTCCGCATCCGCTTCCACGGAGCCGTCCCCGATCAATTCCGCCCCCATCTGTGTCACTTCCTTCAGTTTCCCCTGCAGATTGGAGGTATTGGTAAACGTATTCCCCAAATAACAAAACCGGATCGGCACGGCTTCCTCCAGAAAATACTTGGCCGCACACCGCGCCATGGAAGGCGTAAAATCCGGCCGGAGCACCAACGTATTTCCCTCCTTGTCAAAAAACTTATACAGTTCACGGGAAGGCGTCGTCCCAACCTCCCTGGAAAACACGTCAAAAAACTCAAAAGCCGGCGTCTGGATATCCTCATACCCAAAACTGCGCACTTTCTCCATCATCAGCCTCTCCGCCGCCAGCTTCTTCGCATATTCCTCTCCGTAAATATCCCTCACGCCCTCCGGCGTATGCACTAACTTCCTGTCCATAGCAAATCCTTTCCATTCTATTTGTCCCGCTGCCGGATACTTTCCCTATTCCCTGTCGTCCAGGTCCTTCTGGAGCATATCCAGATACGGCACGAAAACCCCGCCCTTCCTGGGAATCACATATTCCGGGTTCAGTTCCTCAAACCGGAAGCTTTTCCGGCCCCCTTCCCTGGCCCGATCCCAGAAATAACGCAGCATCTCATACGGCAGATAGTAAAACAAATCTTTATTCGTATAATAAATAAGGAAAAACGCAATTCCGCCCTGCTTCTCGAACAGCCTCATAAATTCCACCTGATGTTCATGGATATTCTGAAGGGCAAACGTATCCGCCGCACATTCCTTTGCATCGAAGCAGACCGGCAGCCCCTGCACCGCCCCGATATAATCCACGGTGCTCTTCTGACCGAAATATGCCAGCGTAATATGCCGGCTCTCCTTGTCTATCGTCACCGGCGTAATGGGCGTAGGAATTTTCTGAATCAGCGCCAGCCCGTTTTCCATATAGATTTCATTTGTCCTGTTGACCAGTTCCTCCAGCGTAGAGCCCCTTAACCCTCTGGAATTCCATGTTGCCATCCCTCTGACTCCCCTTCCTCTATCCTTCGGAACATTTCCGGTTCCCGGTCCACCAGCGTCAGCCCCGACAAATCGCGGAAATCCCCTTCCATCACCGGAAATTCCAAGCGGTATGCATGAAGCAGCTGATTCCTCACTCCGTATCTTTTCCGATACTTATCGTTAAAGTCCTTTTCCCCGTATTTATAATCCCCTAAAAGCGGATGTCCCAGCCCGGAAAACTGCAGCCGCAGCTGATGAGGCTTTCCCGTGACCAGTTCCGCTTCCACCAAAGTCATATCCCTGAAATGCTTCAGAGGCCTGTAATCCGTACGGATATAAGCCCCCTCTTCGCCTTGCCGCACAAGCCTTGCCTTATTTGTCCGCCCGTCCTTCACAAGATATCCTTCGGAAAAAGACGCTTTTTCCACCCGCCCCTTCACATAAAGCCGGTAATATTTATGCAGGCTCCGGTCCTTCAGCAGCCTGCCCATGCACTGACTGCCCGGCAGCGTCTTTCCGCAGATTACCATGCCCGACGTATTCCTGTCCAGCCGGTTGCAGACGGAAGGCCGGAAGGTATGCAGCTCCTCCGCCGTCACTTCCCCCTTTTCCAGCAAATAACCTACCAGCCATTCATTCAGGGACAAATCCCCCGGTTCCGCTTTCTGTGCCAAAATCCCTGCCGGCTTATGAACAATAAGCACATGGCGGTTCTCGAAAATCACTTTCAATTCCCCCAGCCGTTTATATGCCCTGCCGTATTCCTCCGTTTTCCCCTGCTCCTGCCTGCCGGCGCATTGCTTCCCCGGCAGCCTGCCGCCGAACTTCTCAATTGTCTCATCCGACAGGAACAGCTTCACCGCGTCTCCCGTACACAGCTTCTCATTCCCCTCCGCTTTTTTCCCGTTCAGCACAATATTCTTTTTACGCAGCATTTTATAAAGAAAGTTCTTCTCTGCTTCCTTCATATATTTTTGTAAATATTTATCCAGCCGCTGCCCGGCTTCATTTTCCTTAATGCACAGTTCTACCATGACTTCTCCCTGCTCCGCAGCCTTCCGGTAAGCGGTATTTTCTTACAGCAATCTTTCCGGAATGCCCCTTACGCATGTGAGAACACCACTTTCTCCAACAATTCCCCGTAACTCTTTTTTTCCTCCGCCTGAAAAACATTTATTCTCCATACATCGCCGCTCCTATCCTTAAATGCGGGAAAAAGGAACCCCCATTCCGGCTCCCCCGGCTCATAGTCGCCGCTTACCGGGCAGAGAGCGCAAATCAGGAAAGAATAGACCTCTTCCGATTCCCACAGGCTCTCCTTATCCTCCGCCTTTAACGGAACATCATAACTGCCGTAAAAAAAGTAAACCGCATAGTCCCCTTGAGCCTGATACCGTTCTCCGAACACTTCATAGAAAATATCCAGCATAGCGTCATTTTTCAGTTCACATTCCTTCAATGCCATAAGCATCTGCCATATGCTTCCCGGCGTCCTGTCCTTCTCTTCAAAAGAATATTCCTTCAGCCGTACATTTGTTTCCGCAAAAGGAATCTTTTTTGCAATCTCCAGATTCTGCTTCTGCTCTTTGGCCGACAGCCTCTGAAAATGTTTATTGAAAGTACCGTCCACAAAACCTTCCCTGTCCATATAGGCTCCTGCAATCCTGCTGAAGCAGTTCCTCTTCAAAGTCATGCGCCTGGTCAGTTCCAGCATATCTTCCCTGTTGATTTTTCCCATGCCTGCCCCCTATTTCTTTAACCTCTGCCGTGATTATAAAGCCACCGCCAACAGATTCTCCAATATTTCTTCCGGCAGAGGCTCCTGCTCCTGCTTCCCAAGGTTTTCAAGCCCCCGGCAATAGGCATCCAGTTCCGTATATATCTTCACCGTCACCCCTTTACAGCCGCCCTGCTTCAGAAGCGTGTCCAAATGCTTCTCACAGGCTTTCACATCACATTTGCCGTCCTCCGTATAGCCGCATACCACATGCCCCTTAATGACCATATGACTCACCTGATAATTCTTGTCATAAGAGGTAAACACCATATCATACAGCTTGGTAAGCCCTGCATCAAATCTGCCGGCCTCTTCCCTCACCTTCTCCGAACATCCCTTTGCCCGCAGAAACATAATCATGTTCACCGCACTCTTGCTGGCCGGCAGGCAGCCAAGCACGGCCACTACCGTCAGTAAATTCTTATTGCTCCCGGTAGACCATATTCCCATCCCCAAGATGGCAAGCGACAGCCCGAACAGGAAAACTGTCCGAGCCGTCACTGTCCTCTGCTGCTTTTTGATATAACCGAACTGCCCTTTTACTGCTTTCTTACTCTTCATCCGTCCTCTATTTCTCCGTCTGTCATTTTCCGTCTGTCATTTTCTGTCTGTCATTTTCCGCCTGTCATTTTCTGTCTGTCATTTTCTGTCCGTCATTTTCCGCCTGTCATTTTCTGTCCATCATTTTTCGCCCGTTTTCCCGGCTCCGTACATCAGACCCATCATTCCCAAAATCCAAGAATGGGGAAGTGCTTTGGAAATTACATGAAATCCCTTGATAGGCAGGCTGCATACCGATACTGCCCTTTTATCCCTGGAATCCCGGAGTGCCTGCTTCACCACCTTGGCTGCCGGCACCATAGTCAGTTTCTTTATGGCCAACGTGGAGCCATACCGTTCCGCCTTATCGAAAAATTCCGTTTCTACCGGCCCGGGACAGACTGCCGTCACCCAGATTCTCCTCTTCTTCAGTTCTTCCCGCAAAGCCATGGAAAAACTCAGGACATAGGATTTTGTCGCCGCATATACGGCAAACCTGGTCTGCGGAAGGAATGCCGCACTAGAAGCAATCTCTATCAGCCTGCTGTTCTCCGTCATATAAGGAAGACAGCAGCAAGTCATCCTCGTCAGTGCCTCACAATTTACCCTGACCATAGCCGCCTGCTCTTCTATGCTCAGTTCATCCACCCTGCCCATGTAACCAAAACCTGCGGCATTGACAAGCATCCGTATTCTGGGTTCCTCAAATTCCAATGTCTTGCCAAAGACTGCCATATCCTTTTCATCGGATACATCCATGGGAATGACTTTCACCGGAATATCCAGAAGCTTCGCCAGTTCTTCCATTCTCTCCTTCCGTCTCGCAATCAGCCATATTTCCTCCGTCCTGTGCAGAAGCCCATCCAGCTGCATGGCAAATTCCTGCCCGATGCCGGAAGATGCGCCCGTAATAATCACAATATTCTTGCCCGTCTTCTTTCCCATAACCCGTCCTTTCCCCAATGTCATTCCGGAAGCGGACTACCGCTTAACTAGTAAATCATGGCATTGGTCCTTTCCCCGCTTCTTTTTCGGTTATCTTTTTTTCCATTCATCTATTTCCATTTACCGTTATCCTGTTTTTCACAATTATTTTATTTCATTTTCCAGTCCATTTGTTTTTTCGCAATTTTCTTATTTCGCTTTCCGATCTTTCTATTTTTTCATAAATATTTATTTCTTTTTATGAATATTCCGAATGGTTTTCTTTTTCCTGCTTTCGTTCTTCCGGGGCGTGCGGTTCTGCCCGCCCCCGCTGCCGGCCTGCCGCTTTGCCCCTATCCGTCTGGGCTTAATCAGGCATTTTTTGTCAAATCCGATTAAGTCCTCCCTTCCGGCCCTCCGCAGTGCCTCATAAACCAATTCATAGTTCTGCGGATTCCTATACTGAATCAATGCCCTCTGCATGGCCTTTTCATGGGGATTGCGGCAGACATACACTTTCTTCCCGTCCCGCGGGTCGATGCCGGTATAGTACATTACGGTAGACACCGTGGAGGGCGTAGGATAAAAATCCTGCACCTGCTCCGGCATATAGCCCAAATCCCTTAAATATTCCGCCAGTTCCACCGCTTCCTTCAGCGTGGAGCCGGGATGCGAGGACATCAGATAGGGCACAAGATACTGTTTCAGCCCAAGCTGCCCGTTGATTTTCCTGAATTTCTTTACAAAGCGTTCATATACTGCGTTTTCCGGCTTTCCCATCTTTTTCAGCACGGCATCCGAGATATGTTCCGGAGCCACTTTCAGCTGACCGCTCACATGATATTCCACCAGTTCCCGGAAAAACGTATCGTCTTTTTCCGCCAGCAGATAGTCAAACCGGATGCCCGAACGGACAAACACCTTCTTCACCCCTTTGACTGACCGCAGTTTCCGCAGAAGTTCCAGATAGTCGCTATGGTCCACGGTCAGGTTTCCGCAAGGCGACGGGAACAGGCACTGTTTCTTTTTGCATACTCCTGCGGTAAGCTGTTTCTCACAGGACGGCTGACGGAAATTGGCAGTAGGTCCTCCCACATCATGAATGTAACCTTTAAAATCCGGTTCCTGCACCATCCTCTCGGCTTCTTTTAAAATGGATGCATGACTGCGCACCTGTACGGTCCGCCCCTGATGAAATGTCAGCGCACAGAAATTACAGCCTCCGAAACATCCCCGGTTACTGGCCAAAGAAAATTTGATTTCCTCTATGGCCGGCACGCCTCCCTTTTCCTCATAGGAAGGATGATAGGTGTACTGATAAGGCAGGCCGTAAACATCATCCATTTCCTCCGTAGTAAGAGGCTGCGCCGGCGGATTCTGCACCACATAAATTCCGTTGGGATATGCTTCCACTAAATATTTTCCGGTGAAAGGATCCGTGTTTTCATATTGTATACGGAAACTCTCCGCATATTTGGCCGGATTTTCTTTCATCTCTTCATAAGAAGGCAGAAGCAGGCCGTCATAGATTCCCGAAATATCTTTTGTCTTATAAACCGTCCCGGCAATAAAAGTTATGTCCTTCACGTCCATGCCGCTGTTCAGCGCATCCGCAATTTCCACAATGGAATGCTCCCCCATCCCATAGGAAATCAAATCCGCCTGAGCATCCAGCAGCACAGACCTGCGGAAACCGTCCGACCAATAATCATAATGGGCAAGCCTCCTTAAGCTGGCTTCCACCCCGCCTATCACGATAGGCACATCCTTATAACTTCGGCGGATCAGATTGCCGTATGCCGCCGTGGCACGGTCCGGCCTTTTCCCCGTCTCCCCTCCCGGCGTGTAAGCATCCTTTGGCCGGCGCTTCTTTGACACAAAATAATGATTCACCATGGAATCCATATTGCCCGCCGACACAAGAAATGCCAGGCGCGGCCGGCCAAACACGCGGATGCTGCTTTCGTCTTTCCAATCCGGTTGGGAAATGATGCCCACCGAATAGCCATGAGCCTCCAGTAACCTGCTGATAATGGCATGCCCAAAAGAAGGGTGATCCACATAAGCATCCCCTATCACATAGACAAAATCCGGCCGTTCAATGCCCCGCCCATCCATCTCTTCTTTCGTTATCGGTAAAAATCCTTCTGCCACAGCCGGCTCCTTTCCATTGATATCCTGCTTTGCTCCGTTTCCCCCGCCTCCGGCTGCGTTCCGGACATACCTCAAGGTTCTGCCCGCCATTCCCCCGCAGCCGGCAGCAAATTCCAAACCTGCCTGCGGAATCACCCTATGCCAGTACGATATCCTTAAAAGTTTCGATATAATAATCCGCCATTGCCGCTTTTTCTTCCTTCATGGCAAGGGAATAGGCATCCTCCACCGCGCATACTTTCATCCCCGCCGCTTTCCCCGCCTGTATCCCCGGAATGATATCCTCAAATACAAGACACCTCTGCGGCTCCACCTGCAGTTCCTTTGCCACCGCCAGATAAATATCCGGCGAAGGTTTCCCTTTCGCCACGTCACAGCCTGTCATAATGCAGGAAAAATAATCCGCCAGCCCGTGCACGGCCGCCACCTTCTGCACCAGTTCCCGGGAATTGCTGGTGGCAATGCCGAGCAGTATCCCTTTTTCCCTGCAATACTTGAGAAAAACATCCACCCCTTCCTTCAGAGGGACTTCATGGGTATATTTGTCCCATGCCATGGCATTCCAGTCGTCTTTGATCTGCTGTATGGAATCCGGTATCCGAAAACGTTCCTTGAAGAATTCCGCCGTCTCACTGAAACTCTTGCCCTCTATCTGCCCCTGCAGGCCGTCCGGCAGGGAAATCCCGAATTTCCCTAAATATTCAATATCAATTTCCGGCCATATCCACATAGAATCCACTAACGAACCGTCCATGTCAAAAATAACAGCGTCTATATCTTTCAGCATTTATCTGCCCGTACCTTTCTCCGGTTTATATCGGCATCCGCTTTTGGGCTTTCGCCCCCGGAATTCCATAGTTACTATCTTACCACAGGTTTCCTTAAAAAAACAGAGGTTTTTTGCCTCAGGCACGGAAATCAGTTCGGGGATTTATGACTGCGCACAGAACCATAGATTTTTCAGACACGTTTCCGCTCTGCGGAAAACGCAGCGGGACGCAATACGTCCCCCGCTTCAAAAGCGGGGGACTTCCTGCTCCAAAAAGTTAAAAAGCATGCCGGAAAAGACCACAGACGCAGCTTTTTCCGGACAATCGGCTTAAAATATCCGCACATCGTCATAACTGGCCGGATTGACCAGGACAGTGACCCCTTCCACTTCCAATACCTCCAGAGAAATGATTTTTCCTTCCTTCAGGTTCTGCAGCACCAAGTCTTTGGCTTCCATCAGCAGTGCAACACTGTCCTCCCGCCCGTTCCATCGGCAGTGCAGTACGATTTGTCCGCTTTCCTCATTCCAGTAAGCACCGGGCATGACTCTTTCCGCATTGTAAGTAACTTTAAATCTCACTGTATTTTCCGGAACGCTGTCATCCGCTGCCACATTTGTCTGCCCCCAGCCCGAGAACCAGCCTGTCACCTCCTGTTTCTCTTCCCCCGGTTCATATGTGACATCGAAATTCTCCGTCCGCATATCCGTCTTTCCTATGTATTGCCGCTCTCCATAGGTAAGCCGGGAAAATTCGGTAAATGCCACGCCCATGCCTAAACCGCACAGCAGCACCCCTGCGCAGAATACACCGATTAAGATTTTATGCAGCTTACTCATATTGTACCTCCCTCTCAGACTGACTGATTTTTCCGCTTTTTCTTATTATCATGCTGAATGCCCAGCAGGTAAGCGCCCCGAAGCATAGGATGCCCCCGAAGCTGATGATAAGCATGCCTGCCAACGGATAGCCTTGAAAAAGAAGAACTGTCAAAGCGCCGAAACCGGCCAAAGCTACCATGGCCCAAAAAGCACAAAATAGAGAAAGCATAAGCCACCCCGCATTCCATACCGTTTTCAGCCCCCAATTGCAAAGGCTAAGAAAACATCTCCACAATTTCCCGATTCCCTGTTCGATTCCCCGCAATAATTTTCCCATATCTCCCGCCATCGTTCCTTTTTCATTTTCTTTACCGTTTCGGCCGTTCCTCCCTGCCGCCAGCGGCAGATTTTCCTTTTCGGTCCCTGCAGCTATCTGTCCTTCCGGCTTTCCGCTTTCAGTCTTCTGCCTGCGGGCATTTTCCCCCCGAAACAGCCCCACCGCCCAATCGGCAAGCCCCCGGCATTTCCTGCCAAACCACTGAAACGCTTTCTTTCCCCCACGGGCGGCAGCCAAAATTTTCCCTTTCCAGAAATCCGCTGCCGACCGAAAGAAATTCCCGCCGTCCTCTGCCTGTTCTTTCTTCCTCATCCGAAACGGAACCGGCATATTCCGCTGCCGGAATCCCGGCTTAACGTGATAGGCCTCCAGTATCTCCGCCGCCAATTCCTTCATGGAGCCGAAATCCCTGATAGCCTCTTCTTCACTCAGCCCTTTCTGCAATTTCATATCTATATGCTGGGCATATTCTTCCAAAATATCTTCCTGCTCCTGATCTTCCAAAACCTGAAGATACTCCCGTAATTCCTGCAAAAATTTTTCCTTATTCATATCCGTCCCTCTCCTTCAAAAATCTGCTGACCCTTTCCTGAAGTTCTTCCCACTCCGCCGCCAGCGAATCCCGGTACAGGATACCGGCGGCTGTCAGATGATAATATTTCCGTGGCGGCCCCTCGGAGGATTCCCTCAGATAAGTTTCGAAATAATGCTCATTGGTCAGCCGCTTCAGCAGCGGATATATGGTCCCTTCGTTAACGTCTATCACTTCCGAGACTTCCTCCACCAATTCATAGCCATACATATCCTTTTTCCGCACCGACTCCAGAACAATGAGTTCCAATACTCCTTTTTTAAATTGTGGATTCATATGTTTCCCTCCTGTCAGAACGTGCTTAAGAATATCTCTCCGCACGCCGCGGCCTTCCCTTGCTATATCGTCCGTCAGATATGCTCTGGTATTATATTACGCCTACTACTATGCAATGTCAAGTACTATTTTTTCTAATATACTGATGAGGGAATGCGAAATAACATCGCTCGTCAATTTCGGTTTCGGATATGTTTTCGGGAAACTTTTGATTTTCACTGGCATTTTATATCTATTTGAGATATGCTAAAAGCAGGACAAATTATCGGAAAAAAGATATGCCATTTCATAAGGAGGCCAATATGCCATCAGCACAAGCCAAAATTTGCACTGAGGAAGATTATTACAATCTGCCGGAAAATGTACGGGCAGAGTTAATTGAAGGAAACCTGATTTATAACCATGCGGCGCCGTCCAGAATCCATCAGTCAATACTCATGGAGCTTTCCGGAACAATCCGTGACTATCTCAAATCAAAAAACAGGCCTTGCCGTGTCTATCCCGCCCCATTCGCTGTCAAACTTAGGGAAGACCGGAAAACTATAGTAGAGCCAGACATAAGCGTTATCTGTGACCGGAACAAACTTACAGACCGTGGCTGTACCGGAGCCCCTGATTGGATTATTGAAATTGTTTCTCCCGGTAATTCCAGCCATGACTATATTCTTAAGCTGAATCTGTACGCAAATACTGGTGTTCGGGAATACTGGATTGTAGACCCCGGCAAAGAACGCATTTTTGTTTACCGTTTGGAGCAAAATCATTTCGAAGTGGAAACATACACATTTCACGACAGTATTCCGGTAGGTATTTATACGGATTTACAAATTGATTTTGCCAGTCTGGACTTTTAGGAACTGTCAAGAAATAACTTTTCAATAGTGCGCAGGATTTTTCCTTAATTAAAAAGTGGAGAAGATTTCTCCTCTCCACCAGACTTTAATGTTCCACCTTTTTAATAGAAAAACCCGCTAAATATAGCTAATCGCTAAAACTTGCCTTCCTTTGCCGCTTCCTCGATGGAAACAGCCACAGCCACCGTCATGCCAACCATCGGGTTGTTGCCGGCACCAATCAGACCCATCATTTCCACATGAGCCGGAACGGAAGAAGAACCTGCGAACTGTGCATCGGAGTGCATACGTCCCATTGTGTCTGTCATACCGTAGGAAGCCGGTCCTGCAGCCATATTATCCGGATGGAGGGTACGTCCCGTACCGCCGCCGGAAGCAACGGAGAAGTATTTTTTGCCCTGCTCATTGCATTCTTTCTTGTATGTACCTGCAACGGGATGCTGGAATCTGGTAGGGTTGGTGGAGTTACCGGTAATGGAAACATCTACCCCTTCCTTATGCATGATGGCAACGCCTTCGCATACATCGTTAGCGCCATAGCAGTTAACTTTTGCACGGAGACCTTCGGAATAAGATTTTCTGGATACTTCTTTTACCGTATTGGTATAAGGATCATACTCTGTCTCTACGAAAGTAAAGCCGTTGATTCTGGAAATAACCTGTGCGGCATCTTTTCCCAGTCCGTTCAGGATAACTCTTAAAGGTTTCTGACGAACCTTATTTGCCTTCTCTGCAATACCGATAGCGCCTTCTGCTGCGGCAAAGGATTCATGGCCTGCCAAGAAGCAGAAACACTCTGTCTCTTCTTCCAGAAGCATCTTGCCCAGATTGCCATGTCCAAGCCCTACTTTACGCGTATCCGCAACGGAACCGGGAATACAGAAAGCCTGAAGGCCTTCGCCGATGGCTGCCGCCGCGTCTGCCGCTTTCCTGCAGTCTTTCTTGATTGCGATTGCAGCGCCTACAATATATGCCCAGCAGGCATTCTCAAAGCAGATAGGCTGAATGCCTTTCACCTGCGCATACACATCCAAGCCTGCATCTTTCGTAATTTTCTCAGCTTCTTCGATAGAAGAGATTCCGTAACTGTTCAGTACGGAATTAATTTTATCAATTCTTCTTTCATATGATTCAAATAATGCCATCTTTTCAGTCCTCCTATTATTCTTCTCTCGGATCGATAATCTTAACAGCATCCGCTACGCGGCCATACTGACCTTTTGCCTTTTCCCATGCAGTGTTCGGATCATCGCCCTTTTTGATGAAATCTGTCATTTTGCCGAGACTTACAAACTGATAGCCGATAATCTGGTCGTCTGCATCCAATGCAATACCTGTTACATATCCTTCAGCCATTTCAAGATAACGGGGACCTTTCTTTAAAGTACCGTACATCGTACCAACCTGGCTTCTGAGCCCTTTCCCAAGGTCTTCAAGGCCTGCGCCAACCGGAAGTCCGTCTTCGGAAAATGCGCTCTGGCTTCTTCCGTATACAATCTGTAAGAACAATTCTCTCATGGCAGTATTGATGGCATCACATACAAGGTCTGTATTCAATGCTTCCATCACTGTCCTTCCCGGTAAGATTTCGGCTGCCATAGCTGCGGAATGGGTCATGCCGGAGCATCCGATTGTCTCTACCAATGCTTCCTGAATAATACCCTCTTTCACATTCAACGTAAGCTTGCAGGCACCCTGCTGAGGAGCACACCAGCCTACACCGTGTGTCAAACCGGAAATATCCTTTACTTCCTTTACCTTTACCCAGTTAGCTTCTTCCGGGATAGGCGCACAGCCGTGGTTCACGCCCTGTGCTACTGTACACATTTCTTCAACTTCCTTTGAATAAATCATGTGAAAACTCCTTTCAATATGTAACTTGTGAATATTTTATCATAATCGCATGTATATTTTCGCATATTTTTTACAAAAAATCTAGTACCTTTGCAAATATTATTGGAATTTTTTATATTTTTCCTACTGCTCTCTTTTCACAATATTGCCCTTATCCTTATAGATGCAGCCCTCCGGCACATATCCGCGCACCGAGGAGGTCGGGTATACGCTGGCATTCTTTCCGATTACGGTGCCCGGATTCAGGACGGAGTTGCACCCCACTTCCACCTCGTCCCCCAGCATGGCTCCGAACTTTTTCAGTCCCGTCTCAAACCGCTCTTCCTCCGCCTTCACTGTCACTAAAGTCTTATCGCTTTTCACGTTGGAAGTAATGGAGCCGGCTCCCATATGTGCCTTGTATCCAAGCACGCTGTCGCCCACATAATTATAATGGGGAACCTGCACTTTATTAAACAGCACCACATTCTTAAGTTCCGTGGAATTGCCCACCACGGCTCCCTTTCCCACGATGGCATTTCCCCTGATAAAAGCACAGTGGCGGACTTCCGCCCCTTCGTCTATAATGGCCGGCCCGTTGATATACGCACTGGGATATACCTTCGCGCTTTTGGCAATCCATACATTCTCACCCTTTTTTTCATAAATATCTTCCGGCAGGCTGTTCCCCAGTTCCACGATAAACGCCCCGATCTTCGGAAGCACCTCCCAAGGATATTGTGCCCCTTCAAATAATTGTGCCACTATCGTTTCCGTCAATGTGTATAAATTTTCAATTTTCAGCTGTTCCATTCCTATGCTCCCTTCAAGTCTTATAATTTTTTGCCGCATGATCGAACTGACGGTAGAGAAAAGCCTGATTTCCCATCTGCTTTACTATGTTCGTCCGTCTGGTCACGAAATCATCCAGCTTGCGCATATACTCCTCTTCTGTAATACTCCCTTCCGCCACCAATGTCAACCCCTTTTCCCAGCTTGCGGTCAGCGCCGGGTCCAGCAAGGGCTTAATGGCTCCCGCCACTACCTCATACCATTTCCCCCATCAGGGTAGGCGTAATTATCTGTGTTTTCTTATTCAGCGCAAGATACTGGATATGCACCAGTTTCTTCAATATCTCTGCCCTGGTGGCGGAGGTGCCGATGCCGCTTCCCTTAATCTGCGCCCGCAGCTCATCGTCCTCTATGAACTGGCCTGCATTCTCCATGGTCAGAATCATCGTGCCCGAGTTATACCTTTTCGGCGGGGAAGTTTCCCCTTCCTTGATTTCCAGCCGCTTCAGCGCAAGCTTTGTTCCTTTTTTCAGCCGCTGCACCATGGCCATAAAATCCGGGTCTTTCGTATCGGACGAGGGTTCCTCCGTCTGCTTCCCGCCCTCCCCGTTTTCCTCCGCGGAACCTTCCTTTGCCTTATTTGCTTCTTTCTTTCTGGCAAAAGAATATTCCGCCGCCTTTAAATATCCTTCCTGAAGCAGCACCTTGAAGCCGGCAAAAAATTTCTCGTCTTTCAGGGCTATGGTCAGCCCGATTCTCTGGTATACTGCCGCCGGATAAAAAATGCTTAAGAAACGCCGGACAATAATCTCATATACTTTCTGTGCCGTAGGCGCCAGCCCGTTTAAGTTATTCAAGCCCTGCCCGGTAGGAATGATGGCATAGTGGTCGGTAATCTGCTTGTCATTGACATATCTGGTCTTGGCAATGTTTTTATGCCGGCCGCCCGCCAGTATCTCCCCGGCATATGACGCGGCAGGCGCATACCCCCGCAGGCCGCCGAGGTTTTTGTGAATTTCTTTTGCCACTGCCGTGGACAATACCCTGGCATCCGTCCTCGGATATGTGGTCATTTTCTTTTCGTACAGTTCCTGCGCAATGCGCAGCGTCTCGTCCGGGCTGATTTTAAAACATTTGGAGCAGTCATTCTGCAGTTCTGCCAGATTATACAAAAGAGGCGGGTTCTTCGTCTCCTTTTTTCTCTCTATCGCCTCCACCGTAGGGACTGCCGCCGGCTCTTCCGTCAGATGGGCAATCAGTTCCTCTGCCGTCCTCTTCTCCTTAAACCCGTTCTCCTTATACAAAAGCGGCGAATTAAAATATTTCGTCCCTTCCACGGCTTTCCATTCGCAGTCAAAAAGCTTCCCTTCGGATTCCACCCCTGCCACCACGCGGTAAAAAGGCGTCTTCACAAAATCCCGGATTTCCCGCTCCCGGTTCACCACCATCCCAAGCACGCAGGTCATCACCCTGCCCACGGAAACCACCGCACGGTCCGTCTTCAGATAGGATTTTATGGTATTCCCGTATTTCAGCGTAAGCACACGGGAAAAATTGATTCCCATCAGATAATCCTCTTTGGCCCGCAGATATGCAGCCGCACAAAGATTGTCATAGGCGGACAAATCTTTTGCTTCCCGTATCCCCCGCAGAATCTCTTCCTCCGTCTGGGAATCAATCCATACCCGTTT
Source organism: uncultured Lachnospiraceae bacterium (assembly GCA_910579645.1). GTDB lineage: Bacteria > Bacillota > Clostridia > Lachnospirales > Lachnospiraceae > Kineothrix. Next base: position 6,254 of record CAJTVK010000024.1, on the reverse strand, counting down.
GCGTATCTTGCCCGTGACATGTGCCTGCTGCTCCACCAGACGGTAAATATACTCCCCTTCCCTTCCGGAGTCGGTGCAGACATAGATGATCTCCACATCCGGCCTGTTCAGAAGCCCGCTGACGGTTTCAAACTGTTTTCTCACGTTATCTATCACTTCGTACTTAAATTCTTCCGGAATGAAAGGCAGGGTAGCCAAAGACCAGCGTTTCAGTTTCTCGTCATAGACCTCCGGGTAACTCATAGTCACCAAATGACCCACGCACCAAGTGACCACCGCATCTTCCGATTCCATATAACCGTCCCTGTTACTCATATTCAGTTTTAATGCTTTTGCAAATTCCCTTGCCACACTGGGCTTTTCCGCAATATATAAACTCTTTCCCATTCACGCTCCGTTTGTATTTTCGTAACAGGGAAGCCGCCGGCTGAACTGTTACATATTTGCCTATATTCCCACACCGCTACATATCCCTTATGTCAATCAGCGTTAGATTACCGTTATGCTCCGCGTCACGGACAATACGCTCGTCAAACAGTTCCCCATACAGCCAGACATAATCCGCCCCGAAACCGGCCTTTTTTGCCGTTTCCAGCAATCCCTTATATTCCTCATAGCTGATTCCCCTGCGGCTTATCCTGCAAAGTGCCAGCAGGTTCTTTCCGTCTTCGCCCTGCACTACAATGTCAATGTTTCCCGTTTTTCCGGTCCAGCTTCCGATCCGCCGTGCCTTTACCGGCAATTCCCCCCTGCCGGCGCACAGTTCCATATGCTGCCTGCAGATTTCCCGGAACGGCTCCTCCATATATCTGTCCCTGTCCGGCAGAATATAAGTATTGTAATACCGTTCCGGCGACATCCGAAACAGCCGGTCGTCCCCACCGTATATATAAGTATAGTAATACCGCACATAATGATTGCAGATACGGTAAATCCCCTTTTTCGCCCCGTCCTTAGCGCCGGGTTTCCCGCCCTTTTTCCCGGTATCCAGGGAATAAACCTTTTCCACCCAGTTCATTTCGGCCAGATTTCCCAGATATACGCTTAGTTTTGCCCGGGAATATCCCGTGGAAAGATAAAGTTCATTCAGCTTTTCTTTCCCCGATGCCAAGGCTGCCAGAATGGTATTGTATACGGCAGGTTCCCGCAGTTCCTCCGAAAGCAGGGCATCCGCCATCCGGTGCAGCATCCCTCCCCCTTCCAATACTGTCCGGCAGACATTCTCCTTTACCGAACAGCGGCCGGAGAAAAGCTGCCACCAGCCCGCCATGCCTCCCAACGCCCCATAGACCTCCATACGCTGCCGCGCCGAATATGCCGGAAAGCATTCCGCCATATACCGGAAATCCAATTCCCTTACTTTAAAGACATCCGAAATATTCCTGGCAGCTTTCCCGGCCGCGGAAACCATACGGTTCTCTACCCATCCGATGCATGGACTCGTAAGAATCACCAAAACTCCGTTTTCCCCCGCGGCTCCGCCTGACAGGCCGAACAATGCCTCCGTCACTTCCCCGCCGTTCCTCACCATTCGGTGAAATTCTTCCACAATGATAACCTCTTTGTCACCGGAAGAATTTCCTGTCCTCTCCCGCAGCTTCCCCAGTTCGGCCAATTGCTCTTCCCCGGAACAAGACTTTGCCATATGGTAGCAGTAAGGCTTTCCCCGGGTAAATTCACGGAGAATCGCGGTTTTCCCTATGTATCTCTGCCCATAAAATATGAGAAGGTGGCTTCCTGCCTTCTCATAATACCCTTTCAAGTATTCCAGTTCCTCTGACCGTCCGATTAACATAATAACACATTTCCTGCACAATTCCTTCTGTCGTCCACGCGCTCCAACAGTTCTTCCACCTGCTCAGGCGGTATGGGCCTGCTTAAAAAATAACCCTGTATGATATCGCATTCCATAGACTTCAGGTAGGCATACTGCTCCTTTGTCTCCACGCCCTCCGCCACTGTTTCATACCCCAGCCTCTTCACCATATGAATAATGGATTCCGTAATGATTCTTGTATTATAATCGGAAATCACGGTGTCAATAAAGGATTTGTCAATCTTCAGCGTATCAATAGGAAGTCCTTTCAGATAGGAGAGAGAAGAATACCCGGTTCCGAAGTCATCCAGCGAAATCTTAAAGCCATAGTCTTTTAACACCAACAGCTTATCCGTGACTTCCTCAAAATCCTCTATCAGCACGCTTTCCGTAATCTCCAGTTCCACTTCCTCAGGTTTCACCCCATACTTTTCCAGCGTATCCGTCAGCTTGCCCACAAAATCCTCCCTTTTATATTGAATAGCCGATACATTGATGGATAAAATCAGGGATGAACTATATTTCTTCTTCCAGCCCGCGTATATCCGGATACTTTCCTCTATGACCCAGTCGCCGATTGGCACAATGGCGCCGTTCTTTTCCGCTATCGGTATAAATACCGAAGGGCTGATCATATTCCCGTCGTCGTCCTTCCATCGGATCAATGCCTCCGCTCCCCGCAGCTTTCCGTCCCGGACCCGATACTGGGGCTGGAAATACATAACGAAATTTTCATGAAAAGCCGCTTCCTTCAATTTGTTTTCTATGGAAGCATTCTGCAGGAAATCATCCAAAATCGGTACCTTAAAATACTGTATGGCATTCTTTCCGCCGCTCTTCGCCTTAAACATAACAATTTCCGCGCAGTTGACCAATTCCATTGCATCCTTTGCCGCTTCCGGATACTCGGCCACTCCGACGCTTACGGAAATCATCAGTTCCTGCCCGCTGCTTATGATGAACGGCTTTCGCAGCCGCTCCCGGATTGCCCGGTAAATGCCCTCCACGCTCCGCTCTTCCCATGGGTCGTCCGGCGGATCATAGATGCCCATACAATAGACATCACTGTTAAAGCGGGAAACAATTGTCTCTCCGCCCCGAAAAGTCCCTAAGAACTGTCCGAACTGCTGCACCACTTCGTCACCCACGATAATTCCGAGCACATCATTTATCTTCCTGAAGTCGTCAATATCCAAAAACATGACCGCAACTTTTTTCCTGCTTTCCGAAGCCCTCTGAATAAAGCTGCCGAGGTGCCGCACAAAATAATTCCGGTTATAAAGACCGGTCAGCACATCATGATAAGCCAGGTACGCCAATTCCTCATCCTGATATTTGAACTTCGTAATATCTTTAAAGCGGATAACTTTCTCCACAGGCCTGCCTTCCCCGTCATATTTCACCACCGCCTCACATTCCACCCAGATATGACTGCCTTTCAGCGCCGCAACCATGCTGTCGCCGGCAAGCCCCCGGCACTCCGCATGCAGCAGTTCCCTCAGGGAAAAAACATACTGCTTTTCCACACAGCCGTAGATTTTTTCAAAATCCTCCTCGTTCTTTACCTCAATGTCAAAAAAGGACTTCCAATTAGCCAGCGTCTTTACCAAGCCTGACTGAAAATTATAGTATAAAATGGCACTGCTGGAAGTATTGCAGATCATTCGGAACATCCGTTCCTCACCGCCGGCCACGGAAATTTCCTCCTGCCCCGCTACTCCCTGCTCCGTATTACCATTCATCTTTCATCACCTTTCCCGCTTCCGGAACATATCTTGCCATTGCTTGCCGCTTAAGACTGCCAAAGGATTAATCTTTACTTTATCCTGCGTCATATGCAAAGTTAGTTCTTAACGGTTCCTTACTTTTTCGTAATATATCCCTGCGCCTTCAGCAATTCCGCACAAAGCACTGCGCCTCCTGCCGCACCGCGTACCGTATTGTGGGACAGGCCTACAAACTTCCAGTCATATACGGTATCTTCCCTGAGACGGCCTACGCTGATTCCCATTCCGTTCTCATAGTCCACATCCATGGCCACCTGAGGGCGGTTATCTTCCTCCAGATATTGGATAAACTGCTTCGGTGCGCTGGGCAGCCCCAATTCCTGCGGTACCCCCTGAAAGCTTACCAGTTTTTCTATCAGTTCCTCCTTCGATGCCTTTTTCCGGAACTTCACAAATACTGCCGCCGTATGTCCGTTCAGCACCGGGACACGGATGCACTGGCAGGTAATCACCGGTGAAACCGCCGGGACAATCACGCCGTCCTTAATCTCCCCCCATATCCGAAGCGGCTCCTTTTCACTCTTCTCTTCCTCGCCGCCGATATAAGGAATAATATTTCCCTCCATTTCCGGCCAATCCTTAAATGTCTTGCCGGCTCCCGAAATGGCCTGATAAGTGGTTGCCACCACTTCATACGGCTCAAATTCCTTCCATGCGGTAAGCACCGGCGCGTAACTCTGAATGGAACAGTTGGGCTTCACCGCCACGAACCCCCTTGCCGTACCCAGCCTTTTCTTTTGGAAATCAATAACCTTCATATGATCCGGGTTAATTTCCGGCACCACCATCGGCACGTCCGGCGTCCATCTGTGGGCACTGTTATTGGATACCACCGGTGTTTCCGTCTTGGCATACTCTTCCTCTATTTTCTTGATTTCTTCCTTTGTCATATCCACCGCGCTGAATACAAAATCAACTTCTGCGGCCACCTTATCCACTTCGTTCACATTCATCACCGTAATATTCTTTACGGCTTCCGGCATGGGTGTGGTCATTTTCCACCGGCCTCCCACTGCCTCTTCATAAGTCCTGCCTGCGGACCGGGGACTTGCCGCAATGGTAGTCACCTCAAACCAAGGATGATTTTCCAGCAGGGAAATGAATCTCTGCCCCACCATGCCGGTTCCGCCTAAAATTCCAACTCTTAATTTTTCACTCATCACTCTTACTCCTCGCTTTTCCATCCGTATATTTATGCTCTTTCTTTCAGCCAGCTTTGATTCAGGAACTCCCGGTTCTGCCGTATGGCCTCTTTCATGGCTCCGGGACCCGGTGCCCCGCCTGTCAGCCGTTTTTCCACACAGGCCTTTAAGCTGACCGCTTCAAACAAATCCGCTTCGAAGACCGGGCTGATTTCCTTCAGTTCTTCCAGGCTAAGCGCGTCTATGCCCTTATTCTTTTCTATGCAGAAAAGCACTAACCGTCCGATTACTTCATGGGCGTCGCGGAAAGGCATGCCCTTCCCCACCAGATAATCCGCCGCGTCCGTGGCATTGGTAAAGCCGTTCACCGCGCTGGCCGCCATAACATCCTTCCGGAACTTCATGGTTTTCAGCATGCCGTTAAACAGAGCCAAGCATCCTTTTACCGTGTCAATGGCATCGAAAGTCAGTTCCTTATCTTCCTGCATATCCTTATTATAAGCTAACGGCAGCCCCTTCATTGTAGTCAGCAGGGACACCAGCGCGCCATATACCCGGCCGGTCTTTCCCCTCACCAGTTCTGCGATATCCGGGTTCTTCTTCTGCGGCATAATGCTGCTCCCCGTGGCATAGGCATCGTCAATTTCCACAAAGCGGTATTCATTGGAATTCCATAGGATGATTTCCTCGCAGAAACGGCTCAGATGCATCATCACCGTAGATAAGGCAGATAAAAATTCAATCAGATAATCCCTGTCCGCCACGGAATCCATACTGTTTAGCGTAGGCCCCTCAAACCCAAGCAAAGAAGCCGTATATGCCCTGTCCAGCGGATAAGTGGTTCCTGCCAATGCGCCGGAACCCAGCGGACAGTAATTCATCCTTGCATAAATATCCCGCAGCCTTAAGCTGTCCCTCTTAAACATTTCAAAATATGCCCCCATATGATGTGCCAGCGTAACCGGCTGTGCTTTCTGCAGATGGGTAAATCCCGGCATATAAGTCTCCAGGTTCTCTTCCATAATCGTCAGCAATGTCCGCAGCAGTTCCTCCGTTTCCTCCGCCACATGCACCACTTCCGCCCTTGTATACAGCTTCATGTCAAGAGCCACCTGATCGTTGCGGCTCCTGCCCGTATGTAATTTCTTCCCGGCCTCACCGATCCTCTGAATCAGATTTGCCTCTACGAAGCTATGGATATCCTCATACTCCTCCGTAATCTCCAAAATACCGTTTTTCACATCCTCACGGATGCCGGTCAGCCCCTTCACTATCTCGTTCTTTTCCCCTTCCGTTAAAATCCCCTGTTTTTCCAGCATCACCACATGGGCAATGCTCCCCTCTATATCCTCTTCATAAAATTTCCGGTCAAAAGAAATGGACGCATTGAAATTGTACACCAGTCTGTCTGTCTCTTTCGTAAAGCGTCCGCCCCAAAGCTGTGCCATGGCCGTTTCCTCCATATATTATCTTTGCTCTCCGAACCGTATCCGGAAATACCCCGGAACA
>CAJTVK010000023.1:9535-42880 GCA_910579645.1 uncultured Lachnospiraceae bacterium | reverse complement strand
ATTGCCGCTCCTAGCCATATTGCAACCGCACAGGTGGAAAAAATTCTCAAAATATAACTATTATTGATTACTTCATTAAAATTTATAACAAACAGCCAAAAGCATTATTGTTACATTTGAACAATAAGTGTATTCTAAACGCAGAAACACTATACAAATACAACAAAGGAGGCTGTAGGTGAAAAAACAAAGAACAACCAAAAGGCACTACCGGCTAAAAGAGCAGATTGCGCTTCAGTCCATGATTCTTCCGGCAATCATCGTACTATTTATTTTTTCTTACATTCCAATGTACGGCATTGTCATCGCCTTCAAGGATTTTAATATCAAGGACGGCATCTGGAATTCGGCGTGGGTAGGGCTTAAATACTTCAGGGATTTCCTGAAAGATCCAAATCTCCGGAACGTGATGCGGAATACGCTTGTATTGAATGTGCTGGGAACATTTATATGTTTTCCTGCCCCTGTTCTTCTTGCGTTACTCCTTAATGAACTGCCAAACGGAAAGTTTAAGAAAATATCTCAGACCGTTTCCTATCTGCCGCACTTTCTGTCGTGGGTTATTTTCGCCGGCCTTGTGCTGGAAATTCTCCGGCCGTCCGGTATTCTGAGCGATGCGTGCGTAGGTTTGGGATTATCGCAAGAACCTGTCAACTTCATGGCACATGGATCTTGGTTTTACATTATCTTCGTACTTTCATCATTGATAAAGGGTCTTGGATATGGTTCCATTATCTATGTAGCTGCCCTTGCAGGAGTAGACCAGGAAATCTATGAGGCCGCAAAAGTGGATGGATGCTCCCGGCTTCAGCGCATTATCCATATTTCACTGCCATGTATTATGGGAACCATTGTCATTATGCTGATTCTCCAGATTGGCTCCATACTCAACACCGGAATTGAGCAGGTACTCATGTTCCAAAACGCAATGAATCTCCCATACTCCGAGACACTGGATACCTATGTCTATAAAGTAGGCATTGCACAGGGACGTATGGCCTATTCCACTGCCGTAAGTCTTCTGAAGTCTCTGATTTCTGTCATCCTGGTGGTGACGGCAAATACCTTTTCCAAAAAGATTACGGAAAAAGGACTTTTTTAAATCCAAAGGAGGCTATATGAAAACAACGAAAAGAAAATGGGAACTCTTTGATGTAGTGAACGCATTTATTATGATTGCCATGATGCTGCTCATGCTGTTTCCCTTCTGGTACTGCCTTGCTGGATCCTTCAATGACGGCACGGATTATTTACGCGGAGGCATCTATCTATGGCCGAGAAAATTCGTCCTTTCCAATTACAAAGCCGTTTTTCGGGATGATGCAATTTTTAACTCTTTCAGAGTCACCATAGCTAAATCATTGGTGGGTACGGCAACCTCACTGTTAGTGACATCTATGGCTGCCTATGCCATGTCACGCCCGAATCTGAAAGGAAAGAAATTTTATGCCCCTTTTATGACATTGACTATGTATTTCGGAGGCGGACTGATTCCATATTTCATTGTAATAAAAAATTTAGGACTATATGACAGCTTCTGGGTGTATATCATTCCCGGCCTTTTCAGCGTATGGAACATGATTATACTGCGTTCTTTTTTTGCGGAACTTCCGGACGGCCTTGTGGAAGCTGCCAAGATTGACGGAGCGGGAGAATATCGTATATTTTTCCAGATTGTGCTGCCCCTGTCCAAAGCGGCATTGGCTACCATTGTCCTGTTCACCTTGGTAGGGCACTGGAACTCTTACTTTGACTCCATGATGTATACGTCATCACAGAGCCTGCAGACGATTCAGCTTTTTTTAAAGAAGCTGATTACAGACCCTGGAACCGCAAGTTCTCTTGCAAGCAGCACGGCCATGGCTATTCCGGAAGAGGCCAGAAAAGTAACCCCGCAAACAATTAAGCTTGCAGCCATGGTCATCACTTCTCTCCCCATTATCTGCGTCTATCCGTTCCTACAGAAACATTTTGTGAAAGGCACCATGATAGGATCCGTAAAAGGATAATAAGAAAGGAAAATATAATGAAAAAATTAAACAGAAATTCGAGAGCAAACGGCAAAAATATCATGAAGCGTGCGGGAGCCATTGCTTTGGCAGCTTTCCTTGCATTGACAATGCTTCCCGGATGCGGAGCAAAAACCGACAAGGAATCCCTCCAGCAGACCGAAGGTTCCTCCCCGGAGGAAACAGACTTTGTATATGACCCGGATAAAGCAAGCTGGCAGCAAGACACTTCCCCCCTTGAACTGGAATGGTTTGTAGCCTACGACTGGGCAGACCTGTCTTTCGATCCTGAGAACAATAAATTTGACGAATATGTTTATACCAATACAGGCATAACTATAAAGTTTACCATAGGTTCTCAGGAAAAGCTGAACGTACTGATGGCAACGGAAAGCCTGCCTGACCTTGTGACTTATGATGCCGCATCCATGGAACGCGTATCCTTGGAAGAAAGCGGACAGCTTCTCCCGTTAGACGAACTGAAAGAAAAATATGCTCCGGACATGCAAGTCCCGCAAGCACAGATTGACTGGTATACAAATGCCAAAGACGGTCATTGGTATTCCCTTGTGGGTTACTTTTATGATTTGGAAGACACCTATGCCCGCGGCGGCTATATTGAAACACACAATATGAATTTTGCACGGAAAGATATTATGGAAGATTTAGGTATTGACCCTGCTTCCATGAACACGAAAGAAGGATTCATTGCAGCCCTGCAAAAAGTAAAAGATGCCAACGTTACCTATAACGGACAGACGGTAATCCCGTATATAGGCGATGAAGTGGAATTCCTGGCAGAACAATTCGGCATGGACAGGGAAAGCAAGGAAGGTGAACTGCTGAATGCGAAACGCCAGCCGGAATTTCTGGAAGCCCTTCTGTTCCTTAATGAAATTTATGCAAAAGGCCTGACCACGGATGAGATTTTCACTATGGACACTACGTTACGCCGTCAATTAGTCTCTTCCGGCTCGGTGTTTGCAGGGACTCGCCACAATTACCTCAACGGGAAGGATACTCTGTTCTATGCAGACCCCGACGCGCTGATGATCGGCACCGGCCTGATTACCGGAGACAGCGGAAAAGAAGCTTATATTTCCCCTTCCCCTACCGGCGGTTGGGCGGCTACCATGATTACGTCAAATTGCAAAAATCCGCAGCGTGCTGCCGCACTTCTTTCTTTTATGACGCAGCCTGAAATCTCGCTTTCCTATTATTACGGAGGCATCGACGGATATGACATCATAGACGGGAAAGCAATCATCAAACCGGAACGGGAAGCGGAACGAACCGCGGACACGACTGCCTTCAATGCCAAATACCGTTCAACCGTACAAGATCTGGTATGTGATTATGTGTGGGTAAATGCCTACGAGCCTACCGAAACTTTAGACGCAATGGGACTGGATAAAGTGGCCTATACGGAAAAATGGGTAAACGGACACATTTTTGACGGAAAAATATTTACAGACGTGGCTCCGGAAGCCGGTTCCGACCTGGCAGCGATTTCCGCACAGCTGAACGCCTATTGGGGACAGCAATTCCCTATGATTGTCATGGCAAAAACACCGGAAGAAGCCACGCAGCTTTACAATGATACCATTGCCCAGATGGATATTATGGGAATGGCAGACTTAGATGCTTACCAAAATGAACGTTTCCAGGAAAATAAGAAAAAGATGGGGCTGGATTTTGCCTGGCCCAGAAATCAGTAACGGATAAGCTTAGCGGTTCTGCCTGTTTCAGGCAGAACCGACTAATGGCATTGAGGCATTGACCCTTGCGGCAGCCGCCAAATATCCGCACAAATGCGGCCGTCCGGCTCGTTGCCCGCGGAAATAAACAAAAGGAGTGAAACATCATGAATTCATACCGATTTATCATTGCATCTTCCATGGATAAAATTTTTTCAAACCAAGCGCCGGAACCTGCGGAAACACTGCCGGAGGCTTTCCTCTGTGAGACAGTGTCTTTTCAGGTAGCCTATTATCTTGACTGCAGCGGAGACGAACTTTCAGAAGATGTACTGTATTTTTCAGTCCGGGCAGACGGCAACTGTGAAACTTCCATCCGGAAAGTATGTCTCATGCCGGGGAATCTGGTATGCAGCGGAGCGCACGATGAAGATTATCTGTCCACGCAGGCCGGACTTTATCCGGATTTATTGGATAACTACTTACCGGAGGAAGGGGTGCACGGAATCCATAAGCAATGGAGAAGCATCTGGGTGGATCTTACGCCCTCCGGCAACTGCAGCCCCGGCATCTGCCCGGTCACCGTGGAAGCAAGAAACCGAAACGGCAGTTTCATATGGAGTGCCAAAACCGAACTGAATGTCATTGGTGCCCGGCTTCCCGAAATGCACTTTATCCATACGGAAATGCTGCATGCGGACTGTCTCGCAGATTATTACCGGACAGAACCGTTTTCTCCAAGACATTGGAAACTGCTGGAGAATTACATTCAATATGCGGTAAAACATGGAATCAACATGGCCTTTACGCCCTTATTTACCCCTCCTTTAGACACTGCCGTAGGCGGCGAACGTACCACGGTTCAATTAATCGGCGTAAAGAAAACCGGTGATGTCTACTCCTTTGATTTTACGAAGCTGGATAAATGGGTGGAAATGTGCCTTAGATGCGGAATCCGCTACTTTGAAATGGCTCCGCTGTTTACACAGTGGGGAGCTTATTATGCCCCTAAAATAATAGCCGATACGGATACGGGAACGAAAAAAATATTCGGTTGGGACACACCGGCAGGCGGCAAATCCTACCGGGCTTTTCTGGATGCTTTCCTGCCACAGCTGCGCAGCCGCCTAGTCTCGCTGGGCATACTTCAGTCCTGCCGGTTCCACGTTTCCGATGAACCCGGCAAAGAACATATGGAATCCTATAAAGCAGCCCGGCAATGCATGGCCAGACATCTGCCTGACAGCTTTCTCTTCGATGCCTGCAGCGACTACGCGCTGTTCCGCGAAGGAGCCGTTTCCCATCCTATCGTCAGCAATAACCACTTGGAGCCATTTCTCGATGCAGGAGTTCCCGACCTATGGACCTACTATTGCTGCGTGCAGGGAGTGGATGTAAGCAATCGTTTTTTTGCAATGCCCTCTTACCGGAACAGAATCATCGGCGTCCAAGCTTACCTTTACCGGCTGCAAGGTTTTCTTCATTGGGGCTACAACTTTTATAACACCCGTTACTCCAAAAAGCATATTGACCCCTATGCAATTACGGATTGCGGAGAAAGCTTCCCGGCAGGAGATGCCTTTCTGGTCTATCCCGGAGACGACGATATGCCGCGAGGCTCCATACGCCTTTCCGTCCTGGCACAGGCAATGAATGACCTGCGTGCCATGCAGTTCCTGGAAAGCCTTACCTCCTACCGATATGTTTCGGAACTGATTAACAGACAGGCAGGGATGCTCATTACATTTAAGCAATATCCCCGCAGCAAGGAATTCCTTACCCGGCTGAGATGCTGCATCAATTCTGAAATATACAGACATTTGCAGAAAATATGATATAATAATTTTATTCAGGGCGGAAATCTGAGACATGTGGAGGATAATTTTGAAGAAACCAAAAACACATTCCATGTACCGGATATTGATTATCCGTATTATTGTTTTCCTTGTAATACCCTTTTTTGCCGTTACATTACTTACGGTTTTCCGCATTGTAGACGAGGGGCTAAACAGTTGGCAGGCCAGAATAAACTTGGAAACAGAACAGGGAAAGTCCATCAGGGCGATGCATGTCCAAAATGTATACGCCCTTGCCAACCGCATTTGCACGGACAACGGCTTAAGCGGCTTCCTGCTGGTAAATTATACCAATCAGAACCTTCAATATTACCGAACGCAGATAGCTTCCATCCTGTCCTCCGACCATGCAAAACAGTATGGATATACTGTCCGTATTTTTTATGCAAATCCAACCATTCCCAGAGGCTTTGGCTCTTTCTTTTTTCTGAGTGACTTGGATACAGGCAAGACAGCGGACTTTATCGACTCCCCGGAAACCGACCATTGGATATTGCCTTGTGACACGGAAGGATATATAGGAAACTTTACGCCATATGAGAAACATTATACTTATCTGCGCAAAGTACTGATTAACAATGAGTTGCTTTATGTATTGGCAATCTCCGTGCCCGAAAAGGAAATGGATTCCTTTTTGCACGGAAATCAGGAGAAGCCGGAAAGACCGATTGAGGATTTATGGGAGATTACCCAAACCGGCAAGGAACTTATTATCAACTATGATGCTTCTTTGCATTTTAGCGGGCTTTCTCAGCAAGAGGCAGAACAAATGCTGCAAGCCGCCCAAGAAAAAGGTTCCCTTATAAAAAAAATAGATATTAACGGGTTCCCGCAGTCATTGCTCTATATTTATCCTCAGAATCCTCAGTATGGCGCATTGCTCATTATTGCAGCCACATCAGCAATTTTTGCAATTGTGCTGGTTCTGACAGTTGTACGGTTCATAAAAAAAATCTCCCGCAGCATGTACGTCTGCCTGGAACAGTTTGATGCATCCATTGCTAACGGCTTTCATGATAAGCTGCCGCTGAAAGGAGATGATGAAATTACACGGATGGCCCGTGCCTTTAATGAGCAGATTGATAAAATCCAGGAACTGCTTACGCTAACGATAAATCAGGCATGCCTCGTAAAGGAAAGCAGGCTGAAAGCTTTACAGCAGCAAATTAACCCTCATTTCCTATACAATACTTTGGAAGCCTTTTCTTATAAAATGGAACTGTATGGTCATTATGAGGAAGCAGATGCCATGGTAGCCTTTTCCAATATGCTGCGCTATAACATGACCGGAAAAGAACGCTTTTCTTCCTTGGATATGGAACTGAAACAAACCTTAAACTATATGTGCATTCAGCAGCTGAAATTTTCCAATATCTCCCTTACCGTAACTATCCCTTCCGAACTATACGGGCTGCAGGTGCCCCGTTTTCTGCTCCAGCCCATCATAGAAAATTGCTTTGTCCACGGATATTACGGAGAACCTCTCCATATTATCCTTAACGCAGAAAGCAAAGAAGACTTTGTATATTTTGAAATCACGGACAACGGAAAAGGAATACCGGATACAGAACTGAAAGATATTAACGAGAAGCTGTCCGGCACGGAAGACAGAAATGAATCCGGAATCGGACTTAGTAACATTAATTCCCGATTATGCCTATTCTATTCCGTGAAATGCCGCCTGCATGTAAGAAGCCAAGAATGGAACGGTACCACGGTAACCTGGAGAATACCCAGAAAAAGCTTTCCTGCCGAAGGGAAAAAGGAGATGCCCTAATGAAGGTTAAGTCAATCCTCATTGTAGATGATGAACAATTTATCTGTGAAAGCATTATTTTGAAGATAGGGCGGCTGAAACATCCTATTACCTATGAAACAGTCAGCTGCAACAACGGAAACAGCGCGCTCAAATTATTGGAAAAAAGAAAATTTGATATTATGATTACAGACATACGCATGCCCTTTATGACAGGAATCACCTTAATCCGGCAGGCAAGGGACAGGGGATTTGCCGGAATCATCCTTGTGCTGAGCGGATATGATGATTTTGCCTATGTACATGACGCATTTACCGGAGGCGCGGATGATTATTTGCTTAAGCCGATATCGGTAGCGGAATTGGACCGTAAACTCAGGGCATTTTTACCTCCTGAAAATATGGCAGCTCCTTCGGAACAGACAATATCGGGAACTTCCCCTCACCGCAGCATCATTTCCTATGCGGAAGAATACATCCGCACACATTATATGAACAGCACCTTACGGATGGATGAAGTAGCGAAACATATTTCATTAAGTTACAGCCATTTCAGCAGCTTGTTCCGCAAAGAAACAGGAATGACTTTTCCGGCCTATCTAAGGAAAGTCCGAATCGAGAAAGCCATTGAATATTTGAATGATCCCGGCATGAAAATTACGGAAGTATGTTATCGGGTAGGTTTTAAATATCCTCAGCAGTTATCCAATGATTTTAAAAAAGTGACCGGAGTCTATCCGTCGGAATACTTTGAAGACAACCGGCAATAAAAGACCGTCAAAAGGGATGCCATGAAAAACGGCATCCCTACTGCTATTTATCCTTTCAGATACTCCTCTTCAAAGTACTTTTTAATAATGGAAAAGGGAGCCGGACCCATATCCAGTAAAAATTGGTGGAATTCCATTTCGCTGAAATTTTCTCCCAGCTTCTCTTCCGCATCCTGCCTCATATCCGCAATTTTCAGATATCCTAAATAATATTTCATATAATTGCCGGGGTTGCCTACAATCTGCAAATAAATATCCCCCACCATCTCTTTGTCATAAATGCCCATGACCTCCGCCAGATATTCTTCCGTAGTCTCCACATCCCACCCGAAATAATGGATATAGAGATCCAGCAGGGCCGTCACCCCCATATTGATCGAAGAGTTCCGTGCCAGCACACGTCCCGCTTCAGGAGTAAGCCCATTGTCAAATTCATAAGCAAGGTATTCCACATAAGTCGCCCATCCTTCACTGTAACTGGTATATTTCAGCAAATTCCGCAGATTGGACACGCCGCTTTCATGGAAATATATATTTTGGTACAGATGCCCCGGATATCCTTCATGGGCAAGCAGCGTATACATGTCATAATTCTCAAATTCCTCGGAACCATTGATATATATCATGTTATCCTCCGGCCGGTCAATCGGCGGCGAAAGGCATGCCGCAGGACTGAAAGAATCCTCCAAAGCTTCCGGCACATATTTCAGCCGGTACTGAGACTGCGGAATTGCAGGGAACCGGCCGTCTATCTGTTCCTGCAGATCGGCCAGAACCTCATCCGGATCGGATAGCCTGAATTCGTAGTCGTCCAGTTCGTCTATAATTTCCGGCTTCTTATCTACCACGTCCTGCAATTCTTTAAGTTCTCCGTTCATCCTTTCCAGAATCTCGTTTTCCAGCCGTCCCATGTTCTTATAGGTAACCCCTGCCGTGGAACTTAACAGATATTGATAATATTCCTTCCCCTTCGGCAGGTAATAAAGGCCCTTGTCATTCTTCCCGGTGCCTTTCAGTTCCTCTATGCCGTCTATCATAGACTCATAGGCAGGAATAAATTCCTCTTCCATAATTTCCAAATGCCGGGCTTTAAAGGCTTCCTTCTCTTCCGAATCCACATCCTCCAAAGCGTCCAGCTTTTCCGCAAAGGTGGCCGTCAGAAAACTGTCTTCCGCATCCTCCAAATAGCCCATGCAGGATTCTATCACTTCATCCGCCACCGCATCGGACATAAACAGCCCCTCTTCGGATTTCATCCTTTCATAATCCATAATTTCTCCGTAATAGTCGTCTATCTGGGACAATAATTCCAAATAGTCTTCCACGTCGCGCTTATCATAAAACATATAATCAGCGAGCATCAGCGGAAGCTCCACCTGCTGCCCTATCGTAGGCTTCAGGGGATTGCTGTACAATTCGAACCCTTCGCTTTTCAATTCCGTATCCAAATAGTAGTCCAGCACTTCATAAGTCAGCTGCTGTTCCTTAGTCAGCAGCTTGTAATTCATCTCATGCAGTTCTTCCTTGACCTGTCTGATTTCCTCATATGACTCCTCCGCATGTTCTATGGAATAGCTACCCAAGGTCACTTCATAATCCTCGATTCCATAGCTTTCCGGATCTGCCAAATAAAAATGCAGGCTCAGCGTATCACCGGTAATCTCTTCCACAAACAGACGCTCCTCCATCTCATCGAATTTCTGCCGTTCCCTTTCCGCCCTATACTTATTCCACGGCAGTTCCGATGCCGAACAGCCCTGCAGGACAGAACACCCTGCCACGCACGCTGCCAATATAAGTCCTGTCAGCCTCTTTCTTTTGTGCATGCTATCCACCCTCTGCCGCCACAGCTTTTGCAGCATCTGCCACATTGTCCGGCCATGGCACGCATCCCTTTGCTGAATTTTATTCTTATTCCTTTTCGGTACAAACAATTAACCGTATTTAAATTATATGAAATTCCCACATAAAAGTCAACCGTATCAGAAGTGCTTTGCGCACAATGCCTAAGTACCGACGTAAAAATTATTATTCCGGAAACGAACCGTATCCTAAAATTAGTGACATTGACTCACTTTGTGAGCGGTAACGCTCATCATAATGCACAGAACGCGCCAAATTACATTTATATTTTATATTTATATAAAGTATTTTACATTAAACTATTTTTCAAAGTAATTTAGTTATTTTATATTGCAATTCCCTTGTCAAAACCCACACGATAGTATAATATTTAAAATAGCCTAAAATATTTTATATTATATATGAAAGCGGGCAGAAAAGGAGCAGGCAATGGCAAAATTAATAATTAACGAAAACAAAAAACTAGGAAAAATCAATGCGGAAATCTACGGCCACTTCGCCGAACACTTAGGAAGATGCATCTATGAAGGACTGTATGTAGGGGAGGACTCGGAAATCCCCAATGTAAACGGCATGCGCAAAGATGTGGTAGATGCACTGAAAGAACTGAAAATCCCGGTATTGCGATGGCCCGGCGGATGCTTTGCCGATGAATATCACTGGAGGGACGGCATCGGCCCAAAAGAAAGCAGGAAAAAAATGATCAATACCCATTGGGGCGGGGTATTGGAAGATAACAGCTTCGGCACCCATGAGTTTATGGAACTGTGCGAACAGCTGGGATGCAAAGCCTATGTCAACGGAAATGTGGGAAGCGGCACGGTGCGGGAAATGTCCGAATGGATTGAGTACATGACCTTTGACGGCGTTTCCCCCATGGCTGATTTACGCCGGGAAAACGGCAGGGAAAAGCCCTGGAAAGTCGATTACTTCGGCGTAGGCAATGAAAACTGGGGCTGCGGAGGCAACATGACACCGGAATATTATGGTAACCTTTACAGAAGATACCAAACTTATGTGCGTAATTATGACAGCAAAAATCCCATTTCCAAAATATGCTGCGGTTCCAATTCGGACGACTACCACTGGACGGAACAGGTACTTTCCACTGCCCATGACCATCTGCCGGAACATCTTCACGGACTGATGGACGGCCTGTCGCTGCATTACTATGTCACGCCCGGAGGATGGGAACACAAAGGAAGCTCCACTCAATTTGAAGAAGATGAATGGTTCCTTACGCTGGATAAAGCATGGAAGATGGAAGAACTGGTTACAAAACACGGCGCAATCATGGACAACTATGATCCGGATAAGAAAATAGGCATGATGGTGGACGAATGGGGCTGTTGGTTTGACGTAGAGCCCGGAACCAACCCCGGTTTCCTCTATCAGCAGAATACTATGCGTGACGCAATGACGGCATGTATCACCTTGAATATATTCAATAAGCATTGTGACCGTGTGAAAATGGCCAACATTGCACAGATGGTAAATGTACTGCAATCCGTCATCTTAACGGAAGGAGCCAAAATGCTGCTGACTCCCACCTACTACATTTTCCGCATGTACAAATATCATCAGAATGCACAGCTTTTGGAAAGCTTTTTGGAAACAGAGGAAATCGGCACGGAAGAACATAAAATACCGAATCTTACCGAATCTGTCTCCATAGACACGGAAGGAAGCATCCATATTACCTTGGGAAATGCCTCCGTCACGGAAGCAAAAGAAATAGAAATCCTGTTTGCCGAACGGAAAGCCGCAGAAATAAATGCCGGCATTTTAACCGGACGGATGAATAGTCACAATACCTTCGAGGAACCCGAGAACATAAAAGAGAAGCCCTTTGAAAACTGGACGGTTACTGAGAACGGCAGCATCCGGCTGACGATTCCCGCCTGTGCAGTCATTCATATGGAAGTAAAGGCATAAGCAATGCAGGAGCAGCAAAACCGGATTGCGGAAACGCGAGTCTGCCGCAGATGCCTCACCAAAGAAATGCCCGATGCACAATATTACAAAAATATGTATGATTATATAAATAATCTGGATGAAGAAGTGAAAACACCGGAAGACACCTATAGGAAGCGTCTGGCGGCCTGCAAGGAATGCGGCGATTTATTAAATGGCCTGTGCCGCATCTGCGGATGCTTTGTGGAAATGCGGGCAGCCGTAAACAAAAACTACTGTCCCGCCATCCACCCCAAATGGTGAAATAGCAGCATTTTTAAAAGAAAGCCTACCGCAGATTTCCCCTGTAAGCTTGAAACAGCACTTCCGGCAATTCCCCCTGCAAGCCCTCCTTTCAGCAGCCTGCAGGGGCTTTTTCCGCAATCGGGCTATAGTTCATGCGCACTGAAATATCCTGATTATAATTACCGAAGGACTGTCCAAATATCGTCAGCCCGCCCAAATGTTCCGCCTTTTCCTCCACTTCCATCTTCAGCTTTATCGTACTGCGGAAATCCAAACTCAAATCCGCCATGCTCACCTCGGACACCTGCAGGCCGTCAATGAAAGTTCCTTTCTCATTTATCACAAGTATTTTCAGCAGCCCATACTGATTCCAGTTCGGATACCACCAATCCGGCGTAAAGATTCCTTTCATGTTGCCGAAATCCCCCGGACTGGTCCAAACCGCCGCTTTTGTCCCGTTCACGGAAAAAGTAATGTCCGACGGCCACACCTCATTCACCCCCGGCGCTTCCGACCCGATTTCCAGAGAAACCGTAAGCTGGTCGATTTTCTGACCGAACGGAATAAAGTTGGGAATAATATACTCCACATACCCCTTGGCAAACCAAAGGATATCTGCGTTATATCTGTCCGGATGAGAGAAATACCGAATATCATCCACTTCCCCTATGAGAGCCGTCCCGGAAGCAAGCCCGCAGGTGGGATAAACTTCATAATCCGAAAAATGCCCGATTTTCAATTCGGTACAGTATACATTCTTAAAATCTTCCTGCGCATCCAGTTCCACCAGTATTTTATCCAGCCGCACAAAATATCTCTTCTGATTGCCATGACCCGCCTGTTCATTGGATACGGCTATCAGCCCGCAGTCTTCCAGCTTCTTCATATGGCTCGTCAAAGCCCCGTTAGTGATATTCAGCCTGCCGGCAAGTTCATTCATATTCAGCTTCTTATTCTCCAAAAGATACTTCATAATCTCTATCCGGACTTCGGAACCCAATGCTTTAAAGATATCCAATCCCTCTTCCAATGATTTAATATGCAGCATATTGTTCACCCCGATGATTTAGTTTAGATTTTCATAAAATAGTCTAACATTTATTATATCATTCTTAAAAAATCAGTCAATCCCGAATACGATATTATGCCGGAGCCAAGGAATCTTAATCATAACGCATATATCATTGAATTTAAGGTACATGAAGCGGATGATGAAAATACTCTGCAGGACACTGTAAACGGAAAAAATATGATTCCATGTTAAAAGAAAAAGGCATCCCAACGGACAAAATATTTAAGTACGGATTTGCATTTCACGGAAAAGAAGTATTGATTGGATAGACACCGGCAGACATGCCGTTCCTTTTATATAATAAAATCCTTAGAAATTCTTCAGAAATCACTCGTCCAAATATTCATAATTCTCCTTTATCATAAAACTCAGCAACTCAAAGCGATATAAAAACGAATTTGCCGTGAAGATTTTTTCCGGCAGATTCCGTTATAAAATATAAATACTCAGAAAAGGAGATACCGCTATGAAGTATATCACATTCACAGTACCCTGCTATAACTCTGCCGCATATATGCGCAGGTGCATAGATTCCCTGCTTGTTTTTAAAGAAGAATGCGAAATTATAATTGTGGACGACGGCTCCACTGACACAACGCCTGAAATAGCCGATGAGTACGCCCTCCGCTTTCCGGAAACCGTCCGGGTCATCCATAAGGAGAACGGCGGCCACGGCTCCGGCGTAAATGCCGGCCTTGCCGCCGCAACGGGAGAATATTTCAAAGTCGTGGATTCCGACGATTGGCTGGATTCCCGTTCCCTGCAGAAAATCCTTTTCCGTATCATGCAATGGAAACGGGACGAAAAAATGGCCGATATGATTGTCTGCAACTATATTTATGACCACCTGCATGAAAATAAAAAGAAAGTCATGGCATACCGCAATGTCTTCAAGGAAGAACAAATGCTTACTTGGAATGATATCGGCATGTTTTCCCCTTCCCAGTATCTTGTTATGCACTCCCTTGTTTTCCGTACTGAAGTGCTGCGGAAAAGCGGAGTGATACTGCCGGAGCATACTTTCTATGTGGATAACATATTTGCTTACCGTCCCCTCCCCTATGTGGAAAGCATCTATTATATCGACACGGATTTATATCATTATTTTATCGGCAGGGAAGACCAGTCGGTCAATGAGGAAGTGCTGAAAAAACGTATCGACCAACAGATTTATGTAACGAAAATCGTGGCCGACTGCGTGGACCTGCAGGAAGTAGCCGGACAATATCCGAAACTGGCCAGATATATGATGCGCAATGTGTCCATTATGCTGGCTATCTCCTCCATCCATCTTCTCCTGATCAATTCCGAAGAGGCCTGGAAAAAGAGAAGCGAACTTTGGAACTATATCAAGCGGAAACACAGGAAAATGTACCGCCAGCTCCGCTTTACCACTTTAAGCGGCTTCACTTTCCTTCCGGGAAAGACAGGCAGATTTGTAACCGTCACCGGATACCGCACAGCCCGGAAAATATATCAGTTTAATTAAGGACAGTCTGCATACACGTTTCCATGCATCAGGGGAGATGCTTAATATAAGGAGAGAAATCAACGGATATGGAAAAATTATATATTGCTTTGGCAGATACCCCCGGGATATTTGCCTGGATAATCAGAAAAGTAATTAAAATTAACTATATACATGTAGTGCTGTCTTTCGACAAGGAAATGCAGGAAGCGTACAGTGTGGGCAGGAGAAATCCTTTCCTGCCTTTCTTTGCAGGTTTTGAAAAAGAAAACCTTGCCCAAATATCCCGTGCCTTTCCTACTGCCCGCTACCAAATTTTCAGCATACCATGCACCGAAGAACAGAAAGCAAACATGCTGTCACAGATGAAAGAATGCTACCGGAACCGTTTTCGTTATCATTACTGTATCATAGGCCTGCCTTTTCTGCTTATGGGCAGACCCTTCTATCAGAAAAACCATTATACCTGTTCTTCCTTCCTTGCCAGAATTTTGCAGGAAAACCATGTGCTGACGTTCCCAAAACATTTTTCTTTAGTCACTCCAAGGGATTTTTACGAACTGGAAAAACAGGAGATTTTTTATGAAGGCCCGCTTACCACATTCTGTGAGCGGCTGACGGCGCAGCCTCCTGCCGTGGCTCCAAAGTACAGCTATAGAAATATACTGAAGATTTTACCTCAGAGCATGTCTTAGGGCGTGCCTTAAAATTGCTTTCTGCAAAATGCCGCCCCGCTCACGTCATATCGGGGTCTTCATTCAAAAGCGGAAAACAGACAAAAACTACGAAAGGATCCTATACAGTCAAAGCCATGAAACATCAGCCTACAAAAAAAATCATCAAACAGGGATGCCAGCTCTTATTATTTCTCTTACTGATGGCACTGACATTCTATACCATTTTCCACAATAACGATATCGGTGAAATCTTCACTGCCCTGAAATCCCTACAGCCCTCCTATTTCTTCCTTGCCGTCCTTTGCGCCCTATTTTTTGTCTGCACGGAAGGATTTATGATATGGTATCTGCTGCGGCTCACGGGAAAGGCTCCGGGACTCATCCGCTGTTTCGGATATTCTTTTATCGGTTTCTTTTTCTCCGGCATAACGCCCTCCGCCACAGGCGGCCAGCCGGCACAGCTTGTCAGCATGAAGAAAGACGGCATTCCTTTAGGGGACTCCACCCTCACCCTTATGGCGGTCGCCCTTCTGTATAAACTGGTGCTGGTTCTTACCGGAATCGGGCTGCTCTTCTTCCGCAGAGACATACTGTATACTTATTTAGGCGGCTATATGGCTTTATATTACCTTGGGCTATTTCTCAATTCGCTGTTGGTAGTGTTATTGCTGCTTGTTATGTTCCACGGGCAATGGATGGAGAGACTCCTTCTGTCCGCAGAGCAAATCGGAATCCGCCTTCACTTGTGCAGACTTTCGGAAAAAAGAAGGGAAGTTTTTCATCGGACGGTTGCGGATTATCAAAGCACGCTGGGATTTTTTCTTACCCACAAATCAAAAATTCTTTTTGCTGCTTTCTGTACTTTTTTACAAAGATGCAGCCTGTTTTTGCTGACTTACCTTATTTACCGAGGAATGGGGCTGTCCGACTTCCATGCCATAACGGTAATGCTGCTGCAGGCCGCCATTTATATTTCCGTAGACATGCTGCCGCTGCCCGGTTCGCAAGGCATCTCCGAACTTATGTATCACACGGTTTTTGCGCCTGTTTTTACCGGAGGCACCCTTGCTGCCTCTATGTACATCACAAGGGGCATCAGTTTTTACCTCCTGCTCCTTTTGGGATTCCTCGCTGTCTGCAAGGAATATTGCTTCCGCAGGGCATCTGCGGATGCCCCCTACTTCCAAAGCAGATAGACAAGCGTCAGAATCAGCCCCGTACAGAACAGCAGCAGGCCAAAAGACAGACTTCTGCCGATAATGGTGCCGTCTTCCGACAATTCCTCATGCTTCATCGCCAGCCGGTGCTCATACTCCCCTTTATGCGGTGATTTCTTCCATGCCGTTCGGTTCAGCAGACAGACCGCCCAATCCATTCCCATGCCAATCAGATGCGTCAGAAATGTACCCTCCTTCCGCTCATGGGGAATCTTGCTGTCCTTATATAAAGTTTTCCTTAGCAATACAATGACGCTGTCCGTAAAACTATCCAAGATTCTGCAGACTACCCCGAAGATCATGGGCAATATTTTCAGCAGCAGAGGCCGGTAAACCGCATTTTCCAAATCCCAGTATGGGTTCCACCGATCCACATATACCGTACTGCTGCCTTCTTTTTTCATCATCCATTTCCTGATCGGAATAACATAAATAAGGATACCGATTACGATAGAAACAAAACTTCCTTTCAGATTTGTAAAGCTAAAATACCGAACCGCCTCTTCCGATACCGGATGCATGAAATCCTCCCCTAACTCTGCAATTTCATTCATAATCATCCCCGGCAGCAGCCCCATGGCAGGAAACAGCAAAGCGCCTATGGATAAAGCGGCGGCACTGGCCTTATTCATGTACTTTCCGCCGATAGCATCGAATTTTTCCTGCACCGCGCCGTCCTTATTTCTTTCTATAAATAATGCCACATACAGCTTCAGCATATATGCCACCGTACACCCACCGCTGATTAGGAAAATCCATTCGATTCCTTTCATGGCTCCCGCTCCCAATATGCCGGCCGGGACATGCCCCATGTGCATTGCCTCTGTATATTCCACAATGCTTTCATGAATCAATGTTTTGCTCACATATCCGCTCCATAGCGGAAAACCTCCGATTCCCATTGCTCCCATCAGGAAAATAAAATGAAGCAGAGGCTTTTTCCGCCCGAACCCGCGGATTTCGTTCAGTTCCAGCTTATGGATATTCATATATACTACACCCGCCGCCATAAAAAGCACCAATTTGAACAAAGAATGGTTCACCATATGAAGCAGCGAGCCGCGTACCGCCAGACTGTTTTCTTCCCCCAGCAATCCCTGCATCCCTATCCCTACCAAAATAAACCCAATCTGAGATACGGAGGAGCAGGCCAACGTCCGTTTCAGATTCACCGAAAACAGCGCAAGCACCGCCCCCAGCGACATAGTAATTACACCTATCAGCAAAATCATCGTTCCCCATTTTATATCATATAGGAACATATCACAGCTTAATACCAATATCCCGAAAATTCCTGCCTTTGTCAATATGCCGGACAAAAGTGCGCTGGCAGGCGCAGGAGCCACCGGATGTGCCTTGGGAAGCCAGATATGCAGAGGAAAAGCCCCTGCCTTGGCACCGAATCCAAAAAGCATGCAGGTACCTGCAATATACAGCAGTTTCCTCTGCCTTTCATACTCCGCCCCGGTACCGTTCCTGATGTCCGAACATACCCGGAGCAATCCGTCCACATCCAACGTTCCCGCCATATGGTACAGCAGGAAAATCCCCATCAGCATTACCAGCCCTCCGCAAACCGCCACCGCCAGATAGGTTTCCGCCGCCCGCAGCGAATCTGCCTTTTCATCATGCGCCACCCAAACATAGGAAGTAAAAGACATGATTTCAAAGAAAATGAACATAGTATATAAATCCGCCGATAAAAATACCCCCATTGTAGCGCCCAACGTTACCAGAAGAAACAGATAATACCTGTTCCTGTTCCGATAGCCGGCAAAATACTCCTTGGAAAAAACGGTTGACAGCATCCACATAAATGCGGCAATCAGCCCATACAACGCCCGGAAGCCGTTCAGCGCAAAATTTATCCCCATGCCGCATATTTCCGGAATTCTCCCATAGGTGACATAGCCCGTCAGGCTCTCCGTCCCCGCAGGATTTCTGCCAATCCATCCCGCTGCGTTGAAATAAGCTATAAATACATACAGCATTGCCAGAAATTCCAATGCCGTCACCGCATTTACCCCATAATCCCTAGCCGCTGCGCTTTTCCTTCCGATAATATAGCAAAGCCCTGCGCCCGCCATCGGAAAAAACGTCAAAAAAGCCAACATGAAATTTCCTTCCATCCTGCTACCTCCATTATCATAAGCCGTCAGTCCGGCTGCTGCCAAAGCGTGTCCGAAGTCTCACTCCGGGACATACCCGCCTGCTCAATAAACTCCCTCGGCCACAGCCCCGAAAAATCCGACAATCGGCGCGGAACAAAGCCCGAAGGCTATTATCATTACCGCAAATACAGCCAACGGCACAATCATTTTCCAATTAGGGTCTTTCACTCCCTCCAGCCTGCTCCCGTCAAAATCTACGGGAGGAAAAAATGCCCTGATTACAATAGTCAGCATATAAATAGCCGTAAGGAGTGCGGACAGAAGCAGGCATCCGATGCCGAAATAAGCCAGCACATTCCCGCTTTCCACTGCCGCAAAGGCCAAGTTCCACTTGCTGATGAATCCTGCCAGCCCCGGCACTCCCATAAGCGCCAAGGCCGATACCGTAAAAATGCCGAATACCAACGGCATTTTCCTTCCCATTCCGTCCAGTTCATGGACATAATGCTTCTCCGTCTGATGCATAATCGCCCCGGCACAGAAAAAGGAACAGATTTTCATAAAGGCATGAAAGACCAAATGGGAAAGTGCCCCTACCATCCCAAGCGGTGTCATAATCACGATTCCGAACAGAATATAGGACAGATTGCTTATGGTAGAATATGCCAGCCTTCTTTTTATATGTGTCTCCTTTACCGCCCGGCTGCATCCGTACACAATCGTAAACATTACCACTCCCATAGCCGCATATTGTGCCCAGGTTCCTCTCAGGAATTCCGTGCCGTAGCTGTAATAGGTCAGTCTCAGAATCGCAAAAGCGCCTGCTTTCACCACCGCCACCGCATGAAGCAGCGCCGTTACCGGAGTGGGTGCCACACCTGCCTGAGGCAGCCATGAGTTAAACGGGCAGATAGCGGCTTTTACGCCAAACCCCATAAAGGCAATGACATAAACCAGCAGCAGATTATTTACCTTGTCTCCGATTTTTGACACATCCAGAACTCCGCCCAGCACAAAATCCGTAGTACTTCCGTATACTATGACAAATATCAGGCCAATGAAAGCAAAAGCCGCTCCCCCAAGAGAATAATACAGATATTTCCGGCTGGCCAGAATAGCCTCCCTTGTGAGCGTATGCATCACAAGG
Organism: uncultured Lachnospiraceae bacterium; assembly: GCA_910579645.1. GTDB lineage: Bacteria > Bacillota > Clostridia > Lachnospirales > Lachnospiraceae > Kineothrix. The sequence continues at coordinate 23,038 of CAJTVK010000023.1, read as the reverse complement.
GGCACCGTCACCAAGGTCAGCAGTTCATAGAAGAAATACATTGTCAGCAAATTGCCCGCCAGCGCAATGCCAAGCGTCACTCCATATGTCATCGTGTAAAACATAAAGAATATTTTTTCATGTTCTTCCTTTGTCATATATTCAAAAGCGAACAGTGTAGCCAACGGCCAGAGAAACGACACCAATCCGGCAAACACCATCGCCATGCCGTCCACTTTAAAAGCAATGGCAAGATTACCTGTAAAATTAGCCAGCACAAACCGTTCTTCCGGCCTATGGAGCAGAAGCGACCAGACCAGTATCGTATTCCATACGACCAATGCCTCCAGAAATACCTCCATATGCCATCTTTTCCTAAACGGAAGCACAAGGGTCAGCACACCGGCGGCCACCGGCAATAAAATAACGGTCAATAACATAACTTCACTCATACTCTGCCCCCTTCCCTATAAAAGTTCCGAAACAATATCGGAAATATAGACAGCCAGCGGATTAGGAAAAAGCCCCAAGGCCAACGCCAAGCCGGCCAGAATCATCAACGGCACCAGCATCCATGCCGAAGCTTCTTTTTTTACGGAAAAGAACAATCCTCTCTTTTCTTCCTGCCTGCCGCACAGATAACCGGAACCCGGGAAAAAGCCTTTCATCGTAACCGGCAGCAGATAACCGGCCGTCAGCAATGCGCTAATCAGCAAAATCACCGGCCCCAGCCAAGAAAATACCGGAATGCCCGAGGCAAGTGCCCCTTCCGCCAAGTACCACTTACTGATAAACCCACTGGCGGGCGGTATCCCTACCAACGCCAGAGAAGCCAACGTATAACACCATACCGTTACCGGCATTTCCTTCCCGATGCCCCGAAGTTCGTCTACTTTCGTCTTGCCCGTTTGGTGAATCATCAGCCCCGCCGCGAGAAACAAGCCGCATTTAATAAATGCATGGAACACCACATGAAGCAGAGCACCCTCCATTGCCTGCGGCTGAAGCAAGGCCAGGCCAAATAATATATAGGATAACTGACTTACCGTGGAATATGCCAGCCTTTTTTTCAGTACATTTTCCCTATAGGCCAGCATGGAACCCATAAACACCGTGACCAAGGCCAATATCATCCATACCGTCTGTACCCATGTGCCCCGGATGAAATCCGCGCCGAACATATAGTACACTGCCCGAATCATGCCAAGCACGCCGCCCTTTACAATAATTGCGGACAGTACCGCGCTGGCCGGTGCCGGTGCCACCGGATGCGCCGTGGGCAGCCACGCCTGCAGCGGGAACATGCCTGCCTTTACGCCGAATCCGAGAATCATGAAAAAAGCGGCCACCAGCAGCAGCGTTTCATTTCCCGGAACCATGGAAGGATCCAATACCCCGCCTGCCGTAAAAGTCAGCGTATTGCCGAACCGATACAGAAAATACAGACCGAACAATGCCATATACGCCCCGCAGAAAGAATAGAACAAATATTTCAGCCCGGCCATGACCGCTTCCCGGCTTCTTGTATGCAGTACAAGAGGCAAGGAAAGCAGCGTCATCAACTCATAAAACATATAAAACGTAATCAGATTCCCCGCAAAGCCCAAGCCAAGCAAAATACCGAATACCATCAGATAAAACCCATAAAACCTCTTCTCCCCGCCTTCTTTCTTTCCGGAAAGAGGAGCCATATAAGAAAAAGAGTAAAAGCCTGCCAGCACCCATACTACCGTCACTACCCCTGCAAACAGCATGCCCAGGGAATCCGGCTTAAAGTATATCGGCAGCGTCTGCGTCAATTGAAATAATATGACTGCCTGCCCCTCCCCATGGAATATCGCATACATCGCCAAAGCCCCCGTAACAGCCAGCGACACTCCCGCGAACCCGGTCAGCAGCTTTCTGCTTTCCGGCTCCTTCATCACCAACAATATAATTCCTGCCGCTATGGGGAACACTATCGGAAACAACATTGTAAACATCCTATCTACCTCTATTCTGCTATGCAAACATATCAAGCCCAAGCCCAATCAAATCCACAATCGGCTGGGAAAAAATCCCAAGCACCACGTTTAACGCCATAAAGCAAACCAATGCCGCCGCATAGGTTTTATTCTGTCTCCAAGTTACCGTAGGATACCCGGTATCCTCCACCGGCGTATAGATACGGATTGCCGTCTTCATAAAGTAAATGGCATTTAAAACCGTACTGATTCCAAGAACAATCAATGTAGGCAGCATTTTCACATCATTCTGCACGGCCGCCTGCGCAAACAGCAGCTTACTGATAAAGCCGGAAAACATAGGCACGCCCACCATGGACAGGGCACCCACCAAAAAAGTGGCTCCTGCTATTTTGTTCCGATATCCGGAGCCTGTCAGTTCAATCAGCTGCCTGCTGCCTCCCGACACATCCGTCAGCCCGATGGCCGCTATAAAAAGCAATGACTTGGTTGCCGCATGAGACAGCACATGAAAGACGGAAGCCACCATTCCCACCTGAGTTCCTAACCCGATGCCCATATAAATATATCCGATCTGGGCAATGGAAGAAAACGCAATCATCCTCCGGACATCATTTTCCTTTATGGCGCTTAGGGAACCGAATACCATCCCCATCAGCCCGAACACAAAAAGCACATCTATAATCTTGCTGCTGCGGAAAGCATCAAAACCGATGACCCGGTAAATAATTTTAAACAGCAGAAAGATATATCCTTTGGAAACAAGGCTGGACAAGATTGCCGCCGAAGAAACCGTCGAATACCCATAAGCATCCGGCAGCCATGCATGGAACGGAAACAATGCGCTTTTAATGGCAAGCCCCACGGAAATCAGGGCAATCGTCACCAGCAAAGGCACATGGAAGCTTCCCCCCGCACTGCTTGCCGCATAAATATCCGCAACCTCCTGCCTGATATTGGACATCAGCAGATGCCCGGTCATATCATAAAGCATGCACAGCCCGATCAGGAATAAGCCGGAACCCAGCAGGCTCATTATCATATAACGCACCGCCGCCTCTATCGTACGCCCGTTCTGCCGAATCATAATCAGGCCGCAGGCGGAAATCGTATTGATTTCCACAAATACATAAGCCGTAAACAAGTCATTGGTATAAATCAGCGCCAACAGGGAACTCAGCATTAAGTCCGTCAGTATGTAATACAGACCATGCTTCCCCGCTTCCACTTCCTGTGCCAGCTTATGCTTTCCCCCCATCAGGGACAAAAGCATAATAACACAGAAAAACAATGCCATCCCTGCCTCCAGTACCCCTACCCGCAGTTCGTTGCCCCAAGGCGCAGGAAACTTTCCCATTACATATACATAAAACTCGCCGGAAGATGCCGCAAACAAAAGCACTGCCGCAGACATCAGGATATTGATGCACAGTACCGCCGTATTGACCAGCTTGGCGGCTTTTCCTTTCAGTGCCGAACTGATGATTCCCGCGAACATACAGAGCATAATGGAAAAACAGGGAAAATTCTGCACAAACTCCATTTGTTCCCTCATCTTTTATAACCCCTCCTTTTTCAGCCGCAGGGATATTTCGTCCAAATCCAAAGTATGGTATCTCTGATAAAGCCGTATGGTAAGCGACAGCATAAGCGCAGAAACGGACACGGATACTACGATGCCGGTAAGCACCAGGCCGCTGGGCACCGGATTGATATAAGCTTCCACGCTCTGCACGCCGTTTACTACAATGGGGGCTACGCGTCCCCGGATATATCCTTTCTCGGCCAAAAATAAATACACAGCCGTATCCATGATATTCAGTCCGATTATTTTCTTAATCAGGTTGCTTTGCAGCAGCAGATTGCCGAAGCCTATGACAAACAGAACCATTGCCACGGCTTCCCCGTAATTGGTGAATAAATTATTTCCCATGGAAAAACAACTCCTTTCCCTCTTCCAGAATTTACAGCCCGCCCCTGCGGAACAATGCATAGAAAGCATACATCGTACAAGCTACCTCTATCCCGACGCATATATTGATGGGGAAAATGATGCCCGCACTGACGATATCACCCGGAATCCCCAACGGTATATGGTTTTCCCATCCGTTTGCGCCTGTCACATAATAATAAATTCCGATCAGCCCATACATGCAGAGAGCCGTCACCTTCGCCACCTTGTATACTTCTTCATTAAAAAAACGCTGGGTTTTCTTAAACCCGAAAGCGCTGACATATAAAATCAGCCCGGCTCCTATCGTCGCCCCGCCGGAAAAACCGCCGCCGGGAGAAAGATGCCCGTTCAGAATAATATAAATACCGAAAATAAAAATAATGGGTACCAGCAAAGTGGCTACCCCCTGCAGAATAGCATCGTTCTTCGGCTCAAAGCGACGGTCGTTCAGAAGTTCCCGTCTTTTCAGTTCCTCATCCTCCGCCATAAGCATAATCATGACACAGCAAGTGGCAATAAAAAGCACATTTGTTTCGCCGAAGGTATCAAACGCACGATATGTCAGTATCATGCCCGTAACCACATTCACGGCCCCGGTTTCCTGCATGCCGCTTTCTATATATCTCCTTGCCACTTCATTATTATCCGGGTTTTTGGCATTGCCTGTAGGCGGCAGGTAGGAAACAGTGGCAATCAGCATCGCTCCCAGCGTCACACAGAATATGACGGCCATAATCCGGTAAAACCGCCGGAAAAACAGCAGCCATTTATTATTTTCCGTATCGTATACCTTATCGCGTATCATCTGCTGTTCACGCATACGCTCCTGAATCGTGGATTCCTCTTCCGTATATTCCTTCTGAGGCTGCATCTCCACCTCGCCCACATAAGGGTCCTTGCTTCCAGAAAGCCACCGGAAAAAACGGAAAGCCATTGTTTTTTGATATTCTTCCTCTGATTTCAGCTTACTCATTGCTTTTTCTGCCCTTCCCTTCCGCTCCGGCCGTCTCTCCGTCATTTGCTTCCGTCTCACCGGCGGGAGCCGCCGCGTCAATCGCATTAATTTTCTTTAATGTCACAAAAAACAATACACTGGTAACGCCCGCCCCCACTGCCGCTTCCGTAATAGCCAAATCCGGCGATTCCAGACAAATCCATATAATTGACATGACAAGGCTGTAAGACATGAAAATCATAATAGAATTCAGCAGCTTTCTGGAAAAACTGACCGAAATTGCGCATAACACTAAAAATCCCAGTAAAATATATTGAAATACCTGCATACCAATCCTCCTCTCCCGGTTCTCTATTCTGCAGGAGGTTCTGCTTTTGTCAGTTCCCCGGTTTCGGTCAATACCATATCCGTTTCACAGAATTTATCCAGCTTCTTATTCGTGGACACTTCCAGACGGGCAATCAGGTGAGAAGAGACCGGTGAAGCCAGCCACAAAAATGCAACGATAAGTACCATTTTTAAAGTCGTGAAGTTAATTCCGGAAAATATCATCAAACCCAGCAAAGAAATGCTGATTCCCAATGTATCTCCCATGGCAGCCGCATGCATCCGGTTCAGCACATACTTCATATGGAAGATTCCGAAAATCTCCACTACAAAAATGGACAGCCCAATCAGCAGCACCGCCGTGCCCAAAATGAAACGTACCCATTCAATGACACCCATTTTCCTGTTCCCCCTTTGTATTCTCATTCTCTCTGTATACACCCATATATACTTTTGTCAGGACAATTACTGCCAGAAAGCTTATCATAGCATATATAAGACAGATATCCACCAAATATCCTTCGTTCAGCAAAAGTGCCAATATGGCAATCATAACCATAACCATGGTTCCCATCATATTGACCGCCACAATCCGGTCCGCCACGCTGGGGCCTTTCACCGCCCGTATTAAGCAAAGGAGCACCATCAGCGCAAGAAATATCAATGCCCCTACGAAAACAGTTCGATATGCCGCTCCCAATGCCGTCAGTTCTCCCGTCACAACCATATTCCCTACATCCTTTCCAACTTTTCTAATAATTCCACAAATATGGAATGGTTCATTCCCTCCGCCAGTTCTTTATCCAGACAATGCACCACATATTCATCCTCTTCCAGAGAAACCGTAATTGTCCCGGGCGTCAAAGTAATGGAATTTGCCAATATTACTCTGGACTGCCTCGTCTTCAGATTCGTCTTAAATTTTACCAACACCGGTTCCAAATCATACCTGGAGGCCGTCATCAGCTTCATTACCGCAAAATTTGCCTTCGTAATTTCCCATACCAACACACAAATATATAACAGCATGTAAGGGAAACGTTTCATATTGGAAATATCCTTCCGTATGCTATAGTTCATGAATTTACAGATAAAAGCATACATAACCGCAGAAATAGCCAGTCCGAATATTATAATTTCCGTCGTCACTGCTCCGTTAAATATAATCCATACCAGGAAAAACAATATGTACATTTCTCCCACTCCTCCCTTTCGGGCTTTTCAGGCAATTCCCGCCCTGCCCTCCTGCCATGTTTTGCCGTCTCCCTGAGCCGTCCGGAAGGCTCAATCGAGCAGCCTGCGCCGGACGCCCCCCGTGCGCCGCATCAGCGGCATATCTCATCTGCACGGGGCTGTGCATAAGAAACGAACACCCGCCGTGCGAGTGTTCCTCCTATATAACTATTCGGTTATCCCCTGAAGTTTCTTTTCCAAGTCCTGCCTGGACAATGCCCCCACATGCGTCTCCACAGCCTGACCCCCTTTAAAGAAAACAAAGGTGGGAATATGCATTACATGATACTTCTGTGCAATCTCCATATTTTCCTCTATATTACATTTTCCCACTTTCACTTTACCGTCAAAGCTGTTTGCCATCTCTTCCACGATAGGCGCCATCATTTTGCAAGGGCCGCACCAATCTGCAAAAAAATCCACCAATACCGGCAACTCGGATTTCAATACCTCTGCATCAAAATTTTCCGTTGTAAATTTGTATTCCATATCCTTTTCCTCACTTTCTTTTACCTTTTCCCATTTATCGTTCAATTACATATTTATAAATTGCATTCCCCATGGCGGAAAATCTTTCTTCATATTCTGTCATGATATTTCCTTCCAGCATTTCCGCATCGTGGTGCAAGTCAAAAGTGACCTTTTTTGCCCGCCACCCTGCCGGCTCCAGTTCCTCCATGGCAAACCGGAACAAATCCTCATTGTCCGTCTTAAATTCCAGATGCCCGCCCTTTTCCAATATCTTATCATAACGGCCGAGAAATTCCCTGGACGGAAGCCTTCTCTTTGCATGCCTGTCTTTCGGCCATGGATCGGAAAAATTCAGGTAAATACGCCCTATTTCCTCTTTTCCGAAAACCTCCGCTATCGACTCCGCATCCATTCTTATAAAACGCACATTGGCAAGAGGATCCTGCTCCATTTTCTGAACTGCCCGCAGCAGCACACTGGAATATTTTTCAATGCCTACATAATTTATGTCGGCATGCGCTTTTGCCATATCCATAATAAATCGTCCTTTTCCCATACCTATTTCAATGTGTATGGGATTATTATTCCCAAAAATCCCGTGCCAATTCCCCTTTTGCCCTTCCGGATCATGGATTACAAACTCGCTGTTGCCAATCAGTTCCCTTGCACCTGTTATATTCCTCAATCGCATATCTGCAGACGCGCTCCTTTCTCCGCCTTGCCGAATCATACTTTTTACCGACGGAAAATGCAATTTTCTTCGAGCCTATTTTACACCATTTGAAAAAAATGTCAACAATTCCGATGTACCTCACACGGAAATCAATTTTCAGTCCCGTGCCTGTGCGGCCGTTTGAACCGAGAGCATATGGACATCATGCGATGAGTTAATAAAAAAACCTTTGAATTTTTTATGAAATCTGTTTGGTTTTGATAAAAAATAGTGTATTATAAAAAGTAATTGTCAAAACCGAGGAAAGGTATGGTATCCATAATGAAATTACCTTTAAGAATGAAAAATTTCAAGTGCAAAACGAAAATCTTAGCATTTTCTTTATACATATTGACCTATGCATTTTGGGGCTGCGGCTTCCGTTCTTATGCCGCCAGCCTGGATGAACTGACACAGGCTGCGGAAGACAGAAAATCCCTTCCCGTACAATCCAATGAAATCGAGAACTGGCCTAACGGCCCTTCCGTCGGGGCGGAATCCGCCATTGTCATGGAGGCCGAAACGGGCATTATTTTATACAGCAAAAATATTCACGAGCAGCTATATCCGGCCAGCACGACGAAAATACTCACTTGTCTCATTGCCGCAGAAAATTCCTCCTTGGATGAAATGGTCACTTTTTCCCCAACTGCCGTTTTTTCCATTACTCCCGGCAGTTCTCACATGGGAATGGATGTGGGACAGGCTCTCACAATGGAGGATGCCCTCTATGGAGTTCTTGTGGGTTCCGCCAACGAAACGGCAAATGCCGTGGCGGAACATGTGGGCGGCAGCATCGAGGGCTTCGCCGATATGATGAACAAAAAAGCCGCCGAACTGGGATGCATGGACTCACACTTTGTGAATCCAAACGGTCTGCATGACGACAACCATTATACTTCCGCCTATGATTTGGCCGTCATCGCCCGGGCTTTTTACCAGAACGAACTATTGGCAAAAATGTCCAACACCCCCACCCGGCATTATGAACCCACGGACACACAGCCCGATGATTTCATATTGCGCACGCATCACAGGATGGTAACCGGGGAATTTCCCTACGAAGGCGTAATCGGGGGAAAAACGGGATATACGGATAATGCACGTCAGACGCTTGTGACCTGTGCTGAGCAAAACGGCATGAAACTCATCTGCGTCGTCATGAAAGAAGAATCACCCAACCAGTTTACGGATACCATAGATTTGCTGAATTATGGCTTCAGCAATTTTGAAGTCGTAAATGTATCGGAAAACGAGACGAAATACCAGATAGACAATGCGGATTTTTTCCAGACGGAAAACGATATTTTCGGCAATTCCAAACCGATTCTTTCTTTAAATAAAAGCAGCTATCTTATCCTGCCCAAAACCGCTTCCTTTGAAGATTTGCAGTCTTCCATTTCCTATGAAGCGCAAAACGAAAACCAGCTTGCCGTTATTGACTATACTTACAACGGCATCTATGTAGGAAGCGCATCCATTGATGTGGCTGCTGCCGCTTCCTCCTACGATTTTGACAGCCCTGCGGAACCCCTTGCAGCAGCGGAAGAAGAACCGGAGCCGAAGGAAAACATTATTTTTGTAAATGTGAAAAAAGTACTGCTTGGCATTCTTGCCGCCGCGGGCATTTTGATTTTGATATTTGTCGTCCGGTCGCTCATACAGAACTACAGCTTTGCAGGCCGCAGACGTTATAAGGCACGGTACAATAAGAAAACCAGATACCGATACAAACGGGGACGGAATATACAGCTGCCAAGATATGATGATTATGATTTATAGCCCGGATAAATATACTGAAATTCAGCCCAAACACAGGAGATACGCCATGACTGCCAAAAAAATCATGAGAGAAATATGGGAATATGCAAAGGTAATATTTGCTGCACTGATAGTGACCTTCCTTATTAACGATAAGCTGATTGCCAATGCACAGGTTCCTACCGGTTCCATGGAAAATACCATTATGACAAACAGCCGGATTTTCATTTACCGCTTATCATATCTTAATGAAGAGCCGGAGCGAGGAGATATTGTAGCTTTTCAATGTCCCGATGAACCTGCTTCCTCCGACCCTTATTTAAAAAGAATCATCGCCCTGCCCAATGAAACGATAGAAGGAAAAAACGGAATGATTTACATCGACGGCACCCCGTTGGAAGAGCCTTACATTAAAGAAACCTTTCAGCCCGATTTCGGGCCGTATACCGTACCGGGCAATTGCTACTTTATGATGGGCGACAACCGGAACAATTCCTGGGACTCACGGTACTGGAACAGCAAGTTCGTGGAAAAAGAGGATATTGTCGGAAAGGCCATATTCGAATATTATCCGGAAATCAAATGGTTGGATGAATAAGCGCTGCTTCCAAAATCACTTTACCGTTTTCCGCATAATTTTTTCCCGTTCCGGATAAGGGCTTCCAAAGTGGACGGAAAATTTATTCCGTTCTCTGCCAGTTTTTCCTGGCTCATGCTGATGTTGCGGGGATTGGATGCAAAAGCAGTCTCATTTTTTTTCAGCCGCCCGGCATTCCAACGCAGTGCGTCAAACATCGCTTTGACCGTTTCATAAGTATTGCTGTCATTAGGTGAGCCAAAATTATAGATTCCTCCCCGCAGTTCCGTTGCTTTCTCCAAATTGCGGATTACCTCATTGACATCCGTTATTCCGCGTACGTCATAGATTGGATAGCTTATTTCCTCGTCCGTCTGCAGTTTGGCTGCCAAGGTCCTGAAAAAATCGCTATGTTCCTGCTCACGCCTTGTCCTAAGATCATACATCCAGGACAGCCGCAGAACTACGCATTCCGGATTTTGCGCCAGGCACTCTTCTTCTGCTTTCCGTTTTTCTTTCCCGTAAATATTCTGCGGCATTACTTTTTCGCTCTCCTTGTGCAAACCCGGGACGTCGCTTCCGAAATAAACCTGATCCGAACTGCAGAATAAATATTTCGAACGGAACTCTTCCGCCGCCATGGCTATGTTCCTGCTCCCGTCCACATTGATTTTCCACGATTTCTCCGGCTCTTTCTCACACCTTGCCACATCGGAGACCGCTGCGCCGTGTATGACCGCGTGAGGCCTTACCTCTTTAAATACCGCAAACACACTCTCCCTGTCCGTAATATCCATTTCCCCATGCCCCGGAGCACACACGTCAAATTTATCCCTATAGTACTCCGCGATTCTGCTTCCCAAGAAACCGGATGCACCTGTCACCAATAGTCTTTTCATTTTTTCCTCATTTCTGTTTTTCTGTCCGCCATTTTCCAACCTGCTCCAATTTCATCGTTTAATTCGACAGAAGCTGCAGTTCCAGCTGTTCAAAATCATATTCCTTCTGCTCAAAATCATGAAAACCGCTACGCTGATATTTTTTTGAGTCCTTATAGCCGTTTTTAATTGCCGCCACCATCCATCCGGTAAAGTTTGCCGCTTTCACTTTCTGCCGCCGGTAAATATCATATGCATTTTTCACCCGTTCAAAATCATTTTCCGCCGCCACCGCAATTGCCTTGATATCTTTCACACGCATATCTTCGTCCTCTAACAGATTGTCAATCAATTCGACTACACTCATATCCGGCGAAACCATAGGTGCAAGCACCACATTCTGTTCCATGAATTCCATCATTCCGCCGGTCAGCTTCACGATAAAAGAAACTTCATACACTTTGCCGCCCCGCCCTGCTTTTCCCAATTCATAAGAAACATTCATGCAGGCCTCCGCCATGGAATTGATTTCGTTCACTGCCACGTCAATCACCCGGTCTTTAAAGTCCCCCCAACGGGCAAAAGTCTTTTCTTTGGCCGCTTCCACTGCCTTGTCATAATCCGGGGTACTGCTTTTCAGCACCCTCTGTACCCGGTCATAGCTGGAATTCACAGCTCCAAGATCCAGCTTTAACTCCGACAGCGAAAAAGTAATCCGGAACAGGTTTTCCGGCCTTTTCTTGTCTCTTGGATAATATGCCTTGGATTTTAATAATTCATACAGCCGAAAGGAATACACCGATTTAAAAGACATCATTACCGGCAGGCTCAGCTTTGTGAAATTCTGCTGCAGGCCATAAAGATACTTTTCCAGATCGGAATTGTATTTAATGGTAAATTTCCCATTGTCATACAATGCAGTCTGTACGATATTCAGTATCATAAACTTATTGTTTTCCCGATCCTCCATCACAATCTGCCTATTGGCCAAGTTATCCGCACAGGAATAAAGCTGGTCATAGAAAGAACCGTTTGTCTTTTTCATATATTTCTTTAATTCCGATGCCGTTACGGTACTGATTAACTGCCCGCTCTCGTCCTTCCTTACCTTTGTAAGGCTGATGGCAAGAACCTTATTTTCCAATAACGAAGATTTGTATTTCGCGCCAATTAAAAAATTACTTTTCTTGTACTCCACTTCTTCAAAAGGTATCGGCTCCTTCATGGCTTTTCTCCATTCTTTTTGATTTAAACGCATTTTCTGGACTTTTTTCTTTTTGAACGCATATTTTGGAGTTCTTTTTATATACGATAATTCTGGACACTCAAAACTCCAGTTTTCTCGTCTAAATCATATTATCCGCTTTTTTGTAGTATTTTGTCAATAAAAAAACCACTAAATATAGTAGTTTTAAGCATTTTCGGCATTATATCCTATCTTTTACCTACTTTACATCAAATAAGGAAATAACTAACGCATTATTTGGAGTTTTACTTTTACCAAATCCGGCATTGCTCTGTTTTTTATGTGTAAAAGCTACAAACGGCTCCAATTTCTGCGTTACTTTCTTAAGCACTGTCTCCATTTTCTGCGTTTAAGTCAAAGCCTATTTCCGCAAATCCGTCCTGTTCTCCAATTTCCGCGTTAAAATCAACACTCACTCCATTTTTTTCGTTAAGTAACCAGATTTCTGCCGGATTATTTCTCCGGAAAAAACAAATTCTTCCTATGCGAAAAAACTCCGTTTTATGTGTCATATTTATAACTATTCTGCTGTAATTCTCTCCGTTCCGCTTCTATAGTTCTTCCGGAAAATGCGTATCATTCCCAAGGCAAAACCTTTATTTCCCATCCTTTCGCCCTCTTTAAAGAAAGAAGAAATTGTTGTTTTTATACTATAAAATAACAAACCGTGCCATTGCGGATTTTTCCATGGCATTATATCTATGGTTATGTTAAAATAGAGTCATTCCATTTACAGGCTATTAGCAGATAGGAGGGATACGGTTATGACGGAACGGGAAAAGATGCTGGCAGGACAGCTTTATGACTGCGGCGACGGGGAATTATTGAATCAATGGCATAAGGCAAAAGATCTTATCCGGGATTATAACAGAACGGATTCCGCAAATGCGGAAGAGAAAAAGCGCATACTGCAGGAATTGTTGGGAGGACAGGGCAAGAATCTATGGATTACCGCACCTTTTTATGTAGATTACGGAAACAATATTTATTTCGGAAACAATTGCGAGGTAAATATGAACTGTACTTTTTTAGATGACAATAAAATCACGATTGGGGACAATGCCTTAATTGCCCCTAACGTACAGATATATACGGCTTTCCACCCGACAAATGCCCTCGACCGCTTCGGGGAACCCAAAGAAGACGGTTCCTTTGCGTTTTGCAAAACCCAGACCGCACCCGTAACCATCGGGGACAATGTATGGATTGGCGGCGGCGCCATCATTATGCCGGGTGTCACAATCGGAAATAATGTGGTAATCGGTGCCGGCAGCGTCGTCACCAAGGATATTCCCGACCATACCATAGCCTACGGAAACCCCTGCAGAGCCATGAGGGAAAACAGATGACCTGCCGGCGATACCTATCGTCCGTTAAAAACCTTCCGCTAAAGCCCAGATTTCAAATGGATCCTGCCCTTTCTGTCTATAAAATATGTGGTTCATG
>CAJTVK010000023.1:0-9506 GCA_910579645.1 uncultured Lachnospiraceae bacterium | reverse complement strand
TTCTTTCACTACCACACGTTTGATTGCCGGGAAAATCTTCCCCCGCTTATATTCTTCCGTAAAAAGTTTCATGCACTCTTCCAACCGCTGCCCGTCAAATACACGCAGTGTTTTCCCCTGTTTTTCCATAACCGCCACAGGCAGGCCTCCCAGACAGGCCACTGCATTTCCCGGAATGTTCAGAAAATTCCGGCCTTCCTTATGAGGCAATATTTTCCCCCAGCACTGAACGGGATCCGCCGCATTGACCCAAACCGGCTTTTTTTCCGGATTCCGAAGCATTCTGACGGCGGCGGCATAGTCTTCCCGGCGGATAAACTGCGCTCCGGACATCCCGTCCACGAAATACCCTCTTCTTGTCTGCCCGGTATATTCCCATATACGCAATATTTCCAAGGCTTCCTGCCACGGAAGCCCGCAGGCTGCTGCCGTTTCTTTGGCAAGCACAACATATCGGCTGAAGCAGTTTTCCAGTTTCTTCTCTGCCGGCTGCTCCTTCAGAGGACGTACCACATCCCATCTTCCCGCCCGCAGTGCCTTCACTTTCACATTGACACGCTGCCTCACGGAAGATTTCCTTGTCTTTTCCCTGTTCATCCACTGCCGTACCGGGATATAACTGTCTGCATAAACCAATCCTTTTTCCAATAGAGCCAACAGCGTATCATAAGAAGATTCGTCGGGAAGCAGCCCGTTCAGCGACTGCAGGAAACTGGCTCCCCGCTTTAAAAGAGCCTCGTATATAATCCGTTCCTTTTCGTCCAGCCCTTCTGTGCGGCCACCCAAATCCCCGTCCCAGTCAATCTCTTCCTGGGCATCGAACCGCAGCCCCTCTTTGCCCTCCATATGCCAGAATAATTCCCCTTCGGCAAGGTAAGCATCCAGCATAGCTTCCCGATAGTTCTTAATCCACCTGGGAAGCAAAACCCCCTCCCAAAGCGAAGCCGGCAAAACAGCGCCCGTGTACCGCTTCAAGAAACTCCGCAGGCATTCTTCCGCCGGTGCGCTTGACTCCATGCGGGAAAGCAACAGAGCGGCATAAGCTTCTCCGGAACAGGTGCTCACTTCTTCCCGCTGTTTTTTCAGCGTCCGTATTCTGGCCCGCCGATATAATTCCCCGTGATAAAATTTGCCGTCCTGCCCCACCGCTTCTTTTCTTCGGCACAACTCCTCCAAAATCTCTTCTGCCTCGGAAACCCGCCAGCCGTAACGCTGCGCTGTCTCTTCCGCATCCGCCGCTCCCCGATAGCGAAGCATCCGGCGTACGATAGGAAGCCGCTGCTGCTTCCCGTTTTTTCCCTCCTGCCGCTTTCCGCTTTCGTCTTCCCCAAGAGCAGCCGCATATTCCTCCCTCTGTTCGGCCGCTATCCACAATCCTTGCTCCAAATACAAGACCCGTCCGTCCCTCGCCAGACGATCCAGCCATTCTGCCGGAATATCCAATTCCCCCGCCGCCAAATCCCCTTCCGTCATCAGAAGGGAATGCAGCTGCTTTTCGTCTTTCGGCAGCTTGTCCCGTTCCTGCACATGTATCAGTTCTCTTTCATCCGGCTGCTCCAACAATTCCTTTTCCTGTCTCCACGCTGTCTCCACCGACCTGTGAATCCCCTGCGGCGTAGGCGCATAATCATACATCACCGCCGCTTCCTGCCCCCATTGCAGAGGAAGCGACATAGGAGAAGGAATTTCGCTGTAGATTTCCCTGACCTCCACTGCCCCGGAACGGATATCCCATAAAAAATCCCTCACCCCTTCCGCATCCCATAATTCCTGCATACATTCCCGCCTAGTCTCGCGGATTAGCGGATGATTTCTTTCTCCCGCCACCTGTTCCAGCATCTCCGCACTCCGCAGCCGCTGCATCCAAAGGGGCTGCCTCCCGTTCCCCCTGACTCCCATCATTAATGCACGCCCGCTGTTATACCGAAATGCCATATTAAAAAGCGGCGTGGCAGGCAGAAGGATTTCCAGCTGCCGGATACAGCTGTCCGGATTCAATCTCTGCAGAATCCCTTCCGGAATATCCTCCCCCCTATAGGAATACAGCAGAAAACCGTCCTCTTCATCCACGCTGCCGATTTCCGTCCCCAGCAATTCCCCGGCCTTTCTTGCCGCAAGAAGCGCCAAGGGCGCATTAATCCGTCTCCCGAAAACGGAATGTACCATTAACTGGCTGTTTCCCGAAGAATCCTTAAAATGCTCCGCAATCACTGTCCTGTCGTCCGGGAGCCCTCCCGTAATCTTCATCTGCCGTTCCAGATAGCCGGATGCCAGCCCAACTGCCGATTGGTCCAGCCCCAATTCTTCCAATGCAGCCGGAAGCCGGCCGTCCTCATATGCCTGCTGTAAAGAACGGAAGATACGGCCGAACGCTTCTCCCGTCCGTTTATCCCTCCCCTTTATCTCCCCTTTCCAGAAAGGAAGCCTGGCGCCTTCTGCCGGAGCCGGTGCCACAGTGACCGTATCCCGGCTGATATTTATCACTTTCCAGGCAAAAGAACCGAGAATGAAGCGATCTCCCTTCCGGGATTCATAGACAAATTCCTCGTCCGCTTCTCCCAGTTTTACCCCATCCTCCGTCTTTACCGCATACATCCCTTTATCGGGAATCGTACCCCCCGCCGAAATAGCCAGCATCCTGCTATAGCCGTCCCCTTCCACTTTTCCGTGGATTCTGTCATACAGAACTCTTGGCCGTGCAGGAATATCCCGGCTATGCTCATAATCTCCTGCCAGCATACCCAACACCGATTCCACATCTTCTCTCGTAACATTCCGGAACGGCCACGCCCTTGGCAGAATTTCCATCACTTCATCTATTTCATAATTTTTAAAAGCAGCCATGGAAACCAAATGCTGTGCCAACACATCCAGACATTGCGAGGGCGGATTCAGATGCTCCACCCCGCCCTGTCTGGCCAGTTCCGCCGTCATGCCGCAGGATACACATTCCGCCGCCGTCCTTGGGAAAAGATACATGACACTGACCCGGCCGGGATTGTGCCCTGCCCGGCCAAGCCGCTGCATGGTGCCGGAAACGGTACGCGGGCAGCCCACCTGCAGCACCTGATCGATTTCCCCTACATCAATCCCCAACTCCATGGAAGATGTGGCGCACAATAGCCGCAGCCGCCCGTCCCGCAAGGCCAATTCCGTTTCCATCCTCTGTTCCTTGGACAGGCTTCCGTGATGTACCCGGGCAAATCCCTCCCCACCCAGAACATTGACATAATATGCCAACTTTTCCGCATATCTTCTGCCCTCCACAAAAGCAATCACACTGCGGCTCCCTTGGCAATGTCTATATACCAACGCCCCCAGTTCCTCCCAAACCGGATCTTTCCTTCTCCCCTTCGTGGAATCGGCATAAGGGCTGAGTATATCCAGCCGTACCTTCTTACGCATTGCAGGCGATGCAATGCTCACTTCCTCCGGAGCCAGATATTCCGCCGCTTTCCCCAACGGTTCAATGGTTGCGGACAAACCGATACGCTGCAGCGGCTGTCCGCACAAAATATCCAGACGCGCCAAAGACAGCATCAGATGCGCCCCCCGTTTCGTATCAATCAGGGCATGCAGTTCATCCAGTATCACGGCCTTGGCCGTAGCCAAGACATTTTGCCCGGTTTTGCTGGTAAGCATCAAATATAAGGATTCGGGCGTAATAATCAAAATATGGGGCGGTCTTCGAACCATCCGCTGCCTGTCCCTCTGGGGAGTATCGCCCGTCCGGATGCCTACCGCAATTTCCTCTGCGGCGCCGATGCCCTCTAAAGGACGTTTTAAGTTTTCACGGATATCCGCTGCCAAGGATTTCAGCGGGGAGACATAGACAAGCTGCAATTCCTCTTTCAGCGTCCCTTCCTGTGCCTGCCTCTTCATTCTGTCCAAGAATACAAGAAAAGCAGAAAGCGTCTTTCCGGTTCCCGTGGGAGCGGATACCAGTACATGCCTGCCTTCCGCAATCAAAGGCCAGGCTTCTTTCTGAACCTGCGTAGGCTCTCCCAGCGCGTTTCCGAACCATTCTGCGGTTTCTCTGCCGAAAAGACTTAATATGTCTGTCATTTTGCTTTCTTCCTTTCCGTTTGGTTTTGCGTTATCCTCATATACTGCTTCAATTAGTCATAAAAATCTCTTGTTCCGCCCATAATTACAACCACAACCACATTCTCTAAATATTCCACTGTATATGCGAGTTCATAATTTGAATTGTATTTACTTTTTTTTCATCTGTCAAGATTCACAACTCTTACACTACGGAAATCAATTTGGGGTTTTCAGCCCTCATCCGCCTCAAATCCCACCGTCACCACAAACAAATCCGCAATTGTCTCCACCTTAAAGCTTCCTCCGCAGGCCTCCGTGAAGCTCTGTGCAATGGACAGCCCCAAGCCGCTGCCTCCGTCCGTCCTGCTCTTATCTCCCCGGACAAACCGTTCCGTAAAATCCACATTTGCAGGCAGTTCTGCCTTTGAAGTGTTCTTCACATCCGCTGCCGCACGGTTTCCCTCCCGCCGCAGGCCGATATATACCCGCGACCCGTCCAAGGAATACTTCAGTGCATTCTGAATCAAATTCTGAAATACCCGGTAGAGCCTGTCTCCGTCGGCTGATATCATCACTGCAGCATCCGGCATGTCACACTTTATACTTACCGCGCTGCCCTCTATCTCTTCCTGCATATCTGCAATGGTCTGACGGATCAGCTTGCCGAAATCCAATTTTTCCATATGCATAGGCAGTTCTCCCGAAGCCGCCTTGCTCACTTCAAACACATCCTGCACCATAACCCGCAGCCTCTGGGATTTACTTTCCAGAATGGATATATATTCCTTCACATGTTCCGGCAGTCCTTCTTCCTGTTTCAGTAATTCCACATAGCTGACAATGGAAGTAAGCGGGGTCTTAATGTCATGGGATACATTGGCAATCAATTCCACTTTCATCCGGTTGCTTTTTATTTGTTCTTTTATGGCCTTATCCATGCCTTTCCTTATATCCGTCAGGTTATCCATAGTGTCCGCCAGTCCGGATTCCTTGGATATTTCTATATTTTCCTGTAGTTCTCCGTTTCTGACAGCCTCTATCATCCCTGCAATATGGTCTATATCCACCGCCATCCTACGCATATTTCTGACATAAAGAAATTGAAAATACAGAATAACCGTCAAAAGAGCGCATACGGCAATCCATCCCTTTGCCCCTCTTCCCAACGCCTGTACCGTCACCGGCAGCAGCATGCATAGCAGCCCGAGCAGAAATACCCATATCCCATACCATACCATTCTTTTGCTGAACGGAAGCCTTAACATAGATGTGCGAAACAGTCCGGCAGCCTCCCTGAGCAGACTTTTTTTCCAAGGCTTTTTATTATATCTGATATCATTGACAAAAGTCCACACAATGCAGGTACAGAGGATAAATACGGCAATCAGCGCCGCAATACGGAGGTCGGAATAGAAATGCATATCTCTTATCCGGTAATACAACTCAATAATATAATTTTCTCCCTGCCAAAACAGGGATTTCAGCTGCGGAAAAATGCCCGTGGCTGCCAACATCAATACCGCCAGTACCGGAAATAATTTTATCTCGAACCAAACCTTTCCTGTCACTCCGGCAATTTGGGCATATGCCTCTTTTCTATAAACCCGAAGCATGAAACCGGCAGCCAAAAGGAGTATGGAAATCACTAAGCCGTAAATCCAATTCCGGTAAAAGCCTTCCATATATTGCATGTTTTTATAGATGCTGTACAGCTGATTGCTGTAATAAGTATTTCCGTTACCGTCAAAATTCCGTTTTATAATGATTTGCGGAATTTCTGCCACTGCCATATAAACTTCGGAATCCACATACGCATCATCGGCAGGCATGCTTCCGAATCCCGGAATATACCAATCACTGTACATAACATCCGGGAAGTCTTCTATGTTTACCTCCCTTCCATATCTCCAGGCCCGAAGTGTCAGCCCGTCATAATACAGCAAATAATTATATCCTTTCGGCATTGTAAAAACTTTTTCCCCTAAGTTTATTTCACAGGCTTCCTCCGAACCCATTCCGTCATGCCCTAAATTCTCGCAGTTGGTATAGATTGTCTCTCCCTTATTTTCTATCCGGTACAAAATATTGGTATTATATTTCATTCTGCCATGAAGCGTGTCCGCTCCTTTTTTATCCATAGCCCCTACGTTATAAATAACATCGTACCTGCTGCCATATATGTCCTCATAATAATCATAATATTGATAGGTGGCGCCTCTGACCGAATCCCATATATAATCGCTCTCATAAACCACGTCCCCTGCCGTTTCCGCCTCTATGCCGGTTCCTGCCATGTCTCCGGCATCAATGGCCGCCTCCCATCCCTCCCAATACGCGTCTTCTTCCTCTTCCCAACTCTCCCAATACGCATTTTCTTCCCGTTCCTCCCGGTTTTCGTCATTCTCCGCTGCCTCTCCGTATGTTTCCATGGGCTGAAGCTGCAGGCCGTCAGCCGCATCTCTTTGTCCGTCACTTACGCCGCCGTAATAACTGCCATAGGAATCTGCCACGGACATGCAAAGAAATTTATCCATAGTACTCAATATATAATCTTTGAATTCTTCCGTCTCTTGGTAATTTCCATTCATTACCTGCCCTGCATGTTTGGGAAAGTCTTCATAACAGAGCAGTTCCAATGCCAGACAGAACATATTTACCGCCATAATAATGCATCCCGCAAACCATGCGGCCACACCGGCTATTTTTTTACTTTTTCTCAATTTTATATCCAATGCCCCACACCACCTTTAAATATTCCGGTTCTTTCGGATTCCATTCCATTTTTTCCCGGATTCTCCGAATATGAACCATAACCGTATTTTCTGCTGCATATGCCTCTTCATTCCATACACGCCTATAAATTTCCTCTGCCGGAAACACACGCCCTAAATTGTTCATAAGCAAATCCACAATCCGGGTTTCCGTTGCCGTCAGCCTGACCGGCTCCTCATCCGCATACAGAATCTTTTCCTCTTTGTTATATCTTAACCTGCCGTTTACGATATTTGCATTGGAAAGGGAGGCGTTGATGTCTCCCAAACAAGTATATCTGCGCAGCTGGCTTTTTGCCCTTGCCGCCAATTCCGCCGGATTATACGGCTTTGTCACATAGTCGTCTGCCCCCATGGACAGCCCCAGAACCTTATCCGTATCTTCGCTTTTTGCGCTCAGCACGATAATGGGAATGTTTTTCTTTTCCCTGATTTTCATCACTGCCGACAGCCCGTCCAGCTTCGGCATCATTACGTCAATAATGATAAGCTGAATCTGATTTTCCGCTATTACTTCCAATGCCTGTATTCCGTCATAAGCTTTTAAGACCTCATACCCCTCCTTTTCCAGCAATAACGCAATTGCCTTTACAATTTCCCTGTCATCATCCACCACTAAAATCCGTTCCTTCATAAAATGACCTCCATGCTGCCAATATGTGTGCTCTGACATGTTCCTAGATTACCGCTTATTTCTTACATCCGGCTCACCCTTTTTCTTACAAAAATCTTAAAGCCGCCAGCCGTGATTTTCTGCAAGAGCTTCACGGCTGACGGCTTTTTACCAATGTCTTGGTTTCATATGCTTTTCTGTCATCAGATTCTTTTCTTCCTCCGAGATAAGTTTTGTTGTCTTGACGATATATACCTTTCCGTCTTCCGATTTCTTCACCCTTACCTTCACCTTCACATATCCGTGAATGCTGCAATAGCCCAGACAGTAATAGTGCTTATTGTTAGGGGTAGACCATTTCATCTTTCTCTTAATGTTCCGTCCGCACAGATAACACTTTACGCTCATCACCTCATGATCGGCCAATGCTTCCGACTTGCTTTCAAATTCCCTGGAAATATATTTTGCATAATTATCAAAAATAACCCTTATCTCGTCCTTTCTGGATTTGGGCTTTACAAAGACATCATAAGAGTAGTTGCCAAAAACCGAAGCATCCAGTCTGGCCATCACCTTGGCCGTATAGTATGCGTCACTGAATGCCCGATGGAAAGGAATGTCTTTTTCCACTCCCAAGAAGTCAATGGCATACTCCAATGTTCTCCTTGATTTTCTGTCTTCAAACCCTATGCTGAACAGCTTCTGCACATCATAATACTTGATTGGCCCGTCCCCCAACGGCTCCATCCCGTAATACTTCATATTTTTCTGTAATTCCAGCAAATCCATGGCTCCCCAAGTGCAGAAAATACATTCTTCTCCGCACCATTCCAGAAACTCTTCCGCCACCTCCGGAAAGTATTTCCCGTCCTCCAATTCTTCCATTTGAAGATGAATCAAATTTTGGGTTATCTGATTCATTTCATGGTAAATCTGCGGTTTCACCAGACAGCTGAATTCCCCGGTTATCTCATAAGCATCATTCAATTTAACCGCACCAATCTCTACGATTTCAAATGGACTTTCCCGTTCTTCCCCTTCTCTCTCGGCATTTCCCTGATTCCATTCCAGATCAAATACTATATAATTCATTAAAAATACCTGTTCTTTCCAGAGCGTGCCTTAAAATTGCTTTCTGCAAGACTTATTCCAATTCGCGTCATATTTCCGCCCAAATATAAGAGGCGTAGTGGGCTACGTTGCTTAAATTTGGAAGATATCCCCTTCCCGCCCTTATAAATCATCCCAGTCTTTTTTCATTTTACATTCTACCGCCGCTTTCAGCAGCCCGGCCGTACCGTCCACACCGAATTCACTGCTGTCTATCAGCATATCCTTCCCCTCTTTCTGATCCCAATTATTATCCGTAAAATATTCGTAATAATTCTTCCTTGTCTTGTCCATATAACGCACTACTTTTTCCGCTTCTTCTTTCGAAAAGCTGTACCGCTCCATCACGGTTTCCACCCGCAGGCTGAACGGTGCATAAATATAAATCTTCAACACCTCCGGCCGGTTCCGCAGCACATAGTCCGCCCCCCGCCCTACAATCACGCAGGATTCCCCGCTCTTCACAATCCGGCGTATAGTCTCCTCCTGTGCACGGTATATTTTTTCGTTTGGATTGTCCTGGATGAAATCCCAGCCGGGAGCAAATTTAAGCACTCTTCCGATCAGCTTTTCATCCCCTTTCCCCATTATTTTCCATTCCAGCCCGCTTTCTGCCGCCGCCCTTTCAATCAAATTCCTGTCATAAAAATTTATGCCCAAATCCTTTGCCAGCTTTTCCCCTATCCTACGTCCATTGCTGCCGAAGCTTCTTCCTATCGTAACTACAATCTGTCTCTCCATATCCGTCAACCACGCCTTTCTATATAATAATATATCAGGAAACTACATAACTATTTTCCTTATAAATCTTCCTGTGCCGGTTTATGCCAATTCATTGCTTACAGTATAACGGATTATTGCTGAATGCACAAGACTGCCCACAAAAATCAATCATGGGTTTTCTGCCTGCGCAGCGGCCGGAACGGGAACCTACGGACAGCCCATGCCCTGCGGCAAGACAGCCT